>NZ_CP012712.1:1555000-1870000 GCF_001295365.1 Parageobacillus thermoglucosidasius | reverse complement strand
CGTTCGATTCAAGCACTTCTGACACGAGGCGGATCGTATACGGAAACTCTTTTTCCGACGGAACGACCGGTTCGAGCGCCCGCTCGCCAAGCGCGCCGTGCCCGATCTCGCGGCGTCCCGGCCCGCGCATCGGCCCTGTTTCGCCGACGGAAAACGGCGGGAAGTTGTAATGGTGCATAAACCGTTTCGTTTCTTCAATACCGAGCCCGTCCAGTATTTGCACATCGCCAAGCGCCCCTAATGTGCAAACGCTGAGCACTTGTGTCTGCCCGCGCGTAAACAAGCCTGAGCCGTGCGTGCGCGGCAGGACGCCGACTGCTGAGGAGAGCGGACGGATTTCATCCACTTTCCGGCCGTCTGGGCGAATTTTTTCTTCGGTAATAAGCCGTCTTACTTCCTCCTTGACGAGCTTATGTAAAATTTCATTCACTTGTTTCAACGTTTCCTCGTCTGCTTCCTGTTCTTCATATTTCGCAATGACACCTGCTTTAACTTCCTCAATCGCCGCATCGCGCGCCAATTTTTCCGGCACTTGCACCGCCCGTTTAATATCCGCTTCGGCAAGCTGGCGGATTTCCGCTTCCAGCTGCGGATCGAGTTCATACAAAACAACTTCCATTTTTTCTTTGCCGACTTGGGCGGCGATTTCCTCTTGAAAAGCGATCAGCCGTTTTATATCTTCATGCCCGAACATAATCGCTTCTAACATGATCTCCTCTGGCACTTCATCGGCTCCAGCCTCGACCATGTTAATCGCGTCTTTCGTTCCGGCGACAACGAGATGTATATCGCTTTTTTCCGACTGTTCGACCGTCGGATTAATGACAAACTTTCCATCGACACGTCCGACAGTCACGCCGGCAATTGGCCCTTCAAACGGAATATCGGAAATCGTCAGCGCTAGGGAGGAGCCGAGCAATGCCGCCATTTCCGGAGAGCAGTCTTGATCGACGCTCATCACCATCGAAACAATTTGCACCTCATTGCGGAATCCTTCCGAAAACAATGGCCGAATCGGCCGGTCAATCAAGCGGCTTGCCAAAATCGCCTTTTCGCTAGGACGCCCTTCCCGCTTAATAAATCCTCCCGGAATTTTGCCAACTGCATAAAGACGCTCCTCATAGTTGACCGTCAGCGGGAAAAAGTCGACGTTTTTCGCCTCTTTGGACGCCGTTGCTGTGCTTAATACTACCGTGTCACCATAACGGACTAATACCGCTCCGTTTGCCTGCTTGGCCAACTCGCCAATTTCGACAACGAGCGGCCGTCCAGCCCAGTCTATGGAAAAAACGCGTTTTTCTTGCTCCATATAAGTGAGTACTCCTCTCTATGTACAAATCGAGAATAACGAATGTATATTTAGTATGAACGAATCAGCGCCGATTGTATCAGTTTCCATTTATTTTATCATAACGAAAAATCGCCTATATAACTAGCAAAAAAGCGGGAATGCTCCCGCTTTTTTATCGACGTAATCCAAGTTTGTTAATCAATTCACGATAGCGCGTAATGTCCTTATTGCGCAAGTAATTCAATAAGTTGCGGCGTTTACCAACCATTTTCAGCAATCCGCGACGAGAATGATGGTCTTTTTTATGAACGCGCAAATGTTCATTCAAATTGTTGATTTGCTCAGTAAGGATAGCAATTTGCACTTCTGGAGAACCTGTATCGTTCTCGTGAATTTTAAACTGTTCAATAATTTCACGTTTGCGCTCTTGCGATAATGCCATCCTTGTTCACCTCCTCATTGATAAAACCCCAATTACCGAGCAAGCGGCGGTGACTCGACTTGCCAAGCAATGGTTGTTTTGCATACATTCATTAGAATACCTCTTTTTGCGATAAAATGCAAGTAGTTTCGGCGAAATTGCGGAAATATGCTTGCGCTTTTTCCTTATCCCGCTGAATTTGCGCGATTAATTCATCCACACCCGCGAATTTTTGTTCGCTTCTTAAGCGCATATGCCACTCGATCGTCATCGTTTCTCCATAAATGTCTTTGGCAAAATCGAAAATGTGCACTTCGATGCTTGGCAATCCTTCACGAGTTGAGTAAAAAGTCGGTTTATAGCCAACGTTGCACACTCCTTCAAAAATGTCTGAACCAATTTTTACTTTTACTGCATATACGCCGAGCGCCGGCAACAAATAGTCATCTTTTAACGCTATATTCGCCGTTGGAAACCCAATCGTTCTTCCGCGGCGTTCACCGCCCACCACCGTTCCTTCCACTTCATAAAAGCGGCCGAGCAGACGCGGGAGCTGGTCGACATCGCCATTTTTCAGCAATTGCCGGACATAAGTGGAGCTTATTTTCTCGCCGTCGATGCTTAATTTTGGAATCACCGTCTGCGTAAATTGCTCGCGCGAATGGAACGGCAAAGTTTCCATCGTCCCTTTTCCGAGGCGCCCGTAAGTAAAGTCAAACCCGGCAACGACATGCTTCACATGAAGGCCGATAATGTATTGATCAACAAATTCTTGCGGGAATAGTTGCGCAAACGAAGAGGTAAACTCGACAATATATAAATAATCGATGCCAAGTTCGCCAATTAACTGCTCTTTTTTCTTAAGCGGCGTTATCAAATGAACATGTTTATCCTTCTTTCCAAGCACGACGGAAGGATGGGGGTGAAATGTCATCACCGCGCTTTTATATCCTTTCTCCGCCGCGATTTGGACCGCAGTGCGAATCACTTTCTGATGCCCAAGATGGATGCCGTCAAAATAGCCAAGCGCCATAACGGTCGGCGGCAATTCTTCTTTTTTCATCTGATGGGGATGCGAAATAAATAGTGTTTTCATTTTCTTAACTCACCCTCTATTTTGCCTTTTCTTTTATCGGAATACTTTCAGCGGCTTCATCAAGTGAGGTTTAGCAGGATGCTTTATATAAAGAGCGAGCGCCTCGCTTTGTTTGGTCATCATTAATACCGGACCTTGCAATGATTGCAAAAACGCGGGAAGCGGCAATATCGCTCCGTTTTTTACTTTCTCCGCTACTTTATCATTTATTTCATATTTCGGCAAATGAAAAAGCGCTTTTTCGATCGGAAGCAAAACGGATTGTACTTGCCCGTTCTCGATGTAACGTTCCAATTGCTCAAATGTGACACAATCTTGCAAAGAAAAGGGACCGGATGCCGTGCGAACAAGGTCAGACATATGCGCCGGATAGCCAAGGCGTTCGCCGATCATTACCGCTAACGTGCGAACGTAGGTGCCTTTGCTGCAAACGACACGAAAGCGAAATGAAACGGTGTCACCAGAAAACGTGTCTCGTTCCTCCAGCAATGTTAGTTCATGGATCGTGACAATGCGAGTCGGCCGCTCGACTTCAACGCCCGCGCGCGCATATTCATACAGCTTTTTTCCGTTCACTTTTACCGCGGAGTACATTGGCGGCGTTTGCGCAATTTCCCCCGTCAGCTGCCGGAACACTTCTTCGATGTCACTGCGATGAATGATGCGGTCCACTTTTTGCTTTGCGACGATTTCGCCATCGCTGTCTTCTGTTGTTGTCGCGATCCCTAATGTCACTTCACCTTCGTATGTTTTCGTCGATCCTGTTAAAAATTCGGCGATGCGCGTCGCCTTTCCAATACAAATTGGCAAAACTCCTGATACGTTTGGGTCAAGCGTCCCTGTATGGCCTACTTTTTTGGTCCGCAACATGCGGCGAATGCGCGCAACACAATCGTGCGATGTCATTCCCGGCGGTTTGTGCAATAACAATACTCCGTCCATTTGCGCACCCTTTCTGATAAAGTCATAACCAAATCATTTATGTACATAATCGAAATGGATAGACAAATTGTCTATCCATTTATTCCTTTTCGTTTTCCTCTTCCTTTTTCTCGCTTTCGCGTTCCGCGGAAATTTGCCGGATCAATTGCTCAATGCGGGTTCCATATTCGATCGATTCATCAATTTCGAAAAATATTTCCGGTGTTTTCCGCAACCGAATGCGTTGGCCGATTTCGGAACGGATAAATCCTTTCGCTTTCTCCAACCCTTTTAACGTGTTTTGCCGCTGTTCTTCATCCCCAAAGATGCTAATATACACTTTCGCTTGTTGCAAGTCGCCTGTAACGCGCACATCGGTAACAGTGACAAAGCCGATGCGCGGATCTTTTAATTTGCGGCCAATAATATCGCTTAACTCTTTTTTCATTTGTTCACCGACACGTGTAGCCCGTAAATTCATTGCCAATCACCTCGATTAAAACCACTCAAATGTCGTAACCGTCCTTTCCAATTCTGGAAAGGAATCGATCAAAGCGAGCGCCCGCTGCAGCTCCTGCTCGGTTGCCGCCCGGCTCGCCGTAATCGCAACAATTCCGAGCGTCGTCCGCTGCCATACGTTTTGGTGATCGATTTCGGCTACGGATATATTATATTTTTGTTTAAGCCGCGTTATTATTCGCTGTAACACGGCGCGTTTTTCTTTTAATGATTGCGCGTCATAAATAAGGCATTCACAGGCGACAAAGCCGATCATTGTCTTTCCACTTCCTGCATTACGTACGCCTCAATAATGTCTCCTTCTTTAATATCGTTGAAGTTTTTAATCGTCAATCCACATTCATATCCTTGCATCACTTCTTTGACGTCATCTTTAAAGCGTTTCAATGAATCCACTTCACCTTCATAAACGACGACACCTTGACGAATGAGGCGGACTTTGCTGTCGCGTGTCACTTTTCCATCCGTCACATAGCAGCCGGCAATCGTTCCCACTTTGGATACTTTGAACGTTTGCCGCACTTCTGCCTGACCGATGACTTTCTCTTCATATTCAGGATCAAGCATCCCTTTCATCGCCGCTTCAATTTCTTCAATCACTTTATAAATGATGCGGTGCAAGCGGATATCGACTTTTTCCGATTCGGCGACACGTTTTGCGTTGGCATCCGGGCGGACGTTAAAGCCGATGACAATCGCGTTCGATGCAGTCGCTAAAATAATGTCGGATTCTGTAATTGCCCCAACGCCAGCGTGAATAATTTTCACGCGCACACCTTCCACGTCGATCTTTTGCAAAGCGGAAACAAGCGCTTCAACCGATCCTTGCACATCCGCTTTGACGATAATATTTAATTCTTTCATTTCTCCTTGTTTAATTTGTTCAAAGAGATCGTCAAGGCTGACGCGCGTTTTCATGCTGCGTTGTTCCATCAATTGTTTTTGCGCCCGCGCTTCACCGATTTGCCGCGCCTTTTTCTCATCCTCAAACACCATAAAGCGGTCGCCAGCTTGCGGCACTTCGTGAAGACCGGTAATTTCCACAGGTGTCGACGGACCTGCTTCTTTCACGCGGCGCCCTGTATCATTGACCATCGCCCGCACGCGGCCGTATGTGCAGCCAACAACAATCGGATCTCCAACACGCAACGTTCCCGCTTGAATGAGCAGCGTTGCTACCGGTCCGCGGCCTTTATCCAGCTTCGCCTCGATCACTGTTCCTGTCGCACGGCGGTTTGGATTTGCTTTTAATTCTTCCATTTCACTAACAAGTAAAATCATTTCCAATAAATTGTCAATTCCTTCTCCCGTTTTTGCCGATAATTTGCAAAAAATCGTGTCTCCGCCCCATTCTTCCGGAACGAGATTATACTCCATCAATTCTTGCATGACGCGATCCGGGTTGGCATCCGGCTTATCGATTTTGTTGATGGCGACAATAATCGGAACATTTGCCGCTTTCGCGTGGTTGATTGCTTCCACTGTTTGCGGCATCACGCCATCATCGGCAGCGACAACGAGGACGACGATATCGGTGACTTTCGCCCCTCTTGCCCGCATTGTCGTAAACGCTTCATGCCCTGGCGTATCAAGGAACGTGATTTTTTTATCATTCACTGTCACTTGATATGCGCCAATATGTTGCGTAATGCCCCCTGCTTCTTGTTCTGTCACTTTCGAATGGCGAATCGAATCCAATAGCGTCGTTTTTCCGTGGTCAACGTGCCCCATAATCGTGACGACCGGCGGGCGCTCCACTAAATCTTCAGGATTATCGACGATTTCAATGGATTCAAAATCCGTTTCATCGATAACTACTTTTTCTTCCACTTCTACGCCATAATCGGCACAAACCAGCTCGATCGCGTCTTTATCCAAATCTTGGTTGATCGTCGCTATCACACCGAGCATAAACAGCTTTTTAATAATTTCCGACGGTTCGCGGCCGAGTTTTTTTGCAAGCTCAGCAACCGTCAATGTTCCTTCATACGTAATTTTCTTAGGAAGTTCTTTTTCTTTTTTCACTGGCGCTTCTTGTTGCTGCACAGGTTGCTGTTCTTCTTTCGCTTTTACCTTTGCTTTTACTTTTCCTTTGTTTTTCTTCTTATGTTGATGGAAAATTTTCTTTTCTTGTTGCTGCAATTGCAAATCGTGTTTTTTTCCTTCTTTCTTTTTGTTTGCCGCTTTTTTCTTCGGAACTTTTGCTTTCACTACTTCTTCATCTTCGTCATCAAAATCATCGACATAACTTTTCGGTTTTACCGTCGTCGGGCGTTTTTCTTTTGGAGCAGAAGCGTGCGGTCGTTCAGGCCGTTCATTTTTTTGGCTGTACGTATGATCAAGCTTTTCCACCACTTCCGGTTCCAACGTCGCCATATGATTCGTCACGTCAATGTTCATTTCTTTCAATTTATGAATAACCTCTTTACTCGATACATTGTTTTTTTTCGCGTACTCATATACACGCATTTTAGACATAGATTCACCCCCATAAAGATCAATCGAGCATCGTCAGTAGTTTGTTGGCAAACCCTTCGTCGATCACCGCAACAACAACACGGGCATCTTTTCCGATTGCGTGCCCGAGCGTATAACGGTCAGTCACTTTGCGGAGCGGAATGCCGTAGGAAGAACATTTATCGCTGATTTTTTTCGTTGTATTTTCTGAGGCATCTTCCGCTAAAAGCACGAGTTTCGCTCTGCCGCTGCGGATTTCTTTGACCGTCAGTTCCTCGCCTGAAATTACTTTCCGCGCTCGATTCGCCAGTCCTAATAATGATGCCCACCGTTCATTGCTCATTTCGAGCCGCTGTCTCCTTTTCCGCTAACTGAAGCAGTTCATCATACAGCGTATCGGCAATTTCCGTCTTTAAATGATGGGCTAAAACATTTTTCTTTTTCGCCAATAAAATGCATTCTTTATCAAGCGTAATATACGCTCCGCGCCCCGCTTTTTTTCCGGTTAAATCAATCGAAACGTCTCCATCTTTAGAGCGAACGATGCGCACCATTTCTTTTTTTGGCTTCATTTCCCCAGTCACGACGCACTTTCGCATTGGCACTTTCTTTTGACCAGCCATGTCGCTCCCCCCTCACTCGATTTTCTCATCTTGTAAATCGAATGATTGGTTGCTGTCATTTTCATTATTGATCGGCGTTTCTTCGGGATCAAGAAAAGAGGATTGCGCATACGGGTCGATTCCTAATTCTCTCGCTTCCGATTCGCTTTTAATATCGATTTTCCAATTGGTCAGCTTCGCAGCTAACCGGGCGTTTTGCCCGCGTTTGCCGATTGCTAACGACAGCTGATAATCCGGCACGATCACCGTCGTCGCCTTTTGTTCTTCGTTGACGATCACACGCAGCACTTTCGCTGGGCTTAACGCGTTTGCAACAAACTCGACAGGGTCAGCAGACCAGCGGACGATATCAATTTTTTCACCGTTTAACTCTTCGACAACCGCTTGAACGCGCTGTCCTTTTGGGCCGACGCAGGCGCCGACAGGATCCACTTCCGGATTGTCGGAATGCACAGAAATTTTCGAGCGGTCTCCTGCTTCGCGAGCAATCGATTTAATTTCGACTGTACCGTCGTAAATTTCTGGGACTTCCAGTTCAAAAAGGCGCTTAAGCAATCCCGGATGAGTGCGCGATACAAAAATTTGCGGCCCTTTCGTCGTCTTTTCCACTTTCGTTATATACACTTTTATGCGGTCGTGCGGTTTGTACGTTTCATTTGGCATTTGCTCGCTAGCTGGCAGCAGCCCTTCCGTCTTGCCGAGGCTGACATACACAAAACGAGGATCAATGCGTTGAACAATCCCTGTCATAATATCTTCTTCGCGGTCAACAAACTCCGCGTAAATAACGCTTCTCTCCGCTTCGCGCACCCGTTGCGTAACGACTTGTTTCGCCGTTTGTGCCGCGATGCGTCCGAAATCTCTCGGCGTTACCTCCAGCTCTACGACATCGCCGCTTTGATAGTTCGGATCGATTCGCTGCGCTTCTTCTAAAGAAATTTGCAGACGCGGATCAGTCACTTCTTCTACCACTTCTTTGCGCGCAAAAACGCGGATCGTTCCGGTTTCCATGTTCAAATCCACCCGCACGTTTTGCGCTTGGCCGAAATTGCGTTTGTACGCGGAAATAATTGCTGCTTCGATCGCTTCCATCACAACTTCTTTGCTAATGCCTTTTTCGCGGATAATATCCGCCAAGGCATCCAGTAATTGCGTATTCATGAAACGAAAATCCCCCTTTTGCCATTAAAAAAAGATAACAGCAAGTCTTGCGCTCGCCACTTTTTCATACGGAATATCGATGGTTTTTTTTGCGAGTTTTGTCTTTCACAGTGACAGATACGATTTTTCCGTCAAAACCGGTAAGTTCTCCTTCAAATTCCTTTTCTCCTTCAATTGGTTCATATGTTTTGATATATACATGTTTCCCAATCGCTCTTGTAAAGTCAGCCGGTTTTTTTAACGGCCGTTCCGCCCCGGGTGAAGACACTTCAAGAAAATAGTTGTGTGGGATCGGGTCGACTTCATCCAATTTTTCGCTTAGCTTTTCGCTAACAGTCCCGCATTGTTCAATGTCAACCCCTTCATCAGAGTCGATAAAGACGCGCAAAAACCAGTTTTTCCCCTCTTTAACGTATTCGATATCGACAAGTTCTAAATCCATGTCGGCAAGAATTGGTGTGACTAGTTCTTCAACGATGCTCGTCACCTTTTTACTCATTCTTTTCCTCCTAACATAGAGAAACTGCGTCGTTCGTTATAACGAGAAAATCCCCAGCAAATTTGCGGGGAATGAAAAAGCAATCGACATTCATTCAAGACGAAAGAGTGGGTTGCCCCACTCTTTCCTTACCCATTATCTTTGCCATTTCCACTAAAACTATAACATATTGGAAAATATATTGCAATGGGAAAACGGGATTCTCTCTTCATTGTATCATGAAGTTCGCGAATGGCCGACCGATTGCGGAGCGCGCCAGCCAACCGCCGCGCTTCCTGCTGCCATTCAAGCGAGACTCGCCAAGTTTAAAATAAGGAAAGCTGGTTATGATCTGGCAGCGAATCGAGGCAGCCGCGGCTTTCAAGATATTCGATGAGCGTTTTTGACAGTTTTCCGCGCTGCTGCAAATCTTCTTTGGACAAAAATTCTCCTTCTTCGCGGGCGCGCACGATATTGAGCGCCACGTTCGTCCCAAGGCCCGGGATCGCATTAAACGGCGGAATAAGCGAATTGCCGTCAATGACAAATTCAGTCGCCTGAGAGCGGTAAAGATCAATGTTTTTAAACGAGAAGCCGCGTTCGCACATTTCTAAAGCGACTTCTAATACCGTCAACAAGCTTTTTTCTTTTGCCGTCGCGTTTAATCCTTTCGCATTAATTTCTTCAATGCGTTTGCGAATCGCCGCAGAGCCTTGAATCATCGCATCCAGATCAAAGTCTTCTGCGCGCACTGTAAAGTAAGTGGCATAGTACAAAAGCGGATAATGCACTTTAAAGTAAGCGATGCGGACCGCCATTAACACGTACGCGGTAGCGTGCGCTTTCGGGAACATATATTTAATCTTTTTGCATGATTCAATATACCATTCCGGCACATTATGCTTGCGCATCTCTTCTTCGAATTCCGGCGTCAGCCCTTTTCCTTTCCGCACTGATTCCATAATTTTAAAGGCAAGCGACGGCTCGAGCCCGCGGTAAATCAAATAAACCATAATATCATCGCGACAGCCGATCACTTCCGACAGCGTGCATGTGCCGTTTTGAATCAATTCTTGGGCGTTTCCAAGCCAGACGTCCGTTCCGTGGGAAAGTCCGGAAATTTGCACAAGCTCGGAAAAGGTTTTCGGCCTTGTTTCCTCCAGCATCTGACGGACAAAGCGCGTGCCGAACTCAGGAATGCCGAGTGTGCCGACATTGCACATAATTTGTTCCGGCGTGACGCCAAGCGATTCGGTGCTGCTGAAAATTTTCATCACTTCCGGATCGTCTGTTGGAATCGTTTTTGGATCGATGCCGCTTAAATCTTGGAGCATGCGGATGACCGTCGGATCGTCATGCCCAAGAATATCGAGCTTCAAGAGATTGTCATGAATCGAATGGAAATCAAAGTGCGTCGTGCGCCATTCGGAACTCGTATCGTCTGCCGGATATTGAATCGGCGTAAAATCGTAAATGTCCATATAATCCGGAACGACGATGATGCCGCCTGGATGCTGCCCTGTCGTCCGCTTAACTCCGGTGCATCCCGCGGCAAGGCGGTCGATTTCCGCGCTGCGCAGCTGCAAATTCAAATCGCTTGCATACCCTTTGACAAAACCGTACGCCGTTTTATCGGCGACAGTGCCGATCGTTCCCGCGCGGTATACGTTATCTTCCCCGAACAATACTTTCGTATAGTTATGGGCGCGCGGCTGATATTCGCCGGAGAAGTTTAAATCGATATCTGGAACTTTATCTCCTTTAAAGCCAAGGAATGTTTCAAACGGAATATCGTGCCCATCCTTTTTATATTTGGTGCCGCATTTTGGGCAATTTTTATCCGGCAAGTCAAATCCGGAACCGACCGAACCGTCATTGAAAAATTCTGAGTGCTTGCAGTTCGGGCAGACATAGTGCGGCGGCAGCGGGTTAACCTCGGTAATTTCCGTCATCGTCGCGACAAAGGAAGAACCGACCGAGCCGCGCGAACCGACAAGATAGCCGTCATCGAGCGACTTTTTAACGAGCTTGTGCGAGATTAAGTAAATGACGGCAAAACCGTGTCCGATAATGCTTTTTAACTCTTTTTCCAAACGCTGTTCGACAATTTCTGGAAGCGGATCGCCATAAATTTCTTTGGCGCGGCGGTAACTCATTTCGCGGATTTCCTCTTCCGCCCCTTCGATGCGCGGCGTATACAGCTTGTCTTTGATCGGCTTCACTTCATCGATGAGACTAGCGATTTTTTGCGGATTCGTCACGACGATTTCTTTTGCTTTTTCTTCTCCTAAAAAGGAGAAACATTCAAGCATTTCGTCGGTCGTCCGAAAATAGACGTCCGGAAGCTCATAGCGGTTGAGCGGATTGGCCCCGCCTTGGGAATGAATTAAAATTTTCCGGTAAATTTTATCTTCTCGATTTAAATAATGAACATTTCCGGTCGCAACGACAGGAATGTTTAATTTTTCCCCGAGCATGACGATCTTGCGGATAATTTCCTTGATCATGTTTTCATCTTTGACGTAATCCATGTCAATCAACGGTTTGTATACTTCTGGCGGATGCACTTCGAGAAAATCGTAAAATTGCGCGATTTCCTCGACTTCTTCCGGTGCTTTTTGAATCATATTGTCAAACACTTCGCCTTTATCGCAGCCGGAACCGACTAAAATGCCTTCGCGGTGCTGCTGCAGCACCGATCGGGGAATGCGCGGAACCCGGTAAAAATATTTCACGTGCGATAAAGAAACGAGTTTGAACAAATTTTTTAGCCCTATGTCATTTTGCGCAAGCAGCGTCACATGGAACGGACGGGAGCGCTGGTACGACACTTCTTCCTTCGAACGTTTGTTTAATTCATCGTGATACAAAATTCCTCGCTCTTGCGCGTCTTTTAACATCCGCATCAGCAAATATCCAGTTGCTTCCGCATCGTAAATCGCCCGGTGATGTTGTGTCAACTCAATGTCAAACTTTTTACAAAGCGTGTTTAAGCGGTGGTTTTTCAAATCCGGATATAAAAACCGCGCCAATTCAAGCGTATCGATGACCGGATTCGTCACTTTGCCAAGGCCAATTTTCGCAAAACCGACATTTAAAAAACCGATGTCAAAACTAGCGTTATGCGCGACAAGGACGCTGTCGCCAATCCAATCGTAAAACTGGCGCAGCACTTCTTCCACATCTGGGGCGTCTCTCAGCATGTCATCGGTAATCCCTGTCAGCTCGATCGTTGTCATCGATAACGGATGATGCGGGTTGGCAAACGATGTAAACCGGTCAATAATTTCCCCGTCCTTTACTTTCACTGCGGCAAGCTCAATAATCGTATTATACACCGCCGACAGCCCGGTCGTCTCCACGTCAAAAACGACGTATGTGTCTTCAGCAAGCAAACGATGCGCTTCGTTGTAGGCGATCGGCACACCGTCATCGACAATGTTTGCTTCTACGCCGTACAATACTTTCATCCCGTATTTTTTTGCGGCGCTGTAGGCTTCCGGAAACGCCTGCACGACAGCATGGTCGGTAACAGCAATCGCCGGGTGGCCCCACTTTTTCGCCTGTTCAATGAGCTTGGTGACGGATGTGACTGCATCCATTTGGCTCATCTGTGTATGCAGATGAAGCTCCACCCGTTTTTCCCCTTCTGGAGCGGTATCTTGCCGTTCTTTCGCTTTCACCTCATTAATATCATTGGCGATGAGCACAAGGTCGCGGACAAATGTGTCGTTTTGCACGCTTCCTCGTACTTTCACCCACATCCCTTTTTTTACACCCGCCATCAGCTCGGCATCCTCTTTATCACGCGAAAACATTTTCACTAAAATCGAGTTTGTGTAATCAGTAATCTTTAATGTTAATAATGTCCGCCCGCTTTTCAATTCTTTTGCTTCGGCATCAAACACATATCCTTGCACGACGACGCGCCGTTCTTCTTCAACAATGCTGTCCAGCGTGCGGACTTCCTCATCCTCTTTAATCGGATAGCCGATGATGAGCGGTCCTGCCGGCTCCTCTGCCGCCGGCTCGTCTTTCGTTTCTTTCGCCGTCATCTCCGTTAACGCCGCTAAAGCGCGCTCAGCATCTTCTTGCTGCTTTTGCGCTAAAAATTGCGCAAAATCTTCTTCCGACTGTTTGACTTCCGTTTCCAGCTGCAAAGGCGGGAACCCGAATGACTGATATGCTTCCGCGATTTTTTTGGCAAAACGCCGCTTCACCGCCATTGCTTCTGCCTCATTGCGGGCGATGACATACAGTTTATTTCCTTTTACGCTTGGAACTTGCTCATGGAGCAATGATAAAAGCGGAGAAGCACCTTCTTGCAGCTCTTGCAAACAGTGCGTCCAATAATCGTGGATATCTGATTCCGTAAAATGCGTATCGATTGCTTGAATGGTATATTTCACGTTTGCGATATGATGAAACGCATGAACAAGCTTTTGCGTAAACAGCTGATAAATGCGGTAAGGCAAAATTTTCGGTAGCAGAAAATAAAAATGCCAACATTTTTTTTCTTTTTCAATGACAAGTTTTTGAATGCCAGCTTCCGCGAAATACGGGACTAATTCGTCTGACGTCAATTCAAGCTGCTGCAACAATACTTGAAATCGCTCTTTTTGCTCGTTCGTTAACATGACGCGATCCTTTCCCCTCTCAAAATGGTACATGTCGCTCTTAATTACATAATAACAGAAGGGCTGTCTGAAAAGTAACCAATCAGCTTTTCATCAGCACAGCCCTCGAAAATTTCCGTCATTTATTGTTGTAAAAGGCGTTGAATCGTGTCGATCAGTTCATGGACAGGCACTTCCACTGATTCGCCTGTTTGGCGCACTTTTACTTCAACGACTCCTTCACCAGCGCGCTTTCCGACTGTCACCCGAACCGGGATCCCGATTAAATCGCTGTCGGCAAATTTGACGCCGGCGCGCTCCGGACGGTCATCGTACAATACTTCCAAACCAGCTTGTCTCAGTTTTTCATACCACTCATCAGCGAGCTGGCGCTGCTCTTCACTTTTTGCATTCGCCGTTATAAGGTGGACGTGGAACGGAGCAACCGCCACTGGCCAGACGAGGCCGTTTTCGTCGGCAAACTGCTCGGCAATCGCCGCGACTAGCCGCGAAACGCCGATGCCATAGCAGCCCATGATCATTGTTTGCGAACGTCCATTTTCATCCAAATAAGTTGCGTTTAACGCTTCACTGTAACGCGTGCCTAATTTAAACACGTGGCCGACTTCAATGCCGCGAGCAAAGCGGATCGTTCCTTTTCCATCCGGAGATGGATCTCCTTCTTGAATGAAACGTAAATCGGCGTATTCCGAAACGGTAAAATCGCGCTCTGGATTGACGCCAATATAATGATATCCTTCCTCATTCGCTCCGCATACGCCATTAACGATCGCTTTTACGGCATGATCGGCAACGACCGTGACGGACTCGCTGACACCAATCGGGCCGAGCGATCCGACTTCACAATTCATAACTTGCTTCGTTTCTTCCGGTGACGCAAGTTCAACGACAGTTGCGTCAAACAAGTTTTTCACTTTGACGTCATTTGCCTCATGGTCGCCGCGGACGAGCACAAGCACGTAACGGTCGTCGACTTTAAACAGCAATGACTTGATGCATTTTTCCGGAACCACCTGCAAATACGAAGCTACTTCCTCGATTGTTTTTTGCCCCGGTGTATGCACTTTCTCTAACTCGCGCAGCGGCTCATCGCTTTTCTCATATGTTGTAATAACAGGAGCCATTTCAATGTTTGCCGCATAATCGGAGGCATCGGAATAGGCGATCGTATCTTCGCCAATTTCCGACAAGACCATGAATTCATGCGTATCTTTTCCGCCGATCGCTCCGGAATCGGCAATAACGGCGCGGAAATTCAAACCGCAGCGGCGGAAAATGTTCGAATACGCTTCATACATTTTATTGTACGTTTCATCCAAACTTTCCTGCGACGTATGGAACGAATATGCGTCTTTCATAATAAATTCGCGGCCGCGCAATAAACCGAAGCGCGGGCGTTTTTCATCACGGAATTTCACTTGAATTTGATAAAGCGTCAGCGGCAAGCGCTTATAAGATTTCACTTCGTCGCGCACAAGCGTCGTAATCATTTCTTCATGCGTCGGTCCAAGCGCAAAATCGCGCTCATGCCGGTCTTTTAGGCGCATCAGCTCTGGACCGTACGAATACCAGCGGCCGGATTGCTGCCATAATTCCGCTGGCTGCAGCGCCGGCATGAGCAATTCAACCGCTCCGGCGCGATTCATTTCTTCGCGAATAATCACTTCCACTTTTTGCAATACGCGCTGCCCGAGCGGCAAAAACGTATATACGCCGCTTGCGCTTTGCCGGATAAACCCAGCACGCAGCAACAGCTGGTGGCTTTTTACTTCTGCGTCTGCAGGCACTTCCCGCAGCGTTGGAATGAACGATTGGCTTTGTCTCATTTTCTCGCACCTCTTTTTCTCTATCTCTTTTTATAGGAAAAACTTTTGAATGTCGTTCCATGTTACGACAAGCATCAATAACATTAAAAGGGCAAAACCGATAAAGTGCACGATTCCTTCTTTTTGCCGGTCAATCGGCTTTCCGCGCAGCGCTTCGATGGCGAAAAAGAGCAACCGCCCGCCATCAAGCGCGGGAAGCGGCAATAAGTTGACAATGCCAAGGTTAATGCTTAAAATCGCTCCCCATTTCATTAAATAGTAAATTCCCGATTGCGCCACTTTTCCAGTTGAAACAGCAATGCCAACAGGGCCTGACAGCATATCGAGCTTAAATTGGCCAGTAACTAGCTGCCCGAGACCGATAAGAATTTCTTTCGTCCAGTAGTATGTCTCAATAACTCCTTGTTTTACCGAGCCAAAAACCGATTTTTCCATCGGCTCATACACACCGATGAGGCCGATCGTTTCCCCCTGCACTTTTTTCGCATCAGGGGTTACGGCAATATCCATCACTTTTTCATCCCGCTGTATTTTAAAAAGCAATTTTTCTTCCGGATGGGCGCGAATAATGCTCACCACTTGCGTCCACGTTTTGACAGGCTCGTTATTGATCGACAGAATGACATCCCCTTGTTGAAGGCCAGCTTCCCGTGCCGCACCTTCTTTTGTCAGTTCACCGACAATCGGTTTGTCGACCGGATATCCATGCAGCAGTCCGATGAGCAAAAACACGACAAACGCCAACACAAAGTTCATAAGCGGCCCCGCCAAAATTGTCATCGTCCGCTGCCCAAGCGTTTTTGCGGCAAATTGGCGATGGTACGGGGCAATTTGGATTTCTTGGCGATCGACGACGAAAAAGGCAGGCTCATTGACAGAAAAACGTTCAAGACGGTCCTCATCTTGCTCGACATAACCGGTAATGTACATGTGGTGTTCCAAATCCGCTTGTTCGACTTCTATTATTTTCGCGTTTGGATAGTCGTCTTTATGGTTGACAATAATTTTATCGACATTGCCGTTTTTGTCTAATAGCAGCCCGACGACTTGCCCCGGCTTGATTTCGATCATTTCCGGATCTTCGCCGGCCATGCGGACAAAACCGCCCAATGGAAGCAAACGAATCGTATACACGGTTTCG
This sequence comes from Parageobacillus thermoglucosidasius, assembly GCF_001295365.1. Classification (GTDB taxonomy): domain Bacteria; phylum Bacillota; class Bacilli; order Bacillales; family Anoxybacillaceae; genus Parageobacillus; species Parageobacillus thermoglucosidasius. Next base: position 1,853,429 of record NZ_CP012712.1, on the reverse strand, counting down.
TTTTTCTTAAATGAAAATACTTTTGGGCCAAAGCCGATGGCAAATTCACGGCATAAAATTCCCGCGCGCTTAGCGAAAATTAAATGACCAAGTTCATGGAAAAACACCAGTGCGCCAAAAATAATGATAAACGCAATGATCGGTTCCAATGTTTCAACCACCTTTTTTCATAGTAATGACCGAACGTACTGACGCGTCTCCGCATCAATTTCGCGGATCGCCTCCAGCGACGGCTCTTTGACAAACTCATGCCGCTCTAACGCGCGTTCAATATATTCCTCAATGGCAAGAAATGCGATGCGGCCTTGCAAAAAGGCGGCAACCGCCTCTTCGTTTGCGGCGTTTAACACCGTTGGCAGCGACCCGCCCGCTTTTCCTGCTTCATATGCTAAGCGCAGGCAGCGATAACGGTCAAAATCCACCTGCTGAAAGTGTAATGCACCAATTTCTGCTAAGTCAAGCGGTTTAGCATTTTTGAGCGGCAAGCGCTCAGGGTATGTTAAAGCGTATTGAATCGGCACATGCATATCCGGCATTCCGAGTTGAGCGATGATGCTTGTATCGCGAAACTGGACGAGCGAATGAATGATGCTTTCGCGGTGCAACAACACATCAATTTGCTCATACGGCAGCCCGAAAAGCCAATGTGCCTCAATCACTTCTAGCCCTTTGTTCATCATTGTCGCCGAATCAATCGTAATTTTCGCTCCCATCGACCAGTTCGGATGGCGCAGCGCTTCATCCACCGTGACATTTTTTAATTCTTCCCTCGTTTTATCGCGAAAACTGCCGCCAGACGCGGTTAAAATAATTTTTTCTACATTCTTTTTCTTTTCTCCTTGCAAACATTGAAAAATGGCCGAATGTTCGCTGTCCACCGGCAATAACGCAACACCGTGCTTTTTGGCAGCTGCGGTGACAATATGCCCTGCTGTCACAAGCGTTTCTTTGTTCGCCAACGCAATCGTTTTGCCAGCTTCAATCGCCCGCAATGTCGGAACAAGTCCAACGCTTCCGACGACCGCTGTCACAACGATGTCCGTTTTGGGAAAAACGGCTGCTTCCGTTAAACCATCTTCGCCATAAACGATCTTCACTTTTCCTGCATATTCGCGCCGCAGCTTATCATACGCGTCCGCATCGGCGACAGCGACAAGCTGCGGGGCAAATTCTTCAATAATCGCTCGTGCCATGTCCACATTTTTTCCAATCGATATTGCCGTTAAGTGGAATTCATCTGGATGCAAACGAATGATATCCAACGTCTGTGTGCCGATGGAGCCGCTCGCTCCTAATATACTTATATATTTCAATCCCGTCACTCCTAACTCCCTTATAACACCACAGTCATGAAAACAACTAAAATTGGCGCAATGAACAATAGGCTATCAAAGCGGTCCAAAATGCCGCCATGCCCCGGCAAAATATTTCCAGAATCTTTTACGCCATAATGCCGTTTAAATGCGGACTCGACTAAATCTCCCAACTGCCCGAACACAGAAAGAACAACCGTCATCACAATGAGAATGCCGAAACTGCCAAAAAGGTTTGTACATAGTTGGTACACAATAGCGACAATGACGGCACAAACGATTCCGCCGATGGAACCTTCCACCGTTTTGTTTGGGCTAATTTCCGGCCAAAGCTTGCGTTTCCCCCAGGCCCGGCCGATAAAATACGCCCCGATATCTGTCGCCCAAATCGTAAATAAAGCATACACCATGTACGCCAAGCCAATAAAGCGGATTTCCATGAAATAATAAAAGCCAAAGCCGACGTAAAGAATAGATAAAAACAAAAATCCCGCCTCATCAAATGTAAACGCGTTTTTTGTCACTACCGTATATACAAGCAGCAATAATGCGGCGAGGGAGAGACATTCGCTTTTCGTTACATTTAAAGACTCGAGCCAATGGGCATATGTCTCCGGAAGCAGAAGCGCCCATAAAAGCAAGAAACTAATGACTCCTTCTGGCGAAAACGCGCGCAGGCGTTTCATCCGCAACAATTCAAACAGGCCAATCGTTGCCAATATATATGTTACTATTATAAACGGAAATCCGCCAAAAATCACAATTGGTAAAAACAGTGCGGCGGCAATGAATCCAGTAATAATTCGCTGTTTCATCTTGTTTAAACTCCTCCAAACCGGCGATTGCGCTTTTGAAATGCGGCAATCGCTTCTAATAAGTGTTGTTCCGTAAAATCCGGCCATAATACATCAGTGAACCAAAACTCTGTATAAGCAAGCTGCCATAACATAAAATTGCTTAAACGTATTTCCCCGCTTGTGCGGATCAGTAAATCCGGATCCATTAAATCTTTTGTCATCAAATACGAAGACACTAACTCCTCTGTAATTTGTTCCGGGGACAGCCGGCCGTTTTGAATGTCTTTGGCAATCTGCTGCACCGCATATGTAATTTCCGCACGGCTTCCGTAGTTTAAGGCAAAATTCAGAATCAATCCCGTATTGTCTTTTGTTTCATTAATCGCCTTCTCCACCGCCCGCCGTGTATGTTCAGGAAGCTGTTCAGTATTTCCAATAACGCGAACGTTCACATTTTCCTCAATTAATTCCGGAAGAAACGTTGTTAAAAACTGCTCGGGAAGTTTCATCAAATACTCTACTTCGCTTTTCGGCCGTTTCCAATTTTCGGTCGAAAACGCGTACAATGATAATATTTTAATGCCAAGCTCATTGGCAAAACGGGTTATTTTGCGAACGACTTGCATTCCTTCGTAATGGCCCGCCGCCCGCGGCAAGGCCCGTTTCTTCGCCCATCGCCCATTGCCATCCATAATGATGGCGACATGTTTTGGAATTGGATGTTGCAATATATCCTCTTTTGCGTAAACAAGAGGTGAGGAGGATTCACCCTCTTTATTTTTCCAAATTTTATTAAACATACTAGTCCTCCATATGATGATATTTTATTATTTATATACTTATGCGACTAGCGATTTCTGGAACGAACATTTTTGCCTTATCCGCTTTCCGGATTCATTGCCTTTCCATTATAGCAAAAAAACCCTCCATGTATATAGAGGGTCTTTCCGGTTTCATTACACTTCCATTACTTCTTTTTCTTTTTCCTTCGTAATCGTATCAATTTTGGCAATATGATTATCTGTGAGCTTTTGAATATCATCAATATAGCCACGCAGCTCATCTTCGGTAATTTCGCCGTTTTTCTCCAGCTTCTTCAGCTCATCATTTGCATCGCGGCGAATGTTGCGCACAGCGACTTTCGCGTCTTCGGAATATTTTTTCACAAGCTTCACTAACTCACGGCGGCGTTCTTCCGTTAACGGCGGAATCGCAATGCGGATGACCGACCCGTCGTTGGATGGCGTTAATCCTAAATCAGATGATAAAATTGCTTTTTCAATATCTTTGATCACTGATTTATCATACGGCTGGATGACAAGCAACCGCGCTTCCGGAGCGCTGATACTTGCCAGCTGGATAATTGGCGTTGGTGCACCGTAATAATCCACTGTTATTTTTTCCAATAAGCTTGGATTAGCCCGTCCCGCGCGAATGGTTGCAAGTTCGCGAGTAAACGCTTGGACGGCTTTATCCATTTTTTCCTTTGCAATATTAATGATTTGTTGTACCATCGCTATTTCCCCCTCACGATTGTTCCAATATTTTCGCCAAGAACAGCTCGTTTGATATTGCCTTCTTCCATAATCGAGAAAACAATTAACGGAATATCGTTATCCATGCATAACGAAGAAGCAGTGGAGTCCATTACTCCCAATCCTTGTTTAATGACATCCAAATAAGATAGTTCATCATATTTCACTGCATTTTCATCGATTTTCGGATCAGCGCTATATACGCCATCCACATTGTTTTTGGCCATAAGAATAACGTCTGCTTCAATTTCGGCAGCGCGCAATGCCGCCGTCGTATCCGTTGAAAAATACGGATTTCCCGTCCCCGCCGCAAAAATGACGACACGTTTTTTTTCAAGATGGCGAATGGCTCTTCTTCGTATGTAAGGTTCAGCCACTTGCCGCATTTCAATCGATGTTTGCACTCTCGTCTCGACGCCGAGATGCTCGAGACTATCTTGAAGTGCAAGTGAATTCATGACCGTCGCGAGCATTCCCATATAATCCGCTGTCGCACGGTCCATTCCCATCTCGCTTCCCGTTTTTCCGCGCCAAATATTTCCGCCGCCAACTACAATCGCAATCTCAACGCCGAGCTCGGCGACTTCTTTTATTTGTTTCGCAATGGATTGAATAATGGCAGGGTTAATGCCAAATCCTTGTTCCCCAGCTAACGCTTCACCGCTTAACTTCAGTACAATACGCTTATACTTTGGTTTCTCCATGTCGAACCTCCATGCAGCTAATTAGGAAAAGCGAAACGCGAAAAATGGCAAAAACATCGCACCACTGCTGGAAAATCGTGATGCTGTATTTTGAAAAATAGGGAACACGGTGTGTGTTCCCTATGGACTTCGCTCATTGCTTTCTCATTTGATTCATTACTTCTTCGGCAAAGTTATCTTGGCGTTTTTCCATTCCTTCGCCAACTTCATAACGGATAAATGTTTTCACTTTTGCACCGTTGGATTCAACATATTGGCGTACTTTTACGTCCGGATTTTTTACGAACGCTTGCTCTAACAAGCAAATATCTTCGTAAAATTTGTTTAAACGGCCTTCTACGATCTTTTCAACGATATGTTCAGGCTTTCCTTCATTTAACGCTTGCTGTTTCAACACTTCGCGTTCACGGTCAATTTCTTCTTGTGACACTTGATCGCGAGAAACATATTTCGGGCGCAATGCGGCGATATGCATCGCAACATCTTTCGCCACGTCTTGGTTTGTTGTTCCTGCTAACAATGTTAATACAGCGATGCGTCCGCCCATGTGTAAGTACGCGCCAAATGCTTCATTGTCACCTTTTTCCACAATTTCAAAACGGCGCAATGTCAATTTTTCGCCGATTTTTGCGATTGCGGCATTAATGTGATCTTGAACCGTCACTCCGCTGTCCATTGTTTGCCCAAGCGCTTCTTCGAGCGTGGCAGGTTTATGTTTTAACAAGTGAGCCGCCAGCTCTTTAACTAGCGTTTGGAACGCTTCGTTTTTCGCAACAAAATCTGTTTCTGAGTTTACTTCTAAAATAACAGCGGTATTGCCGTCGACTTCGATGAGCGCTGTTCCTTCCGCTGCGATGCGATCCGCTTTTTTCGCCGCTTTGGCGATTCCTTTTTCACGAAGCCAATCGATCGCTTTTTCCATATCGCCGTTTGTTTCGGTGAGCGCTTTTTTGCAATCCATCATTCCCGCGCCCGTTTTTTCGCGTAATTCTTTTACCATTTGTGCTGTAATCGCCATAAATAAAAATCCTCCTTTAAACTCGCATGTATGTATCATTCGAGCGAAATTCGCTCTCTTCCGACCTTACTTATTAGTATAGCCAACAGCAGCTGTTTTCTGTCTCAAAAAAAGGTGATAAAAGGCTTTCCCCTCTTATCACCTTTCGCAAAAACACGTTACTCAGCTGCGACGACTGCTTCTTCGCCTTGTTTTGCTTCCAATACCGCATCGGCAATTTTGGAAGTGAGAAGTTTAACGGCGCGAATCGCATCGTCATTTGCTGGAATGACATAGTCAATTTCATCCGGATCGCAGTTGGTATCAACAATGCCGATAATCGGAATATTTAATTTGCGCGCTTCCGCAACCGCGATGCGCTCTTTGCGCGGATCAATGACAAACAATGCGTCCGGCAATTCTTTCATCTCTTTAATGCCGCCTAAAAACTTCTCTAAACGTTCTTGCTCTTTTTTCAAGCGGATGACTTCTTTTTTCGGAAGCACGTCAAAGATACCGTCTTCTTCCATTTTTTCAATTTCTTTCAGACGCTTAATCCGCTTTTGGATCGTTGCAAAGTTGGTTAACGTGCCGCCTAACCAGCGTTGGTTCACATAAAACATGCCGCAGCGTTCTGCTTCTTCTTTCACAGACTCTTGCGCTTGTTTTTTCGTACCGACAAACAAAATTTTACCGCCATTTGCTGCTAATTCTTTCGCAAAATTATATGCTTCTTCCATTTTTTTGACGGTTTTTTGCAAGTCGATAATATAAATGCCGTTGCGTTCTGTGAAAATATATTTTTTCATTTTTGGGTTCCAACGGCGAGTTTGATGTCCGAAATGAACACCTGCTTCAAGCAATTGCTTCATGGAAATAACTGACATGATAGTTCCTCCTATTTGTTTGGTTTTCGTTCCTCCGCCCATATCATTTTTAAGCAAGACTGACAACCGTCAGCACCGTTGCTTAAATCCATGAGCGTGTGTATTCACACCATGTAAAAATATATCATAACTGCCTACGACAATCAAGCAATTATTTGCTTACTTTTGCCGGAATTTTAGCAACAGCTCGATTTCTGTTTTTCCTTTCTTAAGCATTTTTGCGATTTCTTCAATTGTTTTTCCTTGTTCATAAAGCTTCCACGCCTCGTCGGCAAGCAAAGGAGGCGCCGCTTGCTGGCGTATATCAACGATGTCTTTCACATCGTCGACATTAGGGAAATAGTCAGGCAGCTCTTCTTCATTTGCCGATGCCGCCTGAACGACAGAGGGATGGTTTTTCCCCTCTTCCTGTGAACGGTTGCTTGCCATGTCGGATAATTTTTTGAGAAAACGCTCGTTTTCTTCTTTCCATTCTAATAAATATGCAGAAAACGTTTGTTCCATCTCCTCTGCCATTTGTTGCTGACGTTTTTCTGTTTCTTTCACTTTGGATAATTGCAAATAAAGCAAAATAATTATGAACAATGAAACCGCATGGAGCACAAAACTAATAACAAGCAGCAGTGCAATCATCGAATCCCTCTATCCTACAATGTCGATTGTTTTTCCTTTATATGGATGAACACGTTGTTTGTTTTGCTCTCTGCCAACATTGGCGCTCGTCCGCTTTTCCGTCACTTGTCTTCGCGCCCGCTCCATTTGTTTTTTTGTCGCCTCAGCAAGCTGCGATTGCGCGAGCTGTGAATAATAATGAACATCGCTTTGGATTTTTCCGGCATCGTACGTTTTTGGCAGCGCGATTTGCAACTCGACTAATTTCATATCCATATTATCCCACTTCCTTTTTCCGGCTAAAGCGCCTGTTCCAAAATTTTTCGCAACTTAAAAATCGCTTTAGAATGGAGCTGGGAAATTCTTGAGGTGGAAAGCCCTAAAATTTCTCCGATTTCTGTAAAGGTAAGCTCTTCTTTATAAAACAAGCTGATGACAAGCTGCTCTTTTTCGCTTAGCTGTTGAATGACTTCCGCTAATTTTTCATATAATTCCTGTTTTAAGACTTCTTCCTCCGGAGAAAGCGTTTTTTCATCACGGATCGCTAACAGCGCGTTTTCTTCTTCGTCGTTTTCTGTCGCGACATGTTGAAAGGATAAGACATTTGCAAAGAAATGCTCATTGACTACCGTATATACTTCCGCTTCTGTGATTCCTAATTCATCAGCGACTTCTTTTGCAGTAACGGACCGCATGTAGCGCTGTTCCAGTTTCTCGATCGTCTCTTCAATTTTTTTCGCTTTTTCCCTTATGCTGCGCGGAAGCCAATCTTCTTTGCGGAGTCCGTCAAAAATCGCACCGCGGATGCGAAACGAAGCATATGTGTCAAACTTTAAATCACGGGAGGGGTCAAATTTTTCAAGCGCGTCGTAAAGCCCGACTAATCCAAGGCTGATCAACTCTTGTTTGCTTATATTTTTCGGCAGCGATGCAGCGATTCGCTGAACGTGATAATGAACAAGCGGCATATATGTTTGCACGAGCTTATTTCCAGCTTGTGGATCACGGTCATATATCCAACGATCCCAATATTTGCGCTCTTCTCCTGCTAAAACGTTCGCCATGTGATTCCACCTCATTCTCTTCAAAATGCCGCTGTTTGTCATAATCATACCATTTCTTTTGGCGATAAATCATCAATCCGTTTCATCATATCTCTTTTATCCCTTGATTCACTGTACGAATCGATAAAATCGTCGTTTTCGGATTAAATTCGATCGTCCGCCCGCTGCTGCCCCCGACATCTTCCGCAACAATCGGAATACGGAACCGGTTCAGCTGCTGTCTAAGCGCCTCAACGTTTCTTTCACCAATTCGCATCGCATCCGTGCTTTTGGACGAAAAGGAAAACATTTGCGCCCCGCCAGCCATTTTTGCCTTAAGCATCTCCTTTCTTCCTCCCGCCCGGACAACGAGGCGGATTAACGCTTCGACCGCTGTATCCGCATATTTGGCGACATTAATCGTTTCCGTTCTCGCCATGGAAGAATCAGGGAGCATCACATGTGCCAACCCTGCCACTTCTTTAACATGATCGAAAATTACGACGCCGACACATGATCCCAATCCAGATGTTCGTATTACATTTGGTGCATGCACAACGTTCATATCCGCAATGCCAACTTTCACGACATGAACGGTCTCGCTCATGAAAGATCCACACCCAGCGCGTGAAAAATGGAAGCGAACGAATCTGGATCGGGAAGCAAGAAGAAATGGCCATTGACACTGTCTTCTGGGCGCCGCTCATCATACAAAGCAGTGTCGATAAGAATCGCATAATCGCCAACGCGAGACAATTCGAGCAACCCATATTGCAAAATCGCTCCAATCATATCAATGGTCAACATCGGAACAGACGAATATAAGTTTAAATTAGTAAAATCAGCCAATGCGGAAAGATAAGAGCCGGCAAGGATATTTCCTAACTCTTGCAACGCTGATCGTCCTAACTCTGACAGATGTCCATCCAACAACGAAGACGTCTCATCGCCCGTCATTTGCTGGATAAACCGCGCCGCCTGTGCTAATGAAAGCACGAAAAACATATTCCCCGGCGCATCCCCTTCAATGCGCAAATAAACGCATGCCACTACTTGTTCCGCGCCGCCGATCAGCTCCATCGTTTCATTAAATGTCGCAATTTGCACATGCGGCACAGCCATTTCGATTTTTTTATTCAATAGTTTGGACAACGCTGTCGCTGCGTTTCCCGCCCCGATATTGCCAATTTCTTTTAAAATATCAATATGGGTGCCACTTAATTGCTTAAAATGTTCCATAGACTAGCAACCCCTCCCCCGAATGAATGTGAAACGTTATGATAAACGGCTTTCCGTCCCAAGCACTTTCTCTAAATTTAACAAAATGAGCAACCGTCTTCCGATTTTCGCCACCCCGTGAATATAATCGACTTCCACCGCTTCAATCGTTTCTGGCGGCGGTTCAATGCTGGAAGTTGGCACATCGAGCACATCGCTGGCAGCGTCGACAATCAATCCGACTTCTACATCTTGAAGCGCAACGATAATAATCCGCGTTTGCTCAGAATAAGGAACAGACGGAAAACCAAACCGTTCCCTTAAGTCAATAATCGGTGTCACGACACCGCGCAGATTAATAACTCCTTTCACGTAATGCGCCGTGCGAGGAACACGAGTTATATGCTGAATTTTTTCAATGGAACGAACGAATTGAACAGGGAGCGCATATTCTTCATTTTTCAACTGAAAGACAATGACTTTCAATTCTGCCTCTTGAACGGCAGCCATCTTTCTTTCCTCCTTTCAATCAAACCGTCATTTATTTGATTAACGAATTGCAATCAATAATAAGCGCTACTTGCCCATCCCCCAATATCGTTGCGCCGGAAATGGCAAACACGGAAGTTAAATAGTTTCCTAGCGATTTCAAGACGACTTCCTGCTGCCCGATGAACGAATCCACCACAAGGCCGGCCATTTTTTCCCCTTTGCGGACGATAACAACCGAAACAAACTCTTCCTCTTCTGTAACAGTCGGTATTTCAAAAATTTCTTTCAAGAATACAAGCGGGACAACTTTTCCGCGAAAATCAATGACTTGCTGGTTATGTGTGTGAAAAATGTCTTCTTTTTTTATGATCGCCGTTTCAATAATAGACGACAGCGGAATCGCATATTTTTCTTGTTGAATTTCAACAAGCAATACGGAAATAATCGACAATGTTAGCGGAAGCTGAATCGAAAAGATGGAGCCACTTCCTTCTTCAGAATCCACCGTAACCGTGCCGCCAAGTGATTCGATCGTGCTTTTGACAACATCCAGTCCGACGCCGCGTCCAGAAATATCGGAAATTTTATCTGCTGTTGAAAAACCGGGAGCGAAAATAAGCTCATATATTTGTCTGTCTGTTAAATTTTCGGCGTTTTGTTTGGAAACGATGCCTTTATCGATCGCTTTTCGCAACACTTTATCACGATTAATGCCGGCGCCATCGTCCTCTATTTCAATAAACACATGATTGCCGCTATGATATGCTTTCAGTTTGACCGTTCCTTCTTCCGGTTTGCCGCTTGCCCGGCGCACATCCGGCGTTTCAATGCCATGGTCAATCGCATTGCGGAGCAAGTGAACGAGCGGGTCTCCGATTTCGTCAATCACTGTGCGGTCAAGCTCTGTTTCCGCGCCGATGATTTCCAGATTTACTTTTTTCCCTAATTCACGCGCCAGCTGGCGGACCATGCGCGGAAAACGGTTAAAAACCGTTTCGACCGGCACCATGCGCATATTTAAAATAATATTTTGCAAATCACTGGAAATGCGTGACATTCGTTCCACCGTTTCATGAAGCTCAGGATGATTCAATTCCCGGGAAATTTGTTCCAAGCGCCCGCGGTCGATGACAAGTTCTTCGAATAAGTTCATTAAAATATCGAGGCGTTCAATATTGACGCGTATCGTTTTATTCGTTGATGCAGACTGTTTTGCCGCTACGTTTGGCTCAGAAGAATCTTTCGTTTGTTTTTGCTGCTTGGCTTGGACCGTTGCTGCTTCTTGCTGCCGTGCTTCCGCTTGGGCGGCTTCAGCAGCGTCCGTTTTCTTCCGCTCCTCAACATCAAACGGCACGACGTCCACTTCTTCAATCTCAGAAACTTTCATAATCCGTTCGTATAATTCTTCAGCGGATTTTTTCGATACAACGGTTACGACGAATTCTTGGTCAAACTGCTCCTCTTCCAGCATCTCAACAGATGGATTTGATTTAATCACTTCTCCCATTTCATTTAACGCCTCAAAAACCATAAACACGCGCGCCGCTTTTAATAAACAATCGTCCCGCAATTTGACGCGTATTTCATATGCGGAAAAGCCTTGCTCTTTTGATTGTTGCAACACATTGTATTCAAATTCTCCGTAAGTTTGGGAAAAGGATGCAGAAGAACTTGGACTCTCCGCTGCTGTTGCCGCTGCCAATTCAGCCGGTAATTCTCCTCGTTCAATCCGCTTTAATCGTTCCACTACTTCTTTTACATCGCGCTTGCCATCGCCGCCCTCCGCAATGGACATAATCATCGCTTCCAAATGATCAACTGCTTGAAAGACGACATCTAATATTTCCGAAGTAACGGTAATTTTATGGTTGCGAATTCCGTCAAGCACATTTTCCATTTGGTGGGTCAAATTCGCTAAATCCTCAAACCCCATTGTCGCTGACATTCCCTTCAGCGTATGCGCTGAGCGGAAAATTTCGTTAACAATCGTCATGTCCTCAGGCGTTTTTTCCAATTCCAGCAACTGTTCATTGATCGTTTGCAAATGCTCTTTGCTTTCATCAATGAAAATTTCCAAATATTGACTCATGTCCATCGCCTTTTCCCCCTTTTACCCCTCAACATATTTAGCAATCATTTCCGCTATTTGCTCCAAAGGCACAACGATATCCACTACGTTTGCTTGAATCGCTGCTTTCGGCATCCCAAACACGACCGCCGTTGTTTCATCTTCAGCGATCACTTTTGTATTTCCGCTTTCTTTCAATCGCTGCAATCCCGCCGTTCCGTCTGAACCCATCCCTGTCATAATCACCGCTATTTTTTCGTAGTCTGTCAATGCGCTTATCGACTCAAACAGCACATCTACTGATGGGCGATGGCCGTTTCGCGGCGGCGACTGTTCCACGCAAGCAGTAAGCGCTCCTTTTTCTTGGTGCACTAATAGATGAAACCCGCCGGGCGCAATATATGCGGTGCCGTTTTGCAGCGTTTCCCCGTCTTCCGCCTCTTTCACGGCGATCAGTGAAAGCGAATCAAGCCTTTGCGCCAATGATTTTGTAAACCCTTTTGGCATATGTTGAACAACCATAATCGGTGCGGCGATATTTTCCGGCAATTTCGTCAACACTTGCTGCAACGCGCGTGGCCCTCCTGTCGACGTTCCGATGCAAACGATTTTTTTGCGCTGATTTTTCCGATCATGAAACGTTCTTATCCGTTGGTGTTTCCTTATTTCGCCCGTGTTGTCCAAGGATATCGCCCGCACGTTGGCGCGGCTTGCCAGCAACACCTTGTTTATCAATTCTTCTTTCACTTTATATAAATCTAGCGAAATGACGCCAGACGGTTTCGCGACAAAGTCGATCGCCCCATATTGCATCGCAGTGATCGTATTTTCCGCGCCTTCTGTCGTCGTGCTTGATAGCATCACAACAGGAAGCGGATGGTTTTTCATCAATTGTTTAAGCGCTTCAAGCCCATTCATCACCGGCATCTCGACATCCAATGTCACAACATCCGGCTTTAGCAAGGCAGCTTTCTCCAACGCTTCCTTGCCGTTTTTCGCCGTTCCGACTACTTCAATTTGTGGGCTTTCGGAAAGAAAATTAGTAATCAGCTTCCGCATAAAAGCGGAATCATCCACAACGAGAACTTTCACCTTGCTCATGTATGCCCTACCTTTCTAAAAGAAAATGCCGCAGTCTAGCAAAGAAGTTCAACGGACGACGGGCCCGCTCTTCATCGATGAAACGCGCCGACAAATAACGGTCGGTCAACATATGCATAGCGCGGCTAACTTTGGAAACAGGGTCGAACAACAAAAACGGAGTTTGCCGCACCACTGCCTTAGAGACAGAACGGTCTTCCGGCAAAATGCCCAACGGAATGATATCTTTACCAAGAAATTGCTTCGCCACACGTTTCAACCGCTGGAGCGTGTCCCATCCTTCTTGCTCTGTTTGGGCCCGGTTGACAATGACATAAAACGGGACATTCTTTTCCTGCATATGAATATATTTCATCATCGCATACGCATCCGTAACCGCTGTTGGCTCCGGTGTCGTGACGATAAAAACTTCATGAACCGCTTTTAAAAGACGGAGGCGGTCTTCGGAAATCCCCGCTCCCATATCGAAAATCAAATAGTCGTATTGTTCAGAAACCAATTGTAACTGTGTCAAAAAGTAGTCGATTTTTTCATCATCCATTGTAAACACGTTTGCCAGTCCCGTTCCCCCGGCAATAAACGAAATATTTTCCGGACCGTTTTTAATCAGTTCGTACAGAGAAAGCCGTTTGTAAAATAAATCAATGATCGTCGCGCTTGACGATTGGCCGAGCAAAATATCGATGTTTCCCATCCCGATATCCATGTCAAGCAACAACACGCGGAAACCTCGTTTGGACAGCATGATTGAAAAATTCAGCGAAACGTTTGATTTGCCAACTCCGCCTTTTCCGCTGGTGATTGCAATCGATTTTGTCTCCTTTTTCCGTTCGTTTTGCCTACTTAATCGCAACCGTAAGCTTTCCGCCTGATCTCTCATACTCGTTCGACTCCAAACAACATATTGATAATGTGTTCAACAGATGCTTCCATCATATCGTCGGGAACGTTTTGACCGTTTGTTAAGTAAGACGCCCCTACTTTATATTCCATCATTAAATTTAACATCGCGCCATAGCGGGTCGTTTCATCTAATTTTGTAAAAATGAAGCGATCAATCGGAATGAGAGAAAATTGTTCATAAATGGCTTTCATATCGTCATATTTTGCCGTCAACGCAAATACGAGAAATGTCTCCATTTCTTCGTCAAAATCGATAATACTTTGCAAATCTTTGACATATTGCGGATGACGGAAATTTCGCCCTGCTGTGTCAATAAGCACAACGTCGCGGTCAGACAGCTTTTTCTTCGCTTCATGGAAATCTTGCAAGTTATAACAAACTTCGAGCGGCACATTTAAAATTTTCGCATATGTTTTCAATTGATCAATGGCGGCTATCCGATACGTATCTGTTGTAATAAATGCTATGTTTTTTCTATGATGCAAAACACAGTGTGCTGCAATTTTGGCCAATGTCGTCGTTTTTCCCACCCCGGTAGGCCCGACGACATTAATATATTTTTTCTGAAAGGAGATTCCGCCGAACGGAAGCGGTGACAATTTTTCCTTTATTATTTCTTTTGCCCAAGCGAACACTTGTTTTTCCGTCGCATTTCCGCCGCTGGTGTACCACCGGTCAAGCAAATCCGCCATGATTTCTTGCACAAGCGGGGCAGAAACTTCTTGGTTTGCCAGCAGGTGGTGCACTTCATTCAACGGTCCCGGATAGTGGGAAAAGCCGGCGCGGACGTTCGTTGACAGCTGTTTTAACATCGTTTTTAACTCTTTCAGTTCCTGAAGCAACTCCGCATCTTCTTCCCGCTTTTTCTCAGCGAGAAACGAGGTGGAAAAGGAGGACACCTCTTTTTTTCTGTCCGCGCTTTGGCGCGCAGGCTGCGGATCAACGGCGGCTATTACCTCAATATTTTTTTTAGTAAACAGCCCCAAAAATCCGCCTTTCCGCACGACTTTTGAATTTAAAATCACCGCATCGTTTCCCAATTCGGCACGGATCATTTTCATCGCTTCCGGCATCGACGGCGCCACAAATTTTTTTACTTTCATTCTATATCCACCATCCCAACGCTTTGGACTTCCACATTCGCCTCAAGTTCATTGTAAGATAAAATCGGCAAGTTTGGAAAATGTCGTTCTGTCAATTGCCGCACATACATGCGCACAGCAGGGGAACAAAGCAAAATCGGCGTTTGGCTGGCAAACGGATGCTGTTCAAGTTGCGCGGCAATCGCTTCGATGATCGACTGCGACAACGCCGGATCAAGCGATAAATAATTGCCGTGTTCGGTCTGTTGTACTGCGTCGGCAATCGTTTTTTCGACTTTTCCCGATAAGGTAACGACTTTTAGCGGCTCTCCTGGAATAACATATTGATTCGTAATTTGCCGCGCTAATGCTTGCCGCACGTATTCCGTCAATATGTCCGTATCTGTCGTCATGCGGGCAAAATCAGCCAATGTTTCAAAAATGAGCGGCAAATTCCGGATCGATACTTTTTCTTTTAACAGTTTCGCTAATACTTTTTGTATCTCGCCGATCGACAGCGGGTTCGGAGTTACTTCTTCTACTAATACCGGATATGATTCTTTTAAATGATCGACAAGTTGTTTCGTTTCTTGGCGCCCTAACAATTCATGTGCATGCGCTTTTAGCACTTCTGTAATATGCGTGGAAACAACGGACGGCGGATCCACAACGGTATAGCCCAGCATTTCCGCCCGGTCTTTCATATCTTCAGAAATCCATTTTGCCGGAAGCCCAAACGCCGGCTCCACCGTATCGATCCCTTCGATGGAATCATCTTCAATTCCTGGGCTCATCGCTAAATAATGATCTAAGAGCAGCTCACCGCGCGCTACTTCATTTCCTTTAATTTTCAAGCGATACTCATTCGGCTGAAGTTGAATATTATCGCGTATGCGGACGACCGGAATGACTAACCCCAGCTCCAGGGCAAGCTGCCGGCGGATCATGACAATCCGGTCAAGCAAATCGCCGCCTTGGTTCGCATCAGCTAGCGGAATTAAAGCATAGCCAAACTCAAACTCAATCGGATCGACATTCAGCAGTTGAATAACACTTTCAGGGCTTTTCAATTCATCCATTTCTGCCTCTTCCGTTTCTTCTTGCGAAGGCGCCGCTTCCTGGCGGGCCGCTTCTGCGGTGAAACGATATCCGCCAAGCGCCAGCAAACCGGCGATGGGAATCGTAAGCACATCATTAATTGGCGTGAACAAACCTAATAAGAAAATCGTTCCTGCTGTCACATACAGCATTTTCGGAAACGCAAACAGCTGTTTCATAATATCGCCGCCGAGATTGCTATCCGATGCGGCTCTTGTCACGACAATGCCTGTCGCCGTTGAGATTAATAATGCGGGAATTTGGCTGACAATTCCATCGCCGACGGTCAACAGCGTATAGCGCTGTGCTGCCTCAGAGATGTCAAGGCCTTGCTGAACGACGCCAATCACCATGCCAAACAGCATGTTGATGACGACAATCACCATTCCGGCAATCGCGTCACCTTTGACAAATTTGCTTGCCCCGTCCATCGCTCCATAAAAATCCGCTTCGCGGGCGATTTTTTCGCGGCGCTGCCGCGCTTCTTGTTCTGAAATCATTCCGGCGTTTAAATCCGCGTCAATGCTCATTTGCTTTCCCGGCATCGCATCGAGCGTAAAACGCGCCGCCACTTCCGAGACGCGTTCAGCACCTTTGGTAATGACGACAAATTGAATGATAATTAAAATCAAAAACACGACGAAACCAACGACGACGTTGCCGCCAACCACAAACGTCCCGAACGTTTCAACAACTCCGCCCGCTTCTCCTTTGCTTAAAATCGAACGTGTCGTTGAAACATTTAACCCCAGCCGAAATAGTGTAAGGAGCAATAACAAGGACGGAAAAATCGAAAACTGTAGCGGCTCTTTCATATTCATCGATGTAAGGAGAACCAACAGCGCAAGCGAAATATTGATCATGATCAAAACGCTCAACAGCCATGACGGTAGCGGTATAATCAGCATTGCTACAATTAAGACAACCATCAATAACACCGATAAATCTTTTGCTTGCATACATGTTCTCTCCCTACTGCTAGACTTTTCGTTTCAAGCGGTACACGTACGCTAAAATTTCCGCTACCGCTTTAAAAAATTCTTCCGGAATCATATCGCCCACTTCCGTTTGCCGATAAAGCGCCTGGGCAAGCGGCCGGTTTTCTACCGTCACAACATCATGCTCTTTCGCAAGCTGCTTGATTTTTAGCGCAACGTAATCGACACCTTTTGCCACGACAATCGGCGCGTCCATTTTTCCGTCTTCATACTTTAGCGCCACTGCATAATGCGTCGGGTTCGTGATGACGACATCCGCTTTCGGCACCTCTTGCATCATCCGCCTCATCGCCATTTCCCGCTGTTTTTGCTTAATTCTCGACTTAATTAACGGGTCTCCTTCTGTTTTTTTGTATTCGTCTTTAATATCTTGTTTGGACATCCGGATATTTTTCTCAAATTCAAAACGCTGGTACAAATAATCGAAAATGGCGAGAAACAACAGGGCAACAGATGCATAAAGCCCCATTTTTACCGTTAAACTGGCTAATGAGCTTAATGTTGCTTCCAATGATTTTGTCGTCAGCGACAAAATACGATCAAGCTGAACCCATAGCAAAGCAAACGTGACAAGCCCGACAACGCTGATTTTTAAAAGCGATTTTAGCAGCTCGACAAGCGCGCGCAATGAGATTATCCGCTTAACCCCTTGAATGGGATCAAGCCTGCTCCAGTTTATCTTCAGCGGCTCTGTTGTAAACAAAAACCCTACCTGCAAAAAATTGGCCAAACAAGCGGCGGCCACTGCCGCGAGAAAAATCGGCGCAACGATTGTCGCAACATTTTTTAACAACGCGAGAAAAATATGATGAACCGCACCAATGGTTAAATCCATCAATGCGTATTGTTCGAATGATTGATGCATTAACCGCAACAGCAGCTCTTTATGGCGGGTGCCGGAGAAGGACAAAACGAGAAAAACAACGAGCATGACAAGCGCCGTATTGATGTCGGCGCTTTTGGCAACTTGCCCTTTTTGGCGAACTTCTTGCCGCTTTCGCGGAGTCGCTTTTTCCGTTTTTTCGCCGGCAAAAAATTGCAAATCAAGGCGCAATCCGCTCATTTATGGTCCTCCTAAAAGTTTCATCAGCTCGCGCATCGCCAAAAACATCGTATCGAACAAATGGCGGACAGCAAGAAATATCGCTGCCATCGTTACAATTAGCAGTATAAACCCCACGGCAATTTTCACCGGAAACCCGACGACGAAAATATTGAGCTGTGGGACTGTCCGCGCCACAATTCCAAGCGCAACATCGACTAAAAATAAACAACCGACAAGCGGGACCGACATTTGAAAAGCGATGGCAAACATCGCACTAAACGATTTAACGATGTATTCGGCGACATGGCCGTGATCCAAACGCGGCCAATGGTCAAGCGGAATAAACCGGTAGCTGTAAAACACCCCGTCAAGCAACAGATGGTGCCCATTTACAGATAGCAGCAACAACAAAGCAAACATGTAAAAATATTGCCCCATCAACGGGTTTTGCGCGCCTGTCTGCGGATCGATCACGTTAGCGATGGCAAACCCCATTTGAAAATCGATCAGCCCGCCGACGATTTGAATCGCCGAGATGATCATAAAGGCAAATAAGCCGATGCAAAGACCGACGAGCACTTCTTTGACCACAAGCAGCACATACATTTCATCTAAAGCGACCGTCGGTTTCGAAATGGCAAAAAACATCATCCAACTAAGAAAAAACGACAGCCCGATTTTATGCGCCATTGGAATCGTCCGATACGAAAACAGCGGCAATGTCGCAAAAAAGGAAGCAACCCGCGCAAAAATGAGCAAAAACACTGGAAAATGCAACCATAATTGCTCCATCATTCATCAGCCTATATATTTTGTTAAATTGTTCAAAATCTCGTACGCATATGACACTATTTTCGTCAACATCCACGGCCCGAAAAACACCAATCCGACTAATACGGCGACGATTTTCGGCACAAATGCGAGCGTCTGCTCCTGAATTTGCGTCGTCGCTTGAAAAATGCTAATAATCAGCCCAACGGCAAGGGATAACAAAAGAAGCGGGCCGCTCACAATTAAAATGGCATATACTCCTTGCTCCGCCATACGAATGACAAAATCGGCGCTCATCTTTGCCACCTACTTTATTGAAAGCTTTCTAACAGCGATTTCACGACTAAATACCAGCCATCGACAAGGACAAATAGCAAAATTTTAAACGGCAAGGAAATCATCACAGGCGGCAGCATCATCATTCCCATCGACATCAGCACGCTCGCGACAATCATATCGATGACAAGAAACGGAATAAAAATCATCACTCCCATTTGAAATGCCGTTTTTATCTCGCTGATCGCAAATGCCGGAACAAGCGTTGACAGCGGAATATCTTGCACCGTTTTCGGCTTTTCCGCGCCGCTATATGATAAAAACAATGCCAAATCTTTTTGCCGCGTATGCTTGCTCATAAACTCTTTTATCGGCACAGAAGCGCGTTCATACGCTTGCTCCAAATTAATTTTTTCCGAAAACAACGGTTGCAGCGCCTGATCGTTAATTTCTTTAAAAGTCGGCGCCATAATGAAAAATGTTAAAAACATCGCTAAACCGATCAATACTTGGTTTGGCGGCATTTGCTGCGTTCCAAGCGATGTACGGACGAACGATAAAACGATAATAATGCGCGTAAAGCACGTCATCATAATTAAAATGCCAGGAGCGATCGACAATACGGTTAACAAAAGCAGCAGCTTCACAGATGTGGAAACATGTTCAGGAGCAACTTGATTAAACATTTGCATAAATTCATTCATCGGCTGCCGTTCCTTTCTGTTCAATCTGCTTTAACAGTTCTTTCCGCTTCATTGACAGCTCCTGCATTTGTTTTGTGAGCATTTCGCGGAACGCCTCATGGCGATCGTCTGCCTGCTGCTGTTTCGCTGTGAAATAACCGCGCATGCGGGCGCTCCATTTGCTTGGTTCCAACATTTGCTGCAATCGTTCATTATGCATCGCTAAAATTTCGTTTACTTCTTGCTCATCGTCGATTTCCCGCAATAATTGAATGGATTCGCCGACCCCGATCACAAGAATATGCTTTCCCACTTTTACTAATTGAACGGATCGATTGGTGCCAACGCTTGTCCCGCCAAGATGTTCAATGACTCCTTTTTTTCCGGAAAACAACTGGCCGCGACGGTGGAGAAATTTTAATAATCCGTAAATAAGCAAAAGCACAAATGCCGTTGCGCCAATGAGTTTGATGACATCCCAAACGGAAAAAGGCGACCCTTGCTCATCTGCTGCTGGCGTAGCTTCGTTTTTATGTGAATCAGCCGGCTGCTCGCACAAGTCAGGATGCTTTAAGCATTCTTCCACGGTCGGCGATTGCTCCGCAAAAACAGGAAACTCTGTTTGCGCAGCAATCGCGACAACGATGCATAAAAACAATGCGATGATTCGTGACTGTAGCAAATTCGCTCCACCTCTTATGCTTTATCCAAGCGTTTTATTGATCGCTTCGATGACACGGTCCGCCTGGAACGGTTTTACGACAAAATCTTTTGCACCCGCTTGAATGGCGTCAATGACCATTGCCTGTTGCCCCATCGCCGAACACATAATGACTTTGGCATTGCTATCAATTTTTTTAATTTCTTTCAATGCAGTAATGCCATCCATTTCCGGCATCGTAATGTCCATTGTCACGATATCCGGACGGGTTTCTTTATACTTTTCAATCGCTTGCAAGCCATCGGCTGCTTCTGCTACTACTTCATGCCCGTTTTTGGTTAAAATGTCTTTGATCATCATTCTCATAAATGCTGCATCATCCACAACCAATATTCTTGCCATTGTCTATCAACCTCCTAAACGATTATTTTAGCTTTTTCAAGCGATCGCTTTGACTTATAATGTCTGTCACGCGCACGCCAAAATTTTCATCGATCACAACGACTTCCCCTTTAGCAATGAGCTTATTGTTCACCAATATATCAACAGGTTCCCCGGCCAATTTATCCAATTCAATAATCGAGCCCGATGACAACTGCAAAATTTCTTGAACAGAACGTTTTGTACGGCCAAGTTCAACGGTGACTTGAAGCGGAACATCAAGGAGAAGCGACAAGTTTTTGACTTCTGTATCCGCTGATGGAGACGGTTCAAATTCAGCAAAATCAACCGATTGAATTTGCCGTTCTCCTGATTTGGCGTTCGCTCCAAAATGATTGGCTGTTTCATGTGCCGCCGTTTTGGACGGTTCATAAGACGGCTGGGCTCCGATTGCTTCGGTCGTTACAGACGGCTGGGAGACCGCCGCCTCTTGCGCAGCGGCTTCTTTTTCCGCTTCTGGCACGCTGTTGGAAGAAGTTGGTTCGCCACTGGATTCGC
Organism: Parageobacillus thermoglucosidasius; assembly: GCF_001295365.1. Classification (GTDB taxonomy): domain Bacteria; phylum Bacillota; class Bacilli; order Bacillales; family Anoxybacillaceae; genus Parageobacillus; species Parageobacillus thermoglucosidasius. The sequence continues at coordinate 1,832,205 of NZ_CP012712.1, read as the reverse complement.
CGCTGGAATGAAGCAGCTGTTTCACAAGTTCTTTCGCAAAATCAACCGGCAATAGCTGCATAATGTTTGAATCAATCAAATCGCCAATTTTCAAGCGGAAAGAGACTTTAATAAATACGTCTTCGTTCGGTAAATATTCGATTCCTTTTTCTTCCCTGACATTGAGCAAGTGAAGAGTCGGGGGAGAAATATCGACGCGTTTTCCGAAAATAGTGGACATCGATGTCGCTGCTGACCCCATCATTTGGTTCATCGCTTCCTGCACAGCGCTCAGTTGAATTTCTCCCAACTCATCCGCCGTATTCGTTCCGTCTCCTCCGAGCATCAAGTCCGCAATAATGGCCGCATCTTCTTGCTTAATGACAAGCAAATTCGTCCCTAAAAATCCATCTGTATAATTGACTTGAATCGCTACATACGGCAGCGGAAATTCGCTGTCGACATTTTTCCGCTGAATGATCGAGACGCTTGGCGTCGTAATCTCCACTTTTTGATTGAGCAACACTGACAGCGCTGTTGCCGAACTGCCAAACGAAATGTTGCCAATTTCCCCTAACGCGTCTTGCTCAAGCGGCGATAATATTTCATCCAGCTGGGGAATTTCGTCATTTCCAGCTGATCCGCGCAGCAGCGCATCGATTTCATCTTGGGATAGCATGCCATCATTCATCATCGTAATTTTCTGCCCCCTTAAACGTATCTAAAATTTGCACCGCCAGCCTTTTATTTCTCTTTCCTGGCTGACCAGTAAATTTCGGAATATCCCCGACTTTAATAAGAAGCGGTTGCTGGATAGATTGATCGAGTTCAATGACATCGCCGACTTCCAGCTGCAAAAAGTCTTGAATGGTAATGGTTGCCGTGCCAAGCTCAGCGATAATCGGAAGTTTGGCGAAACGAATCCGCCGTTCAAGCGCCTCTGTTTCTTCCGGCGAACTTTCTTTTTTTTGCGCCTGCATCCAATAATGGACAGACAGCTTTGGGATAATCGGCTCCAGCACTACATAAGGAATGCAAATATTCATCATCCCGCTCGTCTCGCCGATTTGTGTGTTCAACGAAATCACGACAACCGTGTCATTCGGCGATATCATTTGCAAAAACTGCGGATTGACTTCAAAATCAGTGAAAACAGGGTCAATTTCCGCAACCGATTCCCATGCATCGCGTAAATTGGAAAAAGCTTTATCAAATAAATTGGATATAATCCGCGTTTCAATTTCCGTTAAATTATCGATTTTGTTCACACTTGTTCCTTTTCCGCCCATCACACGATCAAGCATCGCATAGGCGATATTTGGGTTTACTTCCATCAATATATGCCCATTCAGCGGCGGAACTTCAAAGACGTTTAAAAACGTCATTTTCGGAATGGAACGAATAAACTCTTCATACGGGATTTGATCGGCCGACGCCACCGATATTTGCACATATGTACGTAATTGCGCTGCGAAAAAAGTTGTCAATAATCTCGCAAAATTTTCGTGAATGCGCGTTAAACTGCGGATTTGGTCCTTTGAAAAGCGAAGCGCCCGCTTAAAGTCATATACTTTCACGCGCTTTCCTGTTTCTTCCTTTTTTAATTCTTCCGCGCTCATTTCCCCCGTGGACAATGCTGCCAATAACGCGTCGATTTCGCTTTGTGATAATACTTCGCCAGTCGTCATAAGGTTGTTCCCTCCTAACGGCACAAACTATTGGAGGACAAAGGAGGTAATATATACTTGCTCCACTTTTCCATCTTGCATAATTTGATTAATTTGCTGTTTTAACCGCTCTTCAAAGGAAGTCATTCCTTCTTTTCCTTTAAAATTTTCTGCTTTCATTTCTGAAAGTTCTTCGATAATAATATTTTTGATTTGAAAGTCGCGTTTTTCCGCTTCTTCTTTTCCTTTTTTGCTGTTTGTTTGAATTTTAAAGGAAATTTTCACATATCTTCCGTCTGCTAAATTCGTCGTGATTTCAGGGATGTCGATCGAACTTTCCACAATTTCGTCAGCGCTTGGCGTGCTTTGCTCTTTTTCCCCTGTCAATTTCAGCACGGCAATTAACGCGATCGCACCGATAAGGGCGATAATAACTAATAGGATTAGCATCGTTTTGATTAACCGATTACTTTTCACTTTCTGATCCTCCTAAGCCTTCCGGTAAGCGCAGCACCGCGACTTGTCGGTAAAAGCTGCTTACCAACGCGATAACCTCTTGCACTGATTCACGCACGACAAACTTTTTTCCGTTCGTCAATGTAATCGTTGTATCCGGAAATGCTTCGACTTGTTCAATATAAATGGCGTTTAATACAAACTTTTTTCCGTTGAGCCGCGTTAATGTTATCATGGATGCGCAGGGCACTAGCCGGCAGCTAGCACCCTCCCTCCTTTACTATTTCTTCAAGTTGACAAGCTCTTGCAAAATTTCGTCAGATGTTGTAATAATGCGCGTATTTGCTTGGAAGCCGCGCTGCGCAACGATCATTTCCGTAAACTCTTCGGCAAGGTCGACGTTGGACATTTCAAGGGCGCCAGAGACGATCGTGCCAGTACCATTGGCGCCAACATCACCTATAATTGCTACGCCAGAACTAGCTGTCGGTCTGAAAAGGTTGTCCCCTACCTTTTCTAATCCTTCGTTATTAGCGAATTTTGCTAATTGGATTTTACCTGCGATCTGTAAAGCTCCCGTTGAATCTACATAGCTTACAGTTCCATCTGAACCAATACTAACACTTTGCGCACTTTTAGGAATTCCGATGCGTTCATTATTTGTACCAAGTAAATAGCGTCCGTCAGCACTGACAATATATCTAAAATCATTATCAAGATTAGTAGTATTATTAGGATTATCTCCAGCATCAAGATAAAAATTACCTGATCTTGTATATAATAGATTTGTCAAATCATCTGGATTTGGTGTACTTCCATTTTTCTCTCCTAAGACAAAAAATCCGTCGCCAGAAATCGCCAAATCTAGCGGGCGCCCTGTCGGTTGCGTGCTCCCTTGCGTATGGACGGTATCAATGGCTGCCAGCTGCATTCCTAAACCAACTTGCTTCGGGTTTACTCCGCCACGATTTGCTGTCGGACCGCTTGCCCCGGCGATTTGTTGGCTCACTAAATCTTTAAAAATCGTTCTTCCTTTTTTAAAGCCATACGTATTGACATTGGCGATGTTGTTGCCGATGACATCCAGCTTTACTTGGAAGTTTTTCATTGCGCTAATTCCCGAATACATCGAACGAAGCATTGCAACCCTCTCCCTTTCATTTATTTAGATTCAACTTTTATAACAAGGCTCGCATTGATTATTGAGCCATTATCCAATTCAAGAAAAATTTGATTATCTTTTTGCAACACCGATTTCACAACTCCGCTTTTCGTGTTTTCTTCTTCTTGCCAATAAACGTTTTTGCCGATCCATTCACTGTAGCGGAGCAGCGCCTGATTATTTTGCGTTTGCATCAACCGCTCGAACATGCTTGAAATATTAATCATTTGTTCTAGAGTAGAAAAATTGGCCATTTGCGCAATAAACTCTTTATCTTCCATCGGATTTAACGGATCTTGGTTTTGCAATTGGACAAGCAAAATTTTTAAAAAATCGTCTTTTCCTAATATTTGATTTCCGGTTTTTCGTTCGGGCGGCCGATAATTCTCCAATAACAAGCTTGGATCAACACTATTTGTCACGGCTTTCCCTCCTATGCTTCCGTGTCAATCATCTCTGTCATAAACGCAGCATGAAAAGATTGTTTTTTCGGTCTCTCTTCTTTTCGCTGCTGGCGCTCTTTTTGTTCATGTCCGCGTTCTTCTTGATAAAATGCAGGCATGTAGCGGTCTTGCGCCAATGCGTTCCATTTTTCCACCGTTATATTTTCCGTTGACAAAACGTGATAAAGCTGCGACAAGTTGGCATCCAAAAGCTCTTTGGCTGAATCGGTCGATGCGATCAGCTTGGCCGTCAACGTTCCGTGTTCCCGCGCGATTTTTACGGTTAATGTTCCTAAATGTTCAGGATAAAGGCGAATGACAAGCTGCGCATTTCCATTTTGAAAACGAGTTAACCGGCCTGATTGGATAATATTTGTTAATTGTTGGAGAAATGATTCATTCGCTTTTGGTCCTGATAACGTCTCGTCAACAACAATCATTGGCGCGTTCGCTTGTGGCGCAACGATATTTCCGTCTGGCAACGGCACAGTAAACAGCGTCATGCTGCTATTTTTCTCCGTAGCCGCCGCATTGCCTGACGGCGAATTAAAGCTTTGACTAAAAACGGACGAAGATGAAGGGAAAAACCGATTTGGCCACAGCCGCTTTTCTGCCAAATCACTGTTACTTGAAATTGCAGCGCTTTTTTCCGCTTGGTTATTCCATCGCGCCAATATTTCCCGGAAAAGCGTTTGTATATCGATGTTTCTTGCTGTCCCGTTTTGCGACAAAGTCATATCCGCATCAAGAAAAAGGAACAAGCGAGATGATTCGTCATTCATGCCATTGCTTAGTTTCATGGGCACGTTCTTGTCCATTTGCTCGATGAACTGGACAAACGCGTCGCTATCCAAAAGGGAAAGCAAGCGCGGCGACGATTCCTCACTCATGACATCGCTTATTTGGTTTATGAGCATGTTTTTGTCTATTTGCTGGATGAACCGTGCAATCGTTTCATTATTTGCAACAGCTTGCCCTATTGGGCGGTTAGCAAACATAGAAGCATCATCCGTCTGATTCGCATCTTCCATATTGTTCCATATAAAAAGGAGAAACGGAAGCCATTCCTCTATAGCCATTTGGCCGGCTGCCTCTTCTTGCTGCTTCGGTGGCTCGGAAAAACGCTCACGAGAAACAAGAACGTTTCCTTCTTCATTTTTTGCATTTGTTCCCATGATCGCTAGCAGCTGCTGGAACGGGCTTGTTTCGCCGTTTCCCGCCGCTGGCTTCGCGGCCGCTTTTGTTGGCGGTCCTACTGTTTGTGGAATGAACGGTTGATAGTTAGTCCCGATTTTCACCTTGCCGCCTCCTCAATGGGTGAATTTTCTTTAGCGCGTTGTGCTAACATCGATGTGTATTTTGCCGCATCATCAGGTGGCATTTTTTCTAAAATCGCCGCTGCTTTATCGCTGTCTAACAAGGATAAGATCGCCAACGCCTCGCTTTCCGGCATTTTGACCAAAATCATGGCGGCGTTTTTCTCTGACATTGTTCCATACATGCGCGCAACGTCTTTCATCGTCGGCGTTTGTGCCTGCGCGTTTGCTTCTCCTGCCGTCGTTTCCGCAGCTGATAATTCCTCGCGCAAGCTGTTGACCTCTGTTTTTAGGTCATTGATTTCCTGCTGCTTTGTGGCCAGTTCATTTTCCAGTTTTTTTATTTCTTTTTGTTGCTTCGCGATCACTTTATTTTTCTGTTCGATCGTTTTTTCTGATTCTTTTTCCCATTCGCTTTTGGCTTTTTGCACGTCTATATATTGCGAAATAATCGGGATGTCTTTGCTATGCTTTTTCATTGTGTCCAAAACGTTGATCCCGGCAATTGCCATAATGACAAGGGCCAACGCTGTCGCAAACAATGTCGGAATGACGATGATAAACAAAAACCATTGGAGTTTGCTCCCTTTCTCTTCTCTCTCCATTTCTTGATTTGCTGCCATCTTTCTAATCTCCCCGATGTGCAAAGCGTTGAATCGAAATTTCATCCATCCATTTGTTTTCGGTAATTCTTTCCGCATCAACAACGGCTTGCATATATTTTTCTTTCATCTTTTCAAATTTTTTTACTTCGATATTAAGCTCTGTTAATTTTATTTGCTTGCGCTGCATTTGCTCCCTTGCTTGCATCACAAGAAGCTGGTAATGGTGGATCGTCCGTTCGAGATTGGAAATAAACTGCTGGAAATGGCGGATTTCTTGAATCGGCAACCCTGCTTGAAGTTTTTGTTTATGTATTTCTTCATATTGTTCCTTTTGCTTGAGAAAGTGGTATAGTTTTTCCGCCACTTCCTGAAAACGCTGCACCGCTTCGTTGTATTCTCCCACTGCTTGCTTTTTCTCGTTTTCTTTCATTGTTAAAACTTTTTGCAACTTAAACACATATCCCATCGTTTATCACCCTGTTTGCATTAAACGAAGTAGCGTCTCAATGCTTTCGTCTTTTGTCGCTTTCTCATCGATATCTTGTTTGCAAAAAGAAATGATTTCCGGGTAATAGCGGATCGCTTCATCAATTTCTTTTGACGATCCCCGCTTGTACGCCCCTATATTGATTAAGTCTTCCGAATTAATATAAGTGGATAGAAGCTGGCGGAGCTTATCCGCCGCTTGCCGGTGCTCTGGAGAAATAATGTGATTCATCACGCGGCTAACGCTTTTTAATACGTTAATCGCCGGATACTGCCCTTTATTGGCTAAACTGCGTTCAAGAACGAAATGTCCGTCCAAAATGCCGCGCACTGTGTCGGCGATCGGTTCATTCATATCGTCACCGTCGACAAGCACCGTATAAAACGCGGTGATCGTGCCGCAGGCGTTTGTTCCGGTGCGTTCCAGCAGTTTCGGCAATATCGCAAACACGGACGGTGTATATCCTTTTGTTGTCGGCGGCTCGCCGATCGCTAGGCCAATTTCCCGCTGTGCCATCGCGACGCGTGTGACCGAGTCCATCATAAACATGACATCCATCCCTTGGTCGCGGAAATATTCGGCAATCGCCGTGGCGGTGTACGCCCCTTTCACCCGCATCAATGCTGGCTGATCGGAAGTCGCAACGACAACGATGGAGCGCGCCAATCCTTCAGGACCGAGGTCTCGTTCGATAAATTCACGGACTTCGCGCCCACGCTCGCCGATCAACGCGATCACATTGATGTCCGCGTTCGTATGGCGTGCAATCATTCCCATCAATGTGCTTTTTCCGACTCCCGAACCGGCAAAAATTCCGACGCGCTGCCCTTTGCCAACCGTCAGCAAACTGTCAATGACACGAACGCCCACTTCGATCGGTTCGCTGATCGGCGGTCTTGCGAGCGGATTGGGCGGATTGCGCTCAATCGAAATTGGCTGCAATCCTTTGGACAGCGGGCTGCCATCGAGAGGATAGCCGAGTGAATCCAGCACCTTTCCAATTAATGGAAAACCAACACGGATTTGTAACGGCTTCCCAGTCGCTTCGACAATGCATCCCGGTGAAATATGTTGAACGGTCGAAAACGGCATTAACAATACATGCTGCTCTTTAAATCCAACGACTTCTGCGGCAATCATTTGTTTTTGCTTTCCGCTTCCGGTATGAATATAGCAAATATCGCCGACCGAGCTTTCCGGTCCTTTCGCTTCTATCATTAAACCAATAACCCGCGAAACTTTGCCAAACCGTTTATATGAATCCATTGTCTCGATTTCGTCAAGAAGAGCTTGCCAATTCAGCGGACATCCCCTCCTTCATCCGTTCGAACAGCTTTTCTTTTATTTGCTCTAGCTGTGTATCAACACTTGCATCGATGCGCCCGAACGGAGTTTCGATAATGCATCCATGTTCTTCCAGCTGTTCATCTGGATGAATAAACACATCCGCTTCATGATGAAATAGCGCTTTAAGCTCTTCTTTGCGCCGCACGACCGTTTCATAAGAAGCTGGATGGACGTAAATTGTCACTTCTGATTGTTCGCGCACTTCTTTGATCGCCCGTTTCACCAGTGACAGAAAATGATCGTGATTTTCCGCCAGTTTTTCACCAATAATGCGCTCCGCGACTTTTATTCCAATGCGGAGGATCGTCTCAGCCGATGCGTTGATTTGTTCGTAAAACTGGGCATTCGCGGTCTCCGTAATTTGCCGGGCCTGTTCAATCAACTCGCGGTAATGATGCAGCGCTTCTGCTTTTCCTTGCCCAAATCCGTCTTTATACCCTTCTTCGCGCGCTGATTGAATAAGCTGCTCCTTTTCGGTTTGCCACGCTTCCTGTTCTTGCTGCACTTGCTGGCGCATCAATTCATAATATTGTTCCGCTTCCCGTTTGATCCGTTCTGCCTCATGTTTGGCATGTTCCACCGCCGCTTCATGATTTTCTCGCTGCTCGTCTGGTGCGGTTGGCTGCTCAAAATCAAGGCGTTTAATTTCGATCATTTTTTTGCCAACGCGGTTGATCTTCGTAAATGGCGCTTTAATGACGTTAGACAATAATATCATCTCCCCCGCCGCGAGCAATCACAATTTCTCCCGCTTCTTCCAAGCGGCGAATCACCGAGACAATCCGCGACTGCGCCTCTTCCACATCACGCAGCCGGACAGGCCCGATAAATTCCATCTCTTCTTTCAATGTCTCTGCCATGCGTGTGGACATGTTGCGGAAAACAACTTCTTTTACTTCGTCGCTTGCTACTTTGAGCGCCAACACTAAATCATTGTTGTCGACTTCACGAACAACGCGCTGAATCGCACGGTTATCAAGAGTGACAATATCTTCGAAAACAAACATCCGTTTTTTAATTTCTTCCGCAAGCTCAGGATCTTGAATTTCAAGGGCATCGAGAATCGTTCGTTCTGTGCTGCGGTCAACCTGATTTAACACTTCCACAACGGTTTCAATTCCGCCAGTTTGTGTATAATCTTGCACAACCGTTGCCGATAGTTTTCGTTCCAAAATTTGTTCTACTTCATTAATAATCTCAGGCGATGTGCTATCCATTAACGCGATGCGTCTGGCGATATCCGCCTGCATTTCTTGCGGTAAAGCCGATAAAATTTGCCCTGCTTGCGCCGGTTCCAGATAAGAAAGGATAAGGGCAATCGTCTGCGGATGTTCGTTTTGAATAAAGTTTAATATTTGCGCAGGATCCGCTTTACGGGCAAAATCGAACGGCCGCACCATCAAAGCGGACGTTAACCGGTTGATAATATTCATCGCTTTCTCCGGGCCGAGCGCTTTTTCAAGCACCTCTTTGGCATAGGCGATTCCGCCTTGCTCAATATAATCTTGCGCCAGCGCGATTTGATGAAATTCTTCCATCACTTCTTCTTTTTCGTCCGCTCCCACTTGACGCATTCGGGAAATTTCTAAAGTCAGCTTTTCAATTTCTTCTTCTGATAAATGTTTATAAACGGAGGCGGATACGTCTGGGCCAAGGGAAATAAGAAGGATCGCCGCTTTTTGTCTCCCCGTCAGCCCACTTCTCTTTACTTTATTTTCCATTCCCCGTTCCTCCTACTCTTCCGATAACCATGTTCGCAACAGCTTTGCAAATTCATCCGGCTTTTCTTTCGCCAATCTTTCTAACTGTTTGCGACGCATGGTCGATTCTGTCTCTTGCTCGTGAATATCCGGAATTTCTTGAACCATTGGCTGTTCGAAGATTTCTTCCTCTTCCTCCTCTTCTTCCTCATCACTCTTGCGGCTGCGCCACCATAAGATGAACAATGTGATCAGAAGAACAAGGCCGATGCCGCCAACGATATATACCCACATTGGAATCGCCGGTTTCGGTTCCTCAAATGTCGCTTTTCCGTTAAACTTCTGCACAGAAACGACAACGCGATTTTGAATATCCTGATCGGTTAATGTTTGGCCATATTGTTTGTCAATCGATGTTCTGACAATCGTTCCTAATATTTTTTGAATATCGTCGATCGTTTGCTGCGGCAGAGAGTTCGGATCTTTCGGATCCGGCGGCTCCACCATCACTTGAATGCCTAAATCGCGAATTTTATATGGGCTTTCGACGATATTCTTTTTTATCCGGTTCACTTCGTTATTAATCGTTTCTTCGGTCCGCTCATAATTTCCATTTGCTTCGTTTGCCCCAGCCTGATAGTTTGGCACTTCATTTGCCCCTGTTCCAGCTGTGCCGCCTGGTGGTGCCCCATTTCCAGAGTAAGTTTCTTGAATGCGTTGCACGCTGATGGCAATGCCTTCGTTATTTTCCTCATCAACTGGGGCAACAAGGTTTTCTTCCCGTCTTTCTTGCGTAAAGTCAATATCTGCTGTCACCGAAACAGCCACTTTATCTTGTCCCATCATCGTCCCCAGCATCCGCTGCACTCGCTGTTGAATGTCGCGCTCAATTTGTTGCTTTATTTCTTGCTGTGCAGCAAACGTTGTGCCTGTCGAATTTTTTTCGTCATTTTTCAAGTCAAAATACTCAAAAAACTGGTTCATAATGACGATATTATCTGTAGGAAGGTTAGGAACACTTTTGGAAACGAGATGATATAACGCTTTTATTTGCTGGTCGCTAAATTGGTATCCCGGTTTTGTTTTCAGCACGATCGATGCTGAAGCTTCCCCTTGATTATCGGACGCAAACACGCTCGGCTGCGGAAGATTAATCATTACTTTCGCATCTTCAACGCCGTTAATGCTTTTGATTAAATTTGCCAGCTCATTTTGCATTGCTTCGAGCTTGACGACGTTAAACTCGTTATCCGTCATTCCGAAGCTTGCGTTTTTCCCAAAGAAAGAATAGTCGATCATGCCGCTGTTCGGAATTCCTTCCGCTGCCAACTCCACTTTTAACGAATCTGCCAAGTCTTTTGGCACTTTTATCGTTGTGCCGTTATCGGCTACTTCTGATTTAATGTTCCGCTGATCGAGCGTTTCTTTTATTTGTCCTGCTTCCTGTGGCGTTAAGTTGCTATATAGCGGCACCATTTCCGTCCTTGTTGCAAAAAATACAGTAGCGCCGATAATCAGCAAAAGAAGGGCAAGGCTAGCAACAGCGATCCATTTTTGTTTTTTTGTTCGTTCTTTCCAAAATAAAGTAAAGCGATTAAGCCATTTTTTCAGTCTGTCGTTCATACTATTCCCCCGATTATTTCACAGTCGATATGCTATATTTGCATTCGCATCATTTCTTGATATGCTTCAATCACTTTGTTGCGCACTTCCAACGTAAGCTGCAAAGAAATGCTTGCTTTTTGCGCCGCGATCATTACTTGATGCAAATCGACATTTTCGCCTTTCACCAATTTTTCCGTCAGCTGGTCAGCCTGTATTTGCTGCTCGTTTACTTTATTAAGCGCATCTTTTAAAAAGGCGGAGAACTCCTTTTGCACATCAGCCGGTTTTGCCGTTTGGGAAGCAGCATCAACCGTCCCTGCAAACAATGAACGATCAATTCCTTGTATCATTGTCCACATCCCCTTTATTTTCCAATTTCTAATGCCTTCATTAACATCCCTTTTGTCGCGTTAAAAACGGTGACGTTTGCCTCATATGACCGCGTGGCGCTCATTAAATCGACCATTTCCTTCAACGGATCGACATTAGGAAGGCGAACATATCCGTTGCGGTCTGCGTCAGGATGGGAAGGATCGTAAACAAGTTTGAAAGGTGCTGGATCTTCGACGATTTTTGTGACCCGGACCCCGCCGCCAACGGAATCACGGCTATTCATCGCAGCCTGCAAATATGTAGAAAACCCTTCTTGGCGTGGCTCCATGACGACCAATTTACGCCGGTACGGCTCCCATTGCCCATTAACAAACCGGGCGCGCGTCGTATCAACATTGGCCATATTGGAGGAAACCACATCCATGCGCAATCGCTGTGCTGTCAGCGCAGACGCCGTGATATCTAAATTTTGAAACATAGACATACGTTATTTCCCTCCCTTAATGACCGTCTTTAATGTTGTGAATTTTCCGTTAAGTCGCTCAACTAAAGCATTATAATAAATTTGATTTTCTGCTAAATCTGCCATTTCTTTATCAATATCGACATTATTTCCATTATGATTGTATACCACATCCGTCCTTTTCGTCACGAAAAATTGATTTGATATTTGATGATGAAACGGCAAATGCTTTGGATGCGTCCGTTTTGCTTCCAGCGGTTGCAGCGCACGATCCAATTCCGTCCTAAATTGGACGCTTTTCGCCTTGTAATTCGGCGTGTCCACGTTAGCAATATTGTTGGCAATCACTTTTTCTCTTAATGCCGCATAATCAAGCCCTTGCTCAAGCATCGTTATTGTACGTGAAAATAGTGCCAAAGGTATCCCCTCTTTTATCCCATTTTTCGACAATCTTACTGCTATTATCATTTTACGGGAATGAAAAAATGTTGTATAGACGGAAGATTGTACTATTTTTTTAGTACTAAATAGAGAAATTTGTTTATATTTGTCATTTTTATGCGCCTGCCGAACAAACGATCATGCAAAAAACCGGCCTAAAAACGAGTCTGCTTTTAGGCCGGTTTCTTTATGATCCATTAACTGGATTTCAATTTTTCTAATTCTGTCAAAAACTTATCATTTAACACTTTAATATATGTCCCTTTCATGCCAAGCGAACGTGACTCAATGACGCCAGCACTTTCTAGCTTGCGAAGAGCGTTAACGATAACGGAACGGGTAATGCCGACACGATCGGCAATTTTACTTGCGACAAGCAACCCTTCTGTGCCGTCGAGTTCTTCGAAAATATGTTCAATCGCTTCTAGTTCGCTATAAGAAAGGGAGCTGATTGCCATTTGCACAACCGCTTTGTTGCGCGCTTCTTCTTCAATTTCCTCCGCTTTCTCGCGCAAAATTTCCATCCCGACAACGGTTGCACCATACTCGGCTAAAATAAGATCGTCATCGTTAAATTCGCGATCCAACCGCGACAAAATCAGCGTCCCAAGCCGTTCGCCGCCGCCGTTGATCGGCACGATCGTCGTTAAGCCGGTTTTAAACAAGTCACGATTTTCCACTGGAAATGCGGTATATTCGCTATTAATATCAATATTAGGGGACGTTTCTGTTATGTTAAACAAATTTTTCGTATACTCTTCAGGAAATTGCCGCTCTTCCAACATTTTTTTCATCCGTTCATTTTCAATCGACTGCTTAATCGCATAACCAAGCAATTTGCCGCGGCGGCTCAAAACGAATATGTTCGCTTCGATCACTTCGCAAAGCGTTTCCGCCATTTCTTTAAAGTTTACTGGTTTTCCTGCCGCTTTTTGCAGCATTGCGTTAATCGTTCTCGTCTTTTGTAATAAATTCATATATTCATTCTCCTCCTCAATTTATTTGTTACAAAATGAATTCGCTCAAGTTTTTGTTTTTGACAATGCCACCAAGTTTTTGCTCAACATACTGTGGTGTAATGACGACTTTGTCTAGCGTAATATCAGGAGCTTCAAACAATAAATCTTCAAGCAGCTTTTCCATGATGGTATGAAGCCGTCTTGCCCCGATATTATCAGTCGTCTGATTCACTTCAAAAGCGACTTCAGCAATCTTACGAATAGCATCGTCAGAAAATTCGAGATTTATACCTTCCGTCGCTAAAAGCGCCTGATATTGTTTAATCAGCGCGTTATTAGGCTCTACTAATATTTTTACGAAATCATCAACCGAAAGTTTCGTTAATTCGACGCGAATCGGAAAACGCCCTTGAAGCTCTGGAATTAAGTCGGACGGCTTCGCCATATGAAACGCGCCGGCCGCAATGAACAATATATGATCTGTCTTCACAGGGCCATATTTCGTCATTACCGTCGATCCTTCGACAATCGGCAAAATATCGCGCTGCACCCCTTCGCGCGACACATCCGCCGAAGAAGCAACTTGCCCGCTGCGCGCGATTTTGTCGATTTCATCGATAAAAATGATGCCGGATTGTTCGGCAAGGCGTATCGCTTCTTGCGTCACTTCATCCATGTCGATCAATTTTTGCGCTTCTTCATTTATAAGCACTTTGCGCGCTTCCCTTACTTTCAATTTCCGCTTTTTGCGCCGCTTCGGAATAAGGCTGTTCAGCGCGTCTTGCACGTTCATTCCCATTTGCTCAATGCCGGCGCCTTGTAAAAAATCAAAAAACATCGGCTGTTGTTCTTCCACTTCTATCGTGACAATTTCATCTTCCAGCTGGCCATTTGCGAGCTGCCAGGCGACTTGTCTTCGTCTTTGTTCAATGTGTTCGTCCTCGTATGCTTGATTTGTGTCATGCTGCGGCGTTTGTACTCCGCCAAATAATAGTTCAAAAGGGTTTTTCATCGTTTGTTTTTGCTTTCCCGGCACTAGCAGCTCGACGAGCCGTTTATTTGCCTGCTGCTCAGCGCGGTCTTTCACTTCATTCATTTTCCGCTCTTTTACCATTCGAACAGACGTTTCCACAAGATCGCGCACCATCGATTCCACATCGCGGCCGACATATCCGACTTCCGTAAATTTGGTCGCCTCCACTTTTACAAACGGAGCGCCGACCAACTTCGCCAGCCGTCTGGCGATTTCCGTTTTTCCAACCCCCGTCGGGCCAATCATTAAAATGTTTTTCGGAACCACTTCATCCCGCAGTTTTTCATCAAGCAAACTGCGGCGATAACGGTTTCTCAGCGCAATCGCAACCGCTTTTTTCGCTTCCTTTTGCCCGACGATAAATTGGTCAAGCTGTTCAACGATTTGCCGAGGTGTCAAAGCTTCAGCCACCGCTGTTTCCCTCCTCTCTTTTACAACTCTTCCACAATAATATGGCCATTCGTATACACACAAATATTCGCAGCTATTTCTAACGCTGCTTTCGCGATTTCTTTCGCCGATAGCTGGTCTCCCGCGTACTGTTTTAACGCACGCCCTGCCGCCAGCGCGTAATTCCCACCGGAACCGATCGCTAACATCCCGTCATCGGGTTCAATCACTTCACCCGTTCCTGAGATGAGAAGCAAATGGCGGGCATCCATCACGATCAGCATCGCCTCCAGGCGGCGCAACACTTTATCGCTGCGCCATTCCTTTGCCAATTCGACAGCGGCGCGCGGCAAGTTTCCGTTAAATTCTTCGAGTTTGCCTTCAAACATTTCAAACAACGTAAACGCATCTGCGACCGACCCAGCAAACCCCGCCAGCACTTTTCCTTGAAACAATCTCCGTACTTTTTTGGCCGTGTGTTTCATGACAACCGCATTTCCAAACGTTACCTGGCCGTCCCCAGCCATCGCCGCTTTTCCATTATGATGAATCGCAAAAATCGTCGTAGCATGGAACTGTTCCATCACTCCCAGCCTCCTTTCCACTCATGGCGGCAATTATGCCCGCGGATGCGTTTGCAAATAAATATGGCGCAGCCGGTCTTTCGTGACATGCGTATACACTTGTGTTGACGAAAGATGCGCATGGCCGAGCAGTTCTTGAACCGCGCGCATATCGGCACCTTCATTAAGCAAGTGTGTCGCAAACGTGTGCCTTAGCACATGCGGGCTAACATGTTGAGTAAGCGCTGCTTTTTTAACCATTTCATCCAAAATATAACGTGCCCCCCGAGGCGTCAATGGATTGCCGCGGGCGTTGACAAACAAATAAGCATGGGCGGCTTTTGCGTTTTGCAAAAGTTCGCGCCGTCCATGATGAATGTAGCGCTCCAATGCTTCTTTGGCAAAGCGGCCAAACGGGACATAGCGTTGTTTGCTTCCTTTTCCATGAATTAAAATGGTGGAGCTCGAAAAATCGATATCGGAAAGTTGAATGTGACAACATTCACTAACACGGACACCCGTCGCATAAAGAAGCTCGAGCATCGCTTGGTTGCGCTGTCCGATCGCTGTATTCACATCATTGACATGAAAAAGGATTTCTAACTCCTGCTCATATAAAAAATTAGGAATTTTTTGTTCTTTTTTCGGAAGCGCTGCAAGCGCAAACGGATTTTCCAACACTTTTTTTTCCCGCAGCAAAAACTTATAGAAGCTTCGCAAACTGGAAATTTTTCGCGAAACGGAACGACTTGACTGTTTTTGCTCATACAGCTTCGTCAAATAAAGGCGAACATCGCTATACGTTACTTCAGCCAAGTCGTGAATCCCTTGTTCGTTCATAAACTCGAAAAATTGTTCGATGTCTCGTTGGTAACACACAATAGTATATTGTGAATAATTTTTTTCGATTTGTAAATATTCTATGAACAATTGTAACGCAATTTTCGAATTTTCCATTTTCCACACCTCACAAGGGCTACTAAATAGTAACATATAATTAGCAGCCCTTGCAATCACTTTTAACAAAATTCTGAATTGTGTCCAATGCGCGTTGAGCGTAACGTTCATTGCGCTGCTGCTTATCTCTAATTTTTTCCTCCAGCGGGGCAAATAAACCGAAATTGGCGTTCATCGGTTGAAAGTGGTTCGGATTCGCCGACGTAATATAATGCGCCATGCTGCCGATCGCCGTTTCACGCGGAAAAACAAGAAGATCTTGCCCCAATACGAGCCGCGCTGCGTTAATGCCAGCGACAAGCCCTGATGCCGCCGATTCGACATACCCTTCTACACCGGTCATTTGCCCGGCAAAAAATAAATCATCGCGTTCTTTATATTGATACGTCGGGCGCAACAATTTTGGGGAGTTGATAAACGTGTTGCGGTGCATCACTCCGTAACGGACAATTTCCGCGTTTTCAAGCCCCGGAATCAAGCGAATTACTTCCTTTTGCGCCCCCCATTTCAAATGCGTCTGGAATCCGACAATGTTGTAAAGCGTGCCTGCCGCGTTGTCTTGACGGAGCTGGACCACCGCATATGGCCGCTTCCCTGTGCGCGGGTCTTCCAAGCCGACCGGCTTCATCGGGCCGAAAAGAAGCGTCTGTTTTCCGCGCCGCGCCATTACTTCAATCGGCATGCATCCTTCAAAATAAATTTCCTTTTCAAATTCTTTTAACGGCACTGTTTCCGCCGAAACAAGCGCTTCATAAAAACGGTTGAACTCTTCCTCGGTCATCGGGCAGTTGATGTAGGCGGCTTCCCCTTTGTCATAACGCGATTTGACATACACTTTGTCCATATTAATGCTGTCTTTTTCAACAATCGGAGCGGCGGCATCGTAAAAATACAAATATTCTTCTCCTGTCAGCTCCTTGAGCCGTTCCGACAGTGCCGGCGATGTCAGCGGCCCTGTCGCGATAATGGTCGGGCCGTCAGGGATGTCGGTGACTTCTTCGCGAATAACCGTTACGTTTGGATGGCCTTGCACCAAATTGGTGACGCGCGCCGCAAACTCATGCCGGTCAACAGCAAGCGCGCTCCCTGCCGGAACCGAGCATTCATCTGCCGCTTTCATGATGACGGAATTCAAGCGGCGCATTTCTTCCTTTAATACCCCGACCGCATTCGTCAACGAATTAGCGCGCAATGAGTTGCTGCAAACAAGCTCAGCAAATTGATCCGTATGATGGGCAGGCGTTTGCTTTACTGGCCTCATTTCATAAAGGCGGACATGAATGCCGCGGTTTGCGAGCTGCCACGCTGCCTCGCTGCCCGCTAAACCAGCGCCAATGACAGTTACCGTTCGTTCATTCACCATGCATTCCTCCCTGTGTTCGTCAAGATTGTGGTTCTTCTTCGTAGTCGCATGATGTGCACTGCACTTGCACGCCTTTTTTCAATTTCTTTTCCACTAACATCCCTTCGCATTTCGGGCATCGGCGGGCAAGCGGCTTATCCCATGAGACGAAATCACATTGCGGGAAACGGTCGCATCCGTAAAAAATCCGCTTTTTCTTGCTGCTGCGTTCGACAATATTGCCTTCATGGCATTTCGGGCATTTAACGCCAATTTCTTTGACAATCGGCTTTGTGTTGCGGCATTCTGGAAAATTGGAGCAAGCGACAAATTTTCCAAACCGCCCCATTTTATATACCATTGGGCTGCCGCATACTTCGCAATCGACTCCTGCCGGTTCATCTTTAATTTCAACTTCTTTCATTTCCTTCTCCGCGATTTGCAGCCGTTTTTCAAACTCCCGGTAAAATTCGTCGACCACTTTCACCCATTGTACTTTTCCTTCTTCAATTTCGTCTAAATTTTTTTCCATTTTTGCCGTAAATTCCACATCAATAATTTCCGGGAAAAACTCTAAAATCAGCTCTACCACGATTTCTCCGAGTTCTGTCGGAACAAAGCGTTTATTCTCAAGCACGACATAGTTCCGCTTTTGAATCGTATCAATCGTCGGCGCATACGTGGACGGCCTGCCGATGCCAAGCTCTTCTAGCGTTTTCACCAGCCGTGCTTCCGTGTAGCGCGGAGGCGGCTGAGTGAAGTGCTGCTTCGGTTCAATATCCTTGCTAAAAACGGTTTCTCCTTCCTGTAAATCAGGAAGAAGACGGTCCTGTTCATCGGTTTGGTCATCCGTTCCTTCCACATATACTTTCATAAAACCAGGAAACTTCACTTTCGAGCCGTTTGCCCGAAAGATCACCCCTCCATTTTCCAGCTCAACGCTCATCGTGTCAAGCAGTGCGGCCGCCATTTGGCTTGCGACAAAACGTTCCCAAATCAGCTTGTACAAACGGAACTGATCGCGGGTTAAATATGGTTTTACCTTCTCCGGGTCGCGAAACACAGACGTCGGGCGAATCGCTTCATGCGCATCTTGCGCATTGGCACTTTTCTTTTCTTTTCGCTTTTCTTGCGCGGCAAATTCTTTTCCAAACGTCGCTTCTATGTAAGAGAGCGCTTCTTGTTGCGCGCTTTCTGACACTCTTGTCGAGTCCGTGCGCATATAAGTGATTAATCCGACCGTTCCTTCGCTGCCAAGATCAATTCCTTCATACAACTGCTGGGCGATCATCATCGTTTTTTTCGTTCGGAAATTGAGTTTCCGCGCTGCTTCTTGCTGCAAGGAAGAGGTCGTAAACGGCGGCACCGGGTTTCGTTTCCGTTCCTTTTTTGCCACCGATGTCACCGTAAAGTGATTGCCGTTAATGCGCCGCAAAATCGCGGAAACGTCCGCTTCGTTTTTTAAGTCAAGCTTTTGCCCGTCGGCTCCATAGAAAGAAGCGGTAAACGTTTCGTTTCCTTTCACAAATTCCGCTTGAATCGTCCAATATTCTTCCGGCTGAAATTGTTTAATCTCTTTTTCGCGATCAATGATCAAACGCAGCGCTACGGACTGGACGCGCCCCGCGCTCAAGCCCTTCTTCACCTTTTTCCAAAGCAGCGGGCTAATGTTGTAACCGACGAGCCGGTCCAACACGCGGCGCGCTTGCTGTGCGTCTACCAAATTCATATCGATCGCCCGCGGATGCTGAAATGACTCCTTAATCGCGTCTTTCGTAATCTCGTTAAAGACAACGCGGCAATCGGAATGAATGTCAAGTTCAAGCATATTGGCTAAATGCCAAGCAATCGCTTCCCCTTCTCGGTCCGGGTCTGCGGCAAGAAACACTTTTTTTGCTTTTTTCGCTGCTGTTTTCAGCTCTTTAATAATCTGTCCTTTTCCGCGAATCGTGATATACTTTGGTTCATAACCGTTATTTATATCAACGCCCATCTGGCTTTTTGGCAGATCGCGAACGTGTCCCATCGAAGCTTTCACTTTATATTTTTTTCCTAAATATCGTTCAATTGTTTTCGCTTTCGCCGGCGATTCCACGATGACAAGATAGTCAGACATCAAACTTCCTCCCTTAAGAGGTAAATTTAAAATCTTCATTATTATTAATGATTCTTATGACATTTGTCAAACAAGATATGAAAAATTCCTTCACTGCTTTGCAAAAAAACAAGAAAACTCTTCGACTATATCGTTGGCGGAATGCACTAATTTTGCGCCTTGCTGTATTAACATGTTCGGTCCTTTTGACTGTTCCAAAAAAATCGGGCCGGGAACGGCAAACACTTCTCTGCCTTGCTCTAACGCCAACGAAGCGGTAATCAATGAGCCGCTTTTTTCTTTCGCCTGCACGACGACCGTTCCGAGCGATATTCCGCTGATAATCCGGTTGCGCAGCGGAAAATGCCACTTTTGCGGCCGCACGTGCGGAGGATGTTCGGACAAAACAAGGTGCCCGTCCATCAATTGGTTTGCCAGTTGTTGATTTTGTTTTGGATATATGTGATTGACCCCTCCTGCAATGACGGCAATCGTATTTCCTCCGTGTTGAATGGCCATCTCGTGCGCCAGCGTATCGATGCCAGCCGCAAGGCCGCTGACAATGATCCAGCCGTCAGCCACAAGCGGCGGAATTAATCGTCGCAATGATTTGATTCCTTCTTTTGTCGGCTGTCTCGTGCCAACAATGCTAATCATTTTTAATGACGACAAAAGATGAAGGTCCCCTTTCGCGTATAACACCCATGGTGGCTCGTAAATATGTTTTAACAAAGGTGGGTAGTCGGAGTCAAAAATCGTGATGGCGTGAATATGGTTATCCTTATATGTTTTTATCATACTTTGAATATGAAGGGAATGTAAATCTTTGAAAAAGAGGGAATATCGTTGCAGCGGTAAGGGGATATATGTTTGCAGCACAGAGGATGGAAGAGTGAATACAGAAGCGAAGGTAGGATCGATGCGAAATAACCGATGAATGGTTTTCCAACTTGCCCCGCGGCAATGATGAAGATGGATGAGACGCTCACGAACTGATGAGTACATCATATCTTCCTTTCTGTTTTTGTTTCAAAAGTTTCACAAAACCATGGTGGCATGCGCATTTTGCAAGGCACACCGCCAAACCAACAAGCAAATACAACAGAAAACAAGAAAAGAAAATCGTCCCGCATGAAAAATGATGCGGGACGATGCCTGTTAATGCGTTTTGCATTTTTCGTAAAGCCCTCGTTCTTTCAATACAGCAATTAATGTTTCACCGATGACCGCCGGCGTTTCGGCAACTTTAATGCCGCATTCGTTCATTTTCTTAATTTTTTCCGCTGCCGTTCCTTTGCCGCCGGAAATAATCGCGCCAGCATGTCCCATCCGTTTTCCTGGAGGTGCCGTTTGGCCGCCGATAAAGCCGACAACCGGTTTTTTCATGTTTGCTTTTACCCATTCTGCTGCTTCTTCTTCGGCCGTGCCGCCGATTTCGCCAATCATAATGACGGCATATGTTTCTTCATCTTCGTTAAACGCCTTTAACACATCAATGAAGTTTGTGCCGTTAACAGGATCGCCGCCGATGCCGACCGCTGTCGACTGGCCGATGCCGGCTTGTGTCAATTGATGAACCGCTTCGTACGTTAACGTTCCAGAGCGGGAAACGATGCCGACGTGGCCTTTTTTATGAATGTAGCCTGGCATGATGCCGATTTTGCATTCTTCCGGCGTGATGACGCCCGGGCAGTTTGGCCCGATGAGGCGGGTTTTCTTTCCTTCCATGTAGCGTTTGACTTTCACCATGTCCAAAACCGGAATTCCTTCAGTAATGCAAACGACAAGGTCTAATTCCGCATCAACCGCTTCCATAATCGCGTCAGCGGCAAATGCTGGCGGAACGTAAATGACAGAAGCGTTCGCTCCCGTTTTTTCCACTGCTTCAGAAACAGTGTTAAACACCGGCACTCCTTCGATTTCTGTTCCGCCTTTTCCCGGCGTTACGCCGCCGACAATTTTCGTGCCGTACTCAATCATTTGTTTTGTATGGAATAATCCTTGTGAACCTGTAATCCCTTGTACGATCACTTTTGTATCTTTATTAATAAAAACGCTCACGTTTCTCCCTCACCTTCTTAACGTACTAACTCGACGATTTTTTGGGCGCCGTCTGCCATCGATTCAGCAGCAACAATATTTAAGCCCGATTCTTGCAAAATCTTTTTCCCTAATTCTACGTTCGTCCCTTCCAGGCGGACGACGAGCGGAAGATTTAAGCCGACTTGCTTCGTTGCTTCAACGATCCCGTTTGCGATGACATCGCACTTCATAATGCCGCCGAAAATGTTGACGAAAATTCCTTTTACTTTCGGATCAGAAAGGATGATTTTAAACGCTTCCGTCACTTTTTCCGTCGTTGCGCCGCCGCCGACGTCCAAGAAGTTGGCCGGCTCGCCGCCGTAATATTTGATGATATCCATCGTTGCCATCGCCAAACCGGCGCCGTTAACCATGCAGCCGATGTTCCCGTCAAGCGCGATATAGTTTAAATCATATTTCGACGCTTCGACTTCTTTCGGATCTTCTTCATCTAAATCGCGGTACTCTAAAATGTCTTTATGGCGGTACAGTGCGTTTGAATCAAAGTTTAATTTCGCATCCAATGCCATGACTTTGCCGTCGCCTGTCACGACAAGCGGATTGATTTCCGCGATCGAGCAGTCTTTTTCGACAAACACTTGGTAAAGCCCCAACATAAATTTAGCAGCCTGATTCACAAGCTCTTTCGGAATGTTGATGTTGAACGCTAAACGGCGCGCTTGAAACGCTTGCAAACCTACCGCTGGATCGATGTACTCTTTAAAAATTTTCTCCGGCGTTTTTGCCGCCACTTCTTCGATTTCAGTTCCTCCTTCTTCCGAGCCCATCAATACGACGCGCGAAGTTGCGCGGTCAACAACAAAACCGATGTAATATTCTTTTTTTATGTCGCAGCCTTCTTCAATAAGCAAGCGCTTAACTTCTTTTCCTTCCGGGCCCGTTTGATGCGTAACAAGCACTTTCCCTAACAGTTCGCTCGCATATGTACGAACTTCATCCAAGCTTTTCGCTACTTTTACCCCTCCGGCTTTTCCGCGCCCGCCGGCGTGAATTTGCGCTTTCACGACGCAAACAGGGCTTCCTAATTCTTTTGCCGCCTCCACCGCTTCCTCCACAGTAAACGCTACGCGGCCGTTCGGCACGCTAACGCCGTAGTTTCTGAGGATTTCTTTTGCTTGATATTCATGAATATTCATGCGCCAACCTCCTAGTATACAAAACTAAAAAAGTTCTAGCGTTTTCATTTTATAATGATATTTTCCACATTGTCCACCATTTCGACATAAAATTGAAAAATTTCAAAAGGGAAAACATTTTCAGTTACTATGATCCTTTGCCTGTTTGTCCAAACGGTAAATAAACGCAAACACCTCGGCGACAAGACGGTACAAATCCTCAGGAATAACTTCGTTTATTTCCAATTCGCTCAATAATTGGACGAGCGACGGATCTTCTTGGATCGGAATCCCATGTTGTTTAGCGGCATCGATGATCGCCTCGGCCACATGCCCTTTTCCTTTGGCGACCACCACCGGGGCTTCATGGATGTTCGCATCATAGGAAAGCGCCACCGCTTGTTTTTTTTCGTTTTTCATATGCGGTAATCCACCCCGCTATAGCGTTGTGCAAAAACAAAATCCACAGGCGCCTTTTTTTGTTTTGGCGTTTCGACTTTCAACACGGACAGCGTATACCCGTGCTCCTCAAGCCGCTCTTTCAGCATTGGTTGAAAAGCGGTTGCGACAGCAGGCAAATGCGGAGTGTCGTTGATGACGGAAACATGGACAATGCGTTGTTGTATACGCACGTCGACTACTGTTTCTTTCAAGTTGTCCAAATAGAAATAAAACATGATGCGGCAATAATCCGGATCAATTTTCCCATTTTTTTGCCGTTTCCCTTGCCAGTAAATCGCGACATCTGTCCGATGTTCGCCAAGCTGAACCGGAATTTGCAAAAATAGATGCTGCAGCGGCCCTTCGGCTTTGGATAATAGCTGCTGGCCGGTTATATGATGCAGAAGCGTCTGCAATGTTTCTTTTAACTCTGGTTCATGGATGTTTTCTAATGCCTGCAGCAGAAGCGGTTTCAACGACGTCATCGTCGTCTCTGCAGGCGTTTTTGTTTCCAGCGCCAGGCGTATATTTGCCTCATGCTGAAACCCGAGCTTCTCGAGCGCTTCTTTCAGCGCATGAAAAACGGATGAAGCAACATGACGGTCGGATTGTGTTAATATCGCGGAAAAAAGCCGCTGTTCTTCCTCCGCAAGGGAACCGTCCGCATATGATGCGTAAAGCATCTGAAAACGTTCCAAAAATGGCTGTTCTTCAAAGGCTGGAAACAATGACTGCAAATATTGCCTTGCTTGCTGCAAATCCCCGTTGTGTACGGCATCTTGCAGTTTCATTAGCTGTTCAGAACTTAAATTGTTTTGCAGCGAAGACAAACCGAGCTTGCTTAACAGCTGCAGCGCTGCCTTTCGTTCGGGCTGCTGCAATGATGCAAGCAATTTCACAAGAACCTCATACGCGTTTTTCGGGCTGTTCATTATGTTTTGCAAATAACGGCGCAATGTTTGTAACGAGTTTGTCTGCTGTTCCGGCGGCAAAGACGCTAACTGTCTTTCGGCAGTTTGCAATTGCCGAAAAAGCGGCGCGTCGTTTTGCACCGCCAACAATGAGGTGAAAATATCCTTCGTAAGCGGAAAGCGCCGGACAAACATGTAGCGGAAAGTTTCCCAGCCTTTTTGTTTGTCTTCTAATTGCCCGATCCACTGAACCGCTTTTTCTATATCTTCTTTAGCAATCGGTAGTTTTTCTTGAAGCACAAAACGGAGAAAAGAATGCGCGTCATTTGGCAGTTTCCATTTTCGGATCAAATATTGCGCCGCTTCATCGACATCGGAGGAAGGGAATGGATGATTCCCCCCCTCTTTATCAATGATTTTCCAATAGATTGTATCGTTTTCGGCCACGACTTCAAATAAATATTGCTTCCCTGCTTGCAAAGGAGTGCGTAGCCGCGCTGTTACGATTTCATTTCCGACACGAACAAGCGCAAGTTTTTCTTTTTCGCCTTCCCCTTGTATCCTTTCGATTTTTCCAAAGACGACTTGTCCGTGGCGGAACCGCTCACGTGCCGCATCACCGGTCGGAAAGATCGGCAGCGTTTTGTCAACGCGGTTCATCATACTGCTCTCCTTCTTTCTTCATTTTTATCATTTCTTTTATCGGGGAAAAAGAAAGGCGGTGTTCATCAATGGTGCCGTATGTGCGAATCGCTTCTAAATGCTGGGCGGTGCCGTATCCCATGTTTTTTTCAAACCCATATTGCGGATACCGCTTTGCCAGCTGTTTCATAAAATGGTCGCGCGTCACTTTGGCGATCACGGAACTTGCCGCAATGGAAACGCTATTGGCGTCTCCTTTGACGATGCTTTGTTGCGGCATTGGGATCGGAAGCGTCATTGCGTCCACTAATAAGTAATCCGGTTTTGGCGAAAGTTGTTCAACCGCTTTGATCATCGCTTTTTTCGTCGCTTCATAAATGTTGATTTCATCGATTTCCGCAGCGGTGACGACACCGATGCCGATCGAAATCGCGCACGATTGAATCATGTGAAATAACGTTTCCCGCTTTGCTTCCGACAGTTTTTTCGAGTCGTTTAACCCTGGTATATACGCGTCTTTCGGCAGGATGACCGCCGCGGCAACAACCGGGCCGGCAAGCGGTCCGCGCCCTGCTTCATCAATGCCAGCTATGTACTTGATGCCTTGTGCAAACAGCTGCCGCTCATAGCGCGACATTTCTTGCCATTGTTTTTTCGCTTGTTCTTCTTGCCGCTTTTGCTTATGCCAGCGCGCAACAAGCCGCTGCACGCTTTTTCGCTCATCTTGCGCAATCTCGTGCAATAACGGATCGTGCTCATCGTTGATTTGTTGCAATAATGCCTGTATCTCTTTGACGGTATATTGATTCACTTCTTCTGTCCCTCTCTTTAATATTTATATCGGCATCCCGGCAAAAAAATAAAGCCCGATTCATTTCGCGGGCTTTTATGGCGTTTCAAAACTAATTCTCCCTAATCTTTCTGTACGAATATCGTGAAGCACGATTTCCGCGACTTTATCATAGTCAACTGCCCCACCGCTGACGAGACAGCCGCGCCGTCTGCCAATCGCAGCAAACAGTTCTGCGATTTCTTCCGGAATGTCATCAAGCGAATAGCGTTCCTTTAACCGTTCCGGATAATGCTGTTTCAAAAAATTGAGCGCATAAACAGCAACATCTTGCAAATTTAAAATCGTATCTTTAATGGCGCCGGTGGTGGCAAGCTTCAGCCCGACTTCTTCCTCTTCAAACTTCGGCCATAAAATTCCCGGCGTATCAAGAAGTTCCATTTCTTTGCCAACTTTAATCCACTGCTGCGCTTTCGTGACCCCCGGTTTATCGCCTGTTTTTGCTATATTTCTTCCGGCAAGGCGATTAATCAGCGTCGATTTTCCGACATTCGGAATCCCAACAATAAGCGCGCGCATTGGGCGAGGGTTTTTTATTCCTTTCGCTGCCATTTTCGCAAATTTGTCTTTCAGCATCTCTTTGGACACCGCAACAATTTGTTTGATTCCTGTGCCAGTTTGCGCATCGATCGCTAATGCGCGCAACTGCTGCTGTTGGAAGTAGGCAATCCATTGCTGCGTGGCCGCTTCATCCGCCATATCCGCTTTGTTTAACAAAACGATGCGAGGCTTGTTTCCGAGAATTTCGTTAATCATCGGATTTCTTGACGACATGGGAATGCGCGCATCGAGCAATTCAAAAACGATATCGATCAGTTTCAGTTTTTCCTGCACTTCGCGCTTTGCCTTCGCCATATGGCCTGGAAACCATTGAATCGTCATATGCATCACCTTATTGCTGTTATTTTACAAAACGTGCGTCAGAAAGCGGCCAATAAACGATACTGGCTTTTCCGACGACTTTCTCCATCGGTATAAACCCAATGTGGCGGCTGTCTTTGCTAAAGCGGCGATTGTCGCCCAAAACAAACAAATACCCTTTTGGCACCGTTTTTCGCCCAGTGATTTCTTCCAAAGTAAACGGTTCCGTCAGCGGGCCATCCACCACTTGTTTTTTATATTTGTCCAAGTACGGTTCTTCGTACGGTTTACCGTTGACATATAACGTATCGTTTTTATATTCGATATGGTCACCCGGCAAACCGATCACCCGCTTAATATAGTCTTTTCCTTCTTCGGCATGAAAGACGATAATATCAAACCGCTGCGGTGTGCCGATTTTGTAAGAAAGCTTGTTGACGATCATCCGATCATGATTATGAAGAGTCGGCATCATCGACAGACCGTCCACAATAATCGGCGCAAAAATAAAATAACGAATGCCGCCCGCAAGCAAAACGGCGATGACGATTGCTTTTAACCATTCCCGCAATTCACTTTTTTTCTTTTCCATCATTCTCCCACCTAATCTTTGGCTATTATGGCATAACGACAAGGGATGTGAAAAAAGGAGCTTGCCATCAAGCTCCTTTTCCCCGGGTCACTATGTTCATTATTGAACGTTTTCTTTAATGCGTGCTGCTTTGCCGCGAAGTTGGCGCAAATAATACAATTTCGCGCGACGTACTTTACCGCGGCGAACCACTTCTAATTTCGCAATTTTCGGTGTATGCACTGGGAAAGTGCGCTCTACGCCAACACCGTAAGACACTTTGCGGACCGTGAATGTTTCGCTAATCCCTGCGCCGCGACGTTTAATGACGACGCCTTCAAACACTTGG
Organism: Parageobacillus thermoglucosidasius; assembly: GCF_001295365.1. GTDB lineage: Bacteria > Bacillota > Bacilli > Bacillales > Anoxybacillaceae > Parageobacillus > Parageobacillus thermoglucosidasius. The sequence continues at coordinate 1,805,019 of NZ_CP012712.1, read as the reverse complement.
ATGCGCTCGCGGTTTCCTTCGATGACTTTCACATGAACACGCACTGTGTCACCAGGACGGAAATCCGGTAAATCTGTCCGCAATTGTTCTTTCGTAATTTCTTGAATTAAATGATGCATCATTTTCCACTCCTTCCAACAGATGTTCATGACAATGCTTTTTCATCATTGCAGCGGAACATCGTTTTCCTCGCTTAAGCAAATCGCTTAAGTTGCACAAGGAATATAGTAGCATAAACTTGTATCATGCGCAATAGCTACTGTTTTTCTTTTTTCCACTCTTCGATCCATCGTTTTTGCTTTTCTGTCAGCGGGTAGTTTTCAAGCAAATCCGGGCGGCGCAAAAACGTCCGCTTTAACGATTGTTTTTCGCGCCATTCTTCGATAAGGCGGTGATTCCCTGATAAAAGCACATCAGGAACTTTCATGCCGCGGAAATCAGCGGGGCGCGTGTAATGCGGATGCTCGAGCAACCCGGAGCTAAACGAGTCATGCACAGGGGAAGCTTCGTTGCCAAGCACGCCCGGAAGCAGCCGGACGACACTGTCGACAATGACCATCGCTCCTAATTCCCCGCCTGTTAATACGTAATCCCCGATCGAAATTTCATCGGTTACTAAATATTCGCGAATCCGTTCATCATAGCCTTCATAATGGCCGCAAATCAACACCAAGTGCTCCTCTTTCGCCAGCTCTTCCGCTTTTTTCTGCGTATACCGCTCCCCTTGCGGGCAAAGCAAGATGATGCGCGGTCGCTCAGAATCTTTTGTCACATGGGCAACCGCGTCAAAAATCGGCTGCGGTTTTAGCACCATTCCCGCCCCGCCGCCGTACGGATAATCATCGACCGTTTTATGTTTGTTATCGGCGAAATCGCGGAAATTAATCACATTCAGCGAAACAGCTTTCTTTTCTTGGGCTTTTTTTAAAATCGACTCACTGAACACACCTGTAAACATATTAGGAAATAATGTCAATATATCGATTTTCATCATTCAAGCAGCCCTTCCATCGGGCGGATAGTAATGATTTTCGCTTCTACATCGACGTTTTTCACAATATCCTCTATATACGGAATAAGGGCTTCTTTGCCGTTATTCCGTTTCACCACCCATACGTCGTTGGCGCCCGGCGTTAAAATTTCGCTCACCGTCCCGACCGTTTCTCCTTCTTCGGTAACAACCGTGCAGCCAATAATTTCATGGAAATAATATTCTCCTTCGTTTAACTCACCAAGTTGGCTTTCCGGAACTTTCAGCATCGCGCCTTTAAATTTTTCGACAAGGTTGATGTTGTCATATCCTTCAAATGAAAGCAAATCGAATGACTTATGAACACGGTGGCTTTTGACGATGACTTCGATCGGTTCTTGCGATTTTTCCATAAAAATATATAACGTATTTCCTTTTTTATAACGTTCCTCCGGAAAATCGGTGCGGGAAATCACGCGCACTTCGCCGCGAATGCCGTGCGTATTCACGATTTTTCCAACATTAAACCACTTTTCCATTCTCTTTCTGTCCACCCCTTCTTAGCGGATTTCTTTGATAATGCCGTCTTCAATAATAATGGCGCGCTGGGAAATGACATTTTCCCATTTGTCACCGACTTGGACGTCAATAAGCGCTTGCACTTCCCGCTCTTTTAGCTCACTGCCTAACGGCAAAATATGTAATTGTTCGAGCTGGAAGTCAAGAAGTTTTATTTTCTCTAATCTTGTATCCATTTCTTTGGAGAAATATTGCTTAAGAAGGGAAGAAGAATATTTTCCGGTTTTTTCGAGACGTTTTTGCTCAAAACGAAGCTGCTCGCATTCCCGCATCAGCTGTTGTTTTTGTGCCAAAAATGCTTCACGAAGCGCTTGCTTGCTTTTTTCGGTGACGATTTGCCGCACTTCGATCGTTTGGATAATTTTCATAACGTCACTCCTAACGAGAACGAATATAGAAAAAGGGAGAGGAAAACTGCCCTCACCCTTTTTCATCCACTTGCACGATCACGCGTTTCGGCTGGCGCGCCGCCGCAGCATATACGACTGTGCGAATCGCGTGAATCGTGCGGCCTTGTTTGCCAATCACCTTGCCAATGTCTTCTTTGTGCACAGACAATTTGTAGGTGATTGCCCGTTCATCCTCGATGCTTGTCACCAAAACCGATTCAGGATGATCGACAAGCGCTTGTACGATCGTTTCGATTAATGGTTTCATGTGCATCACAGACATTATTTGCCGTATTTTAAGTTATGAAACTTCTCTAAAATGCCTTGTTTGGACAAAAGGTTGCGGACCGTATCGGACGGTTTTGCGCCATTTTGCAGCCATTTCAGCGCGAGTTCTTCGTCGATTTTGATTTCCGCTGGCTCCGTAAGAGGATTATACGTACCGATTGTTTCAATGAAACGTCCGTCGCGCGGAGAACGAGAGTCCGCTACTACAATGCGATAGAAAGGTTTTTTCTTCGCGCCCATGCGTTTTAAACGAATTCTTACTGCCATTTTATTTAAGCACCTCCGTAAATAGTTCACACAAGATAGTATATTAACAATAATCATGCAGTTTGTAAAGTGTTTTTTCTTAACACATCATCTTCTACATAAACGGGAATTTAAATCCCTTTTTCTTTCCTTTCGGCATATTTGTCATCATTTTCATCATCTTTTTCATTTCATCGAACTGTTTGAGAAGCCGGTTGACTTCTTGGACAGAAGTCCCGCTTCCTTTGGCAATCCGCTTTTTCCGGCTGCCGTTAATAATTTCCGGATGCATTTTTTCTTCTTTCGTCATCGAGCGGATAATCGCTTCAACGCGGCTAATTTGCTTTTCATCAATTTGCAAATTGTTCAAGCCTTTGATTTTATGGAAACCCGGGATCATTTTTAAAATTTCGTCAAGCGGCCCGAGTTTGCGCACTTGCCCGAGCTGCTCTAAAAAATCATCGAGCGTGAACGTGGCGGTGCGCATTTTTTGTTCAAGCTCTTTCGCTTTTTCTTCATCGACGGCGGCCTGCGCTTTTTCAATAAGTGTAAGCACATCGCCCATTCCTAAAATGCGCGAAGCCATGCGCTCCGGATGAAACGGCTCGAGCGCGTCAAGCTTTTCGCCCATTCCGACGAATTTAATCGGCGTGTTGGTAACCGCCCGAATCGAAAGTGCCGCCCCGCCGCGCGTATCGCCATCGAGTTTGGTAAGAATGACACCAGTAATGCCGAGCTGTTCATGGAAACTTTGCGCGACGTTTACCGCGTCTTGCCCTGTCATCGCATCGACAACAAGGAAAATTTCGTCCGGTTTCGCGATTTCTTTCATTTGCTTTAATTCATCCATTAACGTTTCATCAATGTGAAGGCGCCCGGCCGTATCGATAAGCACATAGTCGTAATGTTCTTCCTTTGCTTTTTCGATTGCCTGCTTGGCAATTTCCACAGGGCTGACTTGATCGCCAAGAGAGAAAACCGGCATATTCAGCTGTTTGCCAAGCGTTTCAAGCTGCTTTATCGCCGCCGGACGGTAAATATCGGCTGCGACTAACATCGGGTTGCGGTTATACCGTTTTCGCAGCAAATTCGCTAATTTTCCTGTCGTCGTCGTTTTTCCGGCGCCTTGCAGGCCAACCATCATAATCACGGTCGGCGGGCGGCTGGCAACGGCAATTTTGCTTTGTTCTCCGCCCATCAGCTCGGTCAGCTCTTCTTTCACCACTTTGATGACTTGCTGCCCCGGCGTTAAGCTTTTTAGCACTTCCTGCCCGACTGCGCGCTCGCTCACCCGTTTGACAAAATCTTTGACTACCTTAAAATTGACGTCTGCCTCAAGAAGCGCAAGGCGAACTTCGCGCATCATTTCTTTCACATCCGCTTCTGTCACTTTTCCTTTTCCGCGGATTTTGCTCATGACGCTTTGCAAACGTTCCGACAACCCTTCAAACGCCATCTGTTTTCACCTCCTTATTCCAATTCTTCTAACTCTTTAATAATATGAAACAGCTGTTGGTCATTTCCATATTTCTGCAAAACATAATCTTTCAGTTCATTCATCAGCTGTTTCCGCTTTTGGAACTTCTGAAAGAGCGATAATTTTTTTTCATATTCTTCCAGCATCGCTTCCGTTCGTTTTATATTATCATAAACAGCCTGGCGGCTGACTTCATACTGCTCTGCAATTTCGCCGAGGGAGTAATCGTCTAAATAATAAAGCGACATATAGCTGCGCTGTTTTGGCGTCAGCAGCGCTTGATAAAAATCGTATAAATAGTTCATTCTCATCGTTTTTTCGATCATGAAACTCCCTCCTCACTTGTTAAGTGAAACACCTTTACAGATGATTAGTGTATCCTTTTTTATGTGTGATGTCAAGATTTTATCTTTACAAAAAAATCGGGTAGTTGTCTTCTACCCGATTTTACTTCTCGTTGTTCTCTTCCAATAAATCGGCAAACAAACCGTATACGTATTGCTCCGGATCAAATGGCTGCAAGTCATCCACTTTTTCGCCAAGCCCGACAAATTTCACCGGGATATGCAGCTCGTTGCGGATCGCCAGCACGATTCCGCCTTTCGCTGTGCCATCGAGCTTGGTCAATACAATGCCGGTAACGTTTGTCGCTTCTTTAAACGTTTTCGCTTGGCTCATCGCATTTTGCCCTGTTGTCGCATCAAGCACAAGCAGCACTTCATGCGGCGCCCCCGGAATTTCCCGCTCGATAACGCGTTTTACTTTTTCGAGCTCTTTCATTAAATTGACTTTATTTTGCAAGCGTCCTGCCGTATCGCATAAAAGCACGTCGGCACCGCGCGCTTTTGCCGCTTGGATCGCGTCATATATCACGGCTGCCGGGTCGGAGCCAGCCGTTTGTTTAATGACTTCCGCACCGACGCGCTCTCCCCATACTTCCAGCTGCTCAATCGCTCCGGCGCGGAACGTGTCTCCCGCCGCCAGCATCACCGTCTTTCCTTCCGACTTCAGCTTATGGGCGAGCTTGCCGATCGTCGTCGTTTTTCCGACGCCGTTCACACCGACAAACAAAATAACGGTTAAACCGTCTTCTTGGATATTTAATTCGGCCGGCTTGTCATCACCGCCGCGGTAAATCTCCACAAGCTTTTCGGAAATGACGGCTTGCATTTCTTGCGGGTTTTGAATGTTGCGGCGCTTCACTTCCATTTTCAGCTCATCGACAAGCTCCATGACGGTTGTCACGCCGACATCGGCGCCAATCAAAATTTCTTCGAGTTCTTCAAAAAACTCCTCATCGACTTTGCGGTAGCGGGCGATTAAATCATTGACGCGCCCGGCGAACGAATCGCGCGTTTTCGCAAGCCCTTGCTTAAACTTTTCCGTCACCGAGTCCGTTTGTTTTGTAATTTTTTCTTTCAGCTTTTTGAAAAAGCTCATATCGACGCCATCCTTTCTCCATTACGACTTTACGAGTTGCTTTGAATCTTCCAAGCGCACGGAAACGAGTTTGGATACGCCCGATTCCTGCATCGTCACGCCATATAGCACGTCCGCTTCTTCCATCGTTCCTTTCCGGTGGGTGATGACGATAAATTGCGTCTGGTCGCTGAATTGTTTCAAATATTGGGCATAGCGGTGCACGTTCGCCTCATCCAGCGCCGCTTCCACCTCGTCAAGCACGCAAAACGGAACAGGGCGCACTTTTAAAATCGCGAACAATAGCGCAATCGCCGTTAACGCCCGTTCCCCGCCGGAAAGCAAGCTTAACTGTTGCAGTTTTTTCCCGGGCGGCTGTGCGACGATTTCAATGCCCGTTTCGAGCAAATCGGCCGGGTCCGTCAGGCGCAAGTCAGCGCTTCCGCCGCCAAACAGCTGGCGGAACACGTCGCGAAAGTGGGAACGGATATGTTCAAACGTGGACAAAAACCGTTTTTTCATTTCCTGGTCCATCTCATCTATCACTTGATGAAGCGTTTCTTTTGCCTGCTGAAGATCCGCTTTTTGCTCCGTTAAAAATTGATATCTCTCCGATATCCGCTCATATTCGTCAATTGCGCCCACGTTTACCGTCCCCAGTTCATCGATCTCCCGTTTAATGAGCTTCACTTTTTTTCGCGCTTCCTGCACATCGACCGTCAGCGGATACGCTTTTTTCGCCGCCTCAAACGAAAGCATGTATTCTTCGCGAAGACGGTTCAGCAAGTTTTCAAGCTCAACGTCAAGGCGGTTCAATTTTACTTCTTCATCTTTCACGATATCGGCAAGCTGTTTATGCTGCCGCTTTTTCTCTTTCCATTCTCGTTCCAAATGCTCAAGCTTTGCCTGATATTGCAAGCGCTGTTCGCGGCGGCTGGCAATCAGCTCAATCGTTTTTTGTTTGTCTTGCGCTTTTTTTTGCCGCATTTTCTCCAATTCTTCTTCTCCGGAATGGCTGGCGTTCATTTCTTCGATCAGAAGAGCGAGTTCCTGTTTGGCTGTCTGCAACTGCCTGTCTGTATCCGCCCGCTCAGCGTTGAGCTGCTCTACTTTTTCTTGCGCGTTGTTTAAGCGCTGCTTTGTCTCGGCAAGGACAATTTTTTGTTCAGTCATCGCTGTTTGCAGCGCTTCTTTGGACGTTTGCTCCGTCTGCTTTTGCGCTTGCAATGCTTCAATCGTCCGGTCAATTTCTTGCAATTTTTCATCTAAGCCGCGAAGCTGCGCTTCAATTGCCGTTAGTTTTTCCTCCATTTGCTTTGCTTCTTGTTCATCATGCGCTTTTTCATGATCATAGAGTGCGAGGCGTTCGTTCATGTTTTTCTCCCGCAATTCTACTTCGCGCAATTCGCTTTTGACTTCTTGCAGGGCAAAACGCTCCTCCTCAACTTGCTGGCGCAGCGCAAGCGATGCCGCTTCTTCCTTTTGGATCTCCTTCTTTTTCGTTTGCACAAAGCGTTCAAGCTGCTCCGTTTTCTCTTCCATTTCACGGAGCTTTGCCGTAATCGTTTCTAATTCGCGGCTTCTGCTTAACAGCGAATTCGTTTTTTTCGCGGTCCCTCCGCCGGTCATCGCGCCGCCCGGGCTCACGACATCGCCGTCAAGCGTGACAAGACGGTAACGGTAGTGAAGCAAGCGCGCCAGCTCGTTCGCCCCTTTTAAATCGGTCGTGATTATCACGTTTCCAAGCAAATGGGCAATCACTGAACGATAGGTGCTGTCATATTGAATCAGCTCGCTGGCAATTCCGACAAATGCCGGATGGCCTTTAACAAGAGCCAGTTGTTCGGGAGAAATCCCTTTCGGCTGCATGACATTCAGCGGCAAAAAAGTAGCGCGGCCGTACGCATGTGCTTTTAAGTAACGGATCGCTTCTCGCGCCACTTCCTCATTTTCAACAACGATGTGCTGCATCGCGCCGCCGAGAGCAATTTCCATCGCCGTTTCGTAACGGTCAGGCACTTGAATCAATTCGACGACGGCCCCATGAATGCCCGGAAACTGCGCGCGCGCTTTTAATATTTCTTTTACCCCTTGAAAAAACCCCGCATAGTCTTGCTGCATTTCTTCAAGCATTTCTTTGCGCGATTTCGTTTGCTGCAAATATTGGTATGCTTGATAAAGCAGTGATTCTTTCTTTTCCAAATCGGCTTTCATCGCCGCGAGTTCATCTGTTTTTTGCCGCAGGAGCGTTTCCTTTTGCTGCAGCATTTTTTCTATTTGCTGGCGCTTTTCGTCTAGTTTTGCGTATTGTTCTTTGAGATATTTGCGCTCGTCCAAATATTTGCGGTTTTCTTCGGCAAGCGCTGTTTGTTTGGCTTGCAATTTTTCCAGCAATGTTTGCAAATGGGAACGTTCGTTTTTCAGCGATGCTTGTTCATGAACTAATTCGATATAATCGCTTTTTAACTGCTCGATTTTTTCTTCGATGTTCGCGTTATAAGCGGAAAGAGAGGCTTGCTTTTCGCTCAATTCCGCTTGTATCTCAGAAACCGCCTGCTTTAGCGCGGAAAGATGTTCATGCTCACGCGCCAGCGCTTGTTCAAGGCGTTCTTTTTTTTCCGTAAGAGATGTGATCGTATCTTCGAGCTGCTTTTTATATTGAGCGGCATTTTTCTTTCGTTCTTTTAATACTTCTTTTTTTCCTTCAAGCTTTTCCAATTCTTCGCTCGCAACAAGCAATACTTGCTGAAGGCCGTCAATCGACTCATCCAGCGCCGTAATGTGGTCGCGAAGCTGCTCGATTTCTGCTTCCTCTTTTTGCAGTGCGGTGGAAAGCTGTATTTCGTCGTTTTGATGCTGCGCGAGCAGTTGCTTTAACGATGTCCATTGCTGATGCAATTGTTCAATGTCATACACCATCAGCGCCACTTCAAATCTTTCCAGTTCATCGCGCTTTTCCAAATAATCTTTGGCAATGGATGCCTGCATTTTCAGCGGCTCCAGCTGCTGCTCCAGCTCATGTAAAATGTCGCTCACGCGGTGCAAGTTTTCTTGCGTTTCGGCAAGCTTGTTTTCCGCTTTTTTCTTGCGGATTTTATACTTTAGCACACCGGCTGCCTCTTCAAAAATGGCGCGTCTTTCTTCCGGTTTGCTGCTTAAAATTTCTTCGACGCGCCCTTGTCCGATAATGGAAAACGCTTCTTTTCCGAGGCCGGAATCCATGAACAAGTCAACAATATCTTTTAAGCGGCACGGTTGTTTGTTGATGAAAAATTCGCTTTCTCCCGAGCGGTAAACACGCCGCGTGATGCTGACTTCCTGATAATCGAGCGGCAAAAATTGATCTTCGTTATCGAGAGTGATCGTCACTTCTGCGACATTCAGCGGTTTGCGGGAATCACTGCCGGCAAAAATAATATCTTCCATTTTCGCGCCGCGCAGCGATTTTGCCGACTGTTCGCCAAGCACCCAGCGAATCGCGTCAGTAATATTGCTTTTTCCGCTCCCGTTTGGACCGACGACCGCCGTCACTCCGGGAACAAATTCAATAGATACCCGATCAGCAAACGATTTAAATCCGATAATATCCAACCGTTTGAGGAACATTCGTACCCCGCCTCACAATCTTCCTTTGTTATACCACCACTATAGCATAAAAGCCGGAAGAAGGGCTGACTATATCCAGAGAGCCAGCCCCCCTTATTCTTTCACCACCGTTTTTAGCTTTTGCAGTGCCATTTGCGCCGCGTGTTGTTCCGCCTCTTTTTTGGACTTTCCGACACCGATGCCAAGCTCTTGTCCGTTCAACGAAACGCGCGAGACAAATTCTTTATTGTGCGCCGGCCCTTTCTCTTCTAAAATGCTATATTCCAGCACGCCGATGCCATCGCGTTGAACAAGTTCTTGCAATTGGCTTTTAAAATCCATCACATGAGAAAAAGCACCTTCATCAATTTTTGGGAAAATCGTTTGTCCCAAAAATTGCATGACCGCATCCATTCCTTTGTCTAAGTAAAGCGCGCCGATAAACGCTTCAAACACGTCAGCGAGCAGCGCCGGTCTTGTTCTTCCCCCTGTCAGCTCTTCCCCTTTTCCTAAAAGCACGAGTTCACCGAATGATAAGGCGTTGGCAAACTTCACAAGCGATGGTTCACATACGATCGCCGCGCGCAGTTTTGTCAATTCCCCTTCGCTCATATGGGGGAATTTTTTAAACAAATATTGCGAAACGGTAAGCTCAAGCACCGCATCGCCTAAAAATTCAAGCCGTTCATTATCTTCATGCGGCCGTTTCCGATGCTCATTCACATACGATGAATGGGTAAAAGCTTGAATGAGAAGTTTTTCATTCGTAAAAAAAATGCCGATTTTTTTTTGCAATTCCTTAAACTTGGCTCTCCTTTTTTCATTGATACGTTCCTTATCTTTTTGTTTTGACATACATTAAGGCCCTCCGACTTCCTCCACGCGAAATATATGTAAAAAGCAATGCTTTTATACTATTATATCCGTTCATCCTTGCGCTACACCGATAAAAAGCATAGAAAGCCCCGTTTTTGAACGGGACTTTTCTCTTGCAATAATTACATGTGGCTTTTTATGTAGTTCACAGCATCTCCAACTGTGACAATTTTTTCAGCCTCTTCATCCGAAATTTCCATATTAAATTCATCTTCCAATTCCATCACAAGTTCCACGATATCAAGGGAATCAGCACCAAGATCATCTTTGAAAGAAGCATCCAATGTTACTTGGGATTCTTCGACACCTAAACGGTCGACGATGATTTTCGTAACACGCTCTAATACGTCTGCCATTGCATTCACCTCCCTTCATGATTATAGTAGATTCGCCTTGAAAATACTAGCGGCTATTTCAAAAACCTGTTTTACATGACCATTCCACCGTCAACATGAAGCGTTTGCCCCGTCATATAGCTGGCCGCATCCGATACGAGGAAAGCAACGACTTTTGCGACATCTTCCGGTTCGCCAAAGCGGGCAAGCGGAATTTGTTTTAACATTTCCGATTTTATTTCTTCGCTAAGGCGCTCGGTCATATCGGTCGTAATAAATCCAGGGGCAACTGCATTGACGGTAATATTGCGGCTTGCCAGCTCCCGAGCCGCCGTTTTTGTCAACCCAATGACGCCGGCTTTCGCGGCGACATAGTTTGCTTGCCCCGGATTCCCCATGACGCCGACGACGGAAGCGATGTTCACGATGCGGCCGTACCGTTGTTTCATCATCGGGCGCGTCACTGCTTTCGTGCAGTTAAATACCCCTTTTAAATTAATATTAATCACGTCATCCCATTCTTCTTCTTTCATGCGCATTAATAAATTGTCGCGGGTGATGCCGGCGTTGTTCACTAAAATATCGATGCGTTCAAACCGTTCTAATACCGTTTTAACCATCTGTTCAACGGCTTGGGCATCGGCTACGTCCGCCTGAATCGCGAACGCTTCCCCGCCCATGTTTTTAATTTCTCCGACAACTTCGTTCGCCTTCGCTTCGCTGCCGGCGTAATTGACCGCTATTTTTGCTCCTTGGCGCGCCAGTTCCAGCGCAATCGCCCGGCCGATGCCGCGCGACGCTCCCGTGACAAGCGCGACTTTTCCTTGCAACATCGTTTATTCTCCTTTCAATGCCGCAACGGTCGCTTGTAAAGACGCAAGATCGTTCACCGCGTATACACGAACATTGCGGCTAATTTTTTTCACAAGTCCTGACAACACTTTCCCCGGACCAATTTCAACAAACGTATCTACTCCTAAACGGATCATTGTTTCTACCGACTGCTCCCAGCGGACAGGAGAATATAATTGCTCGATCAATAAACGCAAAATTTCTTCTTTTTTCACCACCGGCTGTGCGGTGACATTGGCAATGACAGGGATTTCCGCATCGCGAATCGCAATCGTGTTTAGCACCTCTTGCAAATGGCTTGCTGCCGGTTTCATAAGCAAAGAGTGAAACGGACCGCTCACTTCAAGCGGAATCACCCGTTTTGCCCCGCGCTCTTTCGCAAGGTTCCCCGCCTTTTCCACTCCTGCTTTGGAACCGGAAATAACGATTTGCCCCGGGCAGTTTAAATTTGCCAGCTGCACAGGATCGCCTTGTTCGGAAATTTCGTTCGTGACGGCTTCAAGCGCAGCGGCATCCATCCCTAACACAGCCGCCATCGTTCCTTCCCCTGCCGGCACCGCTTTTTCCATAAACTCCCCGCGTTTTCTTACCGCATACACCGCATCGGTAAACGAAATCGCCCCCGCAGCCACCAGCGCCGTATATTCTCCTAAGCTATGGCCGGCGACGTAATCCGCCGTTATCCCGGCTTCTTTCACTTTTTGAAGAAGCGCGACGCTTGTTGTCAATAAAGCGGGCTGCGCGTTGTACGTTAATGTCAGCGTTTCTTGCGGCCCTTCGAAAATCAGCGAGGAGAGCGAAAAGCCAAGACGTTCGTCCGCAGATTGAAACACTGCCGCAATATTGGCATCACTTTGCGCGACATCTTTTCCCATTCCTACTGTTTGCGATCCTTGTCCCGGAAAAATAAAGGCGATTTTCCCCATGCGTTTCCCTTCCTTTATGATTGATTTTGTTCAAGCGCCTCTTTTATCGTAGTGATCATGTCGTTCATCACCATTTCCCGCGCCTGACGGACGGCGTGAAAAATCGCATTCGCATCAGACGAGCCGTGCGCTTTGATGACAGGCGCATTTAATCCGAACAGTGCCGCTCCTCCGTATTCAGCGTAATCCATCGTTTTTTTCAAATTGACTAATTTCGGTTTCAACACCGCTGCCGCTAATTTGCTTGAAAAACTGCTTGTTAACGCATTTTTTAACATCGAAAAAACGGAAATGGCCGTGCCTTCAATCGTTTTTAACGCAACGTTGCCAGTAAAACCGTCCGTGACGACGACATCGGCAACGCCCTGCAATAAATCGCGCGCTTCCACATTACCGATAAAATGAAGATCGGTTTCCCGCAAAAGCTGAAACGCCTTTTTGGTCACATCATTTCCCTTTTGGTCTTCCGTTCCGACGTTTAACAGGCCGACGCGCGGCCGCGAAATTCCGCGCACTTTTTCCGCGTACACCGCACCCATTAAAGCGTACTGCAACAAATGTTCCGGACGGGCATCAACGTTCGCGCCGACATCCAAAAATAAAAATCCTTCGCCGCCAACCGTAGGAAGCGTCGGCGCCAATGCCGGCCGGTCGATCCCGGCAATCCGCCCGACGACAAATAACCCAGCCGCCATCAGCGCGCCTGTATTTCCTGCTGATATGCAAGCATCGGCGCGGCCTTCTTTCACTTCTTCAGCCATAAGCACCATGGACGAACGCTTTTTCCTTCTCACCGCCCGCACTGGTTCATCTGTTGCCTCGATCACTTCATCGGTATGAATAACAGTGATGCGATCTTCTGCTGAAAGATATGGGCGAATTTTGTTTTCATCTCCTAATAGAGTAATATGTATATCCGAGAAGTGCTGGACAGCTTTTACGGCGCCAAGGACAATTTCTTTTGGCGCATGGTCGCCGCCCATCGCATCAATTGCTATTTTCATTGCTGCCTCCATCCTTTTTTTCGTTATTGGAACGATACATTTCAAATATCCCGGAAAAGACAAGCTCTTGTCCAACGTAGCTGTTTACTTCCACAATCGTCCGTCCGTTCTCGTTTTCGCCGATCACTTTTGCTTTCGCTACAACCCGCTCGTTTTCTTTTACTTGTCTTGTAAAGCGGATGTTCGCTTTGGCTGTCAGCGCAAGCTCATCATTGATGACAGCGACGGCAAGCGAATTGGCTTGGGCGAACAAATGATGGCCGCGCGCAATGCGGTTTCGTTTAAATACGTGCTCCGCTTTCACATCGAAAATAGAAATAGCGCTATGGTCAGGCTCAATATCGATAATTTCCCCGATCACTTCCTCAATCGGAAGCGCCCTTACTTTATCGGCCAGCGATTGTTGTGCAACATGTTTAATTCGCTCCCGCAATTCAGGGATCGACAGCTCTAAACGATCTAAGCGGATCGTCTGCACACTGACAGAAAATTTTTCTGCCAATTCTTCATCGGTAATAAACGGATTTTTTTGAATCGTCTCTTGCAACAGCCTTTGTCGCTCACGTTTGCTTTTCCGCATCTTTCTTACACCGTCCGTTTTTATGACTAGGTACTAACAGTAGTATATAATCCTTAAAAAAAGATTGCAAGCAAAAAAACAAAGGTTCTTCAATCTAATTTCTCTCCGTCTAGCACACCGGACTCATGCAAATAAAGGCGCAGCCATTGATACGGCTCATCGCGCCAAAAAGCGGCAGACTGGACCAGCTTCGCTGCATCGTTGCGCGCTACTTCCAAAATGCGATAATCATGTACGACGTCTCCAAATTTAAATTCCGGCATGCCGCTTTGCTTTGTGCCAAAAAAATCGCCCGGGCCGCGCAATTGCAAATCTTTTTCGGAAAGTACGAATCCGTCCGTTGTTTCCGTCATAATGCGCATGCGCTCTTTTCCTGTTTCTGATTTTGGATCGGCGATTAAAATACAGTACGACTGTTCATCGCCGCGGCCGACCCGCCCGCGCAATTGATGCAGCTGCGCCAGCCCAAACCGCTCCGCATCATAAATCACCATAACTGTAGCGTTTGGCACATTGACGCCGACTTCGACAACTGTTGTCGAAACTAATACTTGGATACGGTTTTCGCTGAACGCTTTCATCACTTCTTCTTTTTCCTCTGAAGAAAGGCGCCCGTGCATCAGCCCGATGTTATATTTTCCTCTATAATAATGTGTCAACATGCTGTGGACATCAATCGCATTTTGCACATCCAATTTTTCTGATTCCTCAATAAGCGGACATATGACATATGCTTGCCGCCCTTTTTGAATTTCTTTTTCCATAAAGTCAAGGACGCGTTCAAACATATGATGCTTTACCCAATACGTCTGCACTTTTTTTCTTCCAGCCGGCATTTCATCAATCACCGATACGTCCATTTCGCCAAACGCAGTAATCGCAAGCGTTCTCGGAATCGGCGTCGCCGTCATCATCAGCACGTCAGGCGCTTGCCCTTTTTCGCGCAAAATCCGGCGCTGTTCCACCCCAAAGCGATGTTGTTCGTCTGTAATGACTAAGCCAAGCTTTTGGAAATTGACTTCTTCCTGAATAAGCGCGTGCGTTCCAACAACAATATCAATCGTTCCACAAGCAAGCTGCTCTAAAATCTCCTTTCTTCTTTTTCCTTTCACAGAGCTTGTCAACAACGCCACGGTAACATCGGTCGGCGCGAATAATGTTTGCAATGACTGGGCATGCTGCTCCGCTAAAATTTCCGTCGGCACCATAAGCGCCCCTTGATAGCCGGACAAAACAGCGGCATATAATACAATCGCGGCAACGACCGTTTTCCCTGAACCAACATCTCCTTGCAGAAGACGGTTCATGCGGTACGGCGATTGCATATCTGTTAATATTTCGCGAACGACGCGCTGTTGCGCTTTTGTCAGCGGAAATGGCAGCCGATCGATAAAATCATGCAATTTTTCCGGCGAAAACGAGTGAGCGATTCCTTGCGAATGCTCCCTCTGCACCTTGCGCAGCGCATGAATCTTCAATTGAAAAAGCAAAAACTCTTCGTATACAAGCCGGCGTCTCGCCTGTTTCAATTCTTCATGGGAACGCGGGAAATGGATGGCCCGAATCGCTTCTTGCTTCGAAATAAGCCGGTACGTTTGCCGCATCGACAACGGAAGCGGATCGATAATGGCTTCACCGTATTGCGTTAAAGCCAGCTGGATAAAACGCCGCATTCCTTTCACCGTGACAGATCCGCGGACGGAATAAACCGGTTCCAACTCCCGCTTTTGCGGCAGTGCTCCCATTTTCAATTCATTGGCTGTAATCGTTTGGCGGTGCCGGTCCCATTTTCCGCTGACCGTAACCGTATCGTTGATGGATAATTTTTGCTTTAAATAAGGACGGTTGAAGCAAACGACGGTAATTAAATACCGCCCGACAAGCAAGCGAAACGCCAGGCGTGATTTTTTTTTCGCATAATATGTAAGAGAAGGCTCGCTATAAACCTTCCCTTCAACCGTTACTTTTTCGTCATGCTTCACTTCCGCCAAATCTTTTACTTCATAATCTTCATAGCGGTACGGAACGTGCATGAGCAATTCCTCAATGGTGGTAATCCCCATTTCCCGGAGCGCTTCGCTCGTTTCTTCGCCAATTCCCTTTATTGCTGTAACGGGTTGTTGCAATTCACGATTCACGGCTATTAGCTGAAACGCCAAACGGCGTTTGCTGCTAACCCTCCTTGTGCAGTTTCTTTTCGTTATCAATGATCCGGCTTCATGCTAGAAAGCGCCAGTCTGCTGCTGACCGCTTGGCGCTGAATGGCCGGCAATTCAATGTGCGTTTCTATTCGCGTTTCTCTTGTTTTTGCCATACAATAAAATAGAAGGGGGAGCCCCCCTTCTATTATTCTAACATATTCATTCAACAGAAAAGATAAAAGGATATAGCGGCTGTTCTCCATTGTGTACTTCCACTTCTACATCGGAATATGTTTCCTCAATATAAGAAACGATCGCTTCCACTTCTTCTTCTGTCGCTTCTTGTCCATATATCATTGTGACGATTTCGCTGTCTTCGTCAATTAATGAATGGAGCAATTGCTTTGTTACCGAAAGCTTATCCTTTTCGGCCACAACGATTTTATTATCGGCAAGCCCCATGTAGTCATCTTTTTCTATTTTTACCCCGTCGATCGTTGTGTCGCGCACGGCAAACGTAACTTGCCCGGTTTTGACGCGGGATAAGGCAGCGGTCATTGCTTTTTCGTTTTGCTCTTCGGAAAGTGACGGGTTAAACGCCAGTAATGCCGACATTCCTTGCGGGATTGTTTTCGTTGGAATGACGATCACTTTTTGGCTGACGACAGAAGCAGCTTGTTGCGCAGTCATAATAATGTTTTTATTGTTTGGCAACACGAATACCGTTTCGGCTCCAATGCTTTCAATCGCCTTAACAATATCTTCCGTGCTAGGGTTCATCGTTTGGCCGCCTTCAATCACGACGTGCGCGCCGATGCTTTTTAACAGTTCGGCAACACCAGCCCCCATAGCAACCGTCACAATCCCGTATTTCTCTTTTTGTTTGGCGTTTGCCGCGCTCCCAGTGTCACGGCGTTCTTCATTCACGATGTTTGCGTGCTGCTCGCGCATATTTTCAATTTTAATGTTGATTAAACTTCCGTACCTTTGCCCGTACGTCAATACTTCTCCAGGCTGCTCCGAGTGTATATGCACTTTCACAAACTCATCATCGGCAATCACTAGCAGCGAATCGCCGAAGCGGCTTAAATCTTGGCGAAACACTTCTTCAGAGAACGGATGCTTTTCCAATTTATCGCGCTCAAACCGCACCATAAATTCGGTACAGTAACCAAACTCGATTTCATCGGTATGAATGTGGCTTTGTGCACTTTTATGGTGTTCGGCCTTGACCAATTCTTGCATGGAAATTTCCGCCGGTTTCCTATCGGCGACGCTTTCTCCTTTCAATCCGCTCAAAAAACCTTCATATACGTAGACAAGCCCTTGACCGCCGCTATCCACAACACCGACTTCTTTTAACACTGGCAATAATTTGGGGGTGCGTTGCAAAGATGCTTTCGCTTCTTTAACCACTTCTTCCATCACAACAACAATATCTTGTTCTTTTTTTGCGACTTCCACGGCCCGTTTCGCCGCATCTTTCGCAACAGTCAATATCGTGCCTTCCACCGGCTTCATGACGGCTTTATAAGCGGTGGTGACTCCTGCTTCAAGCGCAGCGGCAAATTCGCTGCTATTAATTTCTTGTTTCGTTTCAATCGCTTTCGCAAAACCGCGGAACAATTGCGATAAAATCACTCCCGAATTTCCGCGCGCTCCCATCAACAATCCTTTTGCCAATGCGCTGCTGACTTTTCCAATATGATCGGAAACGTTATTTTTCACTTCCTTCGCCCCAGAAGTCATCGACAAATTCATATTTGTGCCTGTGTCGCCATCCGGGACCGGAAAGACGTTCAGCGCGTCGACGGCTTTAGCGTTGTTGGATAAATGCGCTGCTCCTTGGAAGACCATTTCAGCAAAACGTCTTCCGTCAAGTATCCTAATTGTCACCGACAAACTCCTCCTTATTACGGATTCGTCACGCGAACCCCTTGAACATAAATATTAATCGACTGTACAGAAAGCCCTAACGTTTGATCAAGCGTATATTTCACTTTTGTTTGCACGTTATGGGCCACTTCGGAAATTTTCGTTCCATAGCTAACGATAATGTACATATCGATATGTACTTCGCCGTTTTCTTCGCGGACAATCACGCCTTTGGAAAAGTTTTCTCTCCGCAAAATTTCCGAAATCCCATCTTTAATTTGGTTTTTCGATGCCATTCCGACGATTCCGTAACAATCCACCGCGGCACCGCCGGCGATCATCGCAATGACGTCGTTCGAAATTTCAATTCGTCCGTATTTCGTTTGCAATTCAATAGACATGCTCGCTCCCCCTTCGGAATTGTTCGCATAACTACAGCCATTGTACTATAACGTTGTCCTTTTTAAAAGCTGTCCCATCGCCCACTAGTATTATTTAGCCGAAAATAAAAATATATGTCAAGGATATTTTCTTGAAAGATAAAACATCATATATTGAAATTTCGCCATTTGTATGATAAATTATAGTAGTGTTTTTGAGACTCACATGGAAGCGGTGCTAGTAAGGAGGGAAAAAAGATGGCAAAATGCTTTGTGACAGGAAAGAAAAAATCTTTCGGCAACTCGCGTTCGCATGCGATGAACGCAAATAAACGCACGTGGAAAGCGAATCTTCACAAAGTTCGTATTTTAGTGGACGGTAAGCCAAAACGTGTATGGGTGTCTGCCCGCGCGTTAAAATCCGGAAAAGTGCAACGCGTGTAATACGGTTTGCTAATCATAAAAAAAGCACCAAAATTGGTGCTTTTTTCTTATCCTTTTTTAAACGAATTCAGCATGGCACGCACAATCCCACCGAGAAATTTCGGCAATTTAATGGTATAAAATTTCATCCGATTCCCTCCTCACCATCATCGTAACGCTCTTCGCCACATCTCTTTATCAGTATATTCGCTTGATTTTAAATCGTACCTGCATCACTGCTTCTTATCATCATTAATATGCCTTTAGAAAAGGAAAAAGTACCGGAAGCTTGGATAAGTTCATTACTAATACATAGTGTGGAACCGCGGAAAATATGACAATTTGTTAGCGGATATTTAAACCCTTCCAACGTCATTCCTGTGATATCATCGGAAACCGGAAGATAAGAAACGTAGCGGTATCGTTCATCATAAGAAACGGTGTGCGTGCCTGGAAGATGAATTGTCACAATATTTTGTTTGTCTATCATCTCGATCGGCTTTTCTGCATATTTGATCAGCAATTGAACATTGCCGAATAAATGATCCAAGCGGCCGCCGGTTGCCCCGAAAATCCGGATTTTTTCCGCTTCTTGCTGCACTGCCCAATCCAGCGCGATTTCCATATCGGTTTTGTCTTTTTCCGCCGGCCATATATCAAGATGGTCCAGCGTTTTTTGCAATGATGCTATCTCTTCTGCCGTCAGCGAGTCGAAATCGCCAAACGCCCTCATCGGCCGGATCCCCGCCTCCAGCAGCGTCTTTGTCCCGCGGTCCACCCCGATCCATCGCACATGTTCCCCATCATAACAAGAAAGAGAAGGAAGATGATCCTTTGGTCCCCCGCCGACAATATGAATAAACATACGGTTTCTCCCTTCCGAATTTTTATTTTAAGAAAAGCGGAAGGCCGAATGCCTTCCGCTCAGCTCTCGCCGCGAATGGCGCGGATCGCCGCAGCGCGGTCGCGCTCATTGTAAATGGCGGAACCAGCAACAAGCACATTTGCCCCCGCTTCGATGCAAAAACGGGCCGTTTCGGCATTGATCCCGCCATCTACTTCAATTTCAACGAACCGTCCTTTTTCTTTTACTAATTGTGCGACTTGACGAATTTTCGGCAGTACAGATGGGATAAATTTTTGTCCTCCAAATCCCGGATTGACTGTCATCAATAACACTAAATCAATGTCATCGATCATATGTTGAATCATTTCCACCGGCGTATGCGGATTTAAGACAACTCCGGCTTTTACCCCATGTTCTTTAATTAAATGAACGGTGCGGTGCAAATGCGGGCACGCTTCGACATGGACCGATAAATAATCGGCTCCTGCCTTTGCAAAAACAGGAATGTAGCGATCAGGTTCCTCAATCATTAAATGAACGTCTAAAGGCAGCTTTGTCACAGGGCGAATCGCTTCGACAATCAGCGGGCCTATCGTAATATTTGGAACAAAATGCCCATCCATCACATCGACATGAATGTAATCGGCTCCGCCTCGTTCCACGTCGCGGATTTCCTCAGCAAGCTGTGCAAAATTGGCAGATAAAATCGATGGCGCAATTTTAACCATAATCAATACCTCGGCTTTCGTTCTTTCATTTCTTCGACAAAACTGATGTAATTCTCATACCGATAAGAAGGGATTTCTCCCGCTTCAACCGCTTCTCTCACAGCGCATTTCGGCTCCGAGATATGCAAGCACCCGCGAAATTTGCACGCATCGCTTCGCTCGCGGAACTCAGGAAAATAAAGCGGCAGCTCGTCGATTTCCAATTCATCCAGCTCCAGCGCGCTAAACCCCGGCGTATCAGCAACGAGCCCACCGCCAACTTCCAGCAATTCCACATGGCGGGTCGTATGTTTTCCGCGCCCTAAATGGGTGGAAATATCGTTTGTTTTCAGCTGCAAATCCGGGCAGAGCGCATTTAAAAGCGAAGATTTTCCAACGCCGGATTGCCCGGCAAAAACGGAGATATGCCCTTCTAAACAGGAAAGCAGCCGTTCTACTCCTAATTTTGTGACGGTTGACGTTTCAATGACATCATAACCTACTTGCCGGTAATCGCGAATATATTGTTCTATGGCCGGTTTTGTCTGATCATCGACCAGATCCATTTTATTCACGACAACGATCGGCCGAATCTGCTTCGATTCGGTTAGGACGAGAAAGCGGTCGAGAAGCTTTGCGCTAAAATCCGGCTCCACTGCCGAAAACACTAAAATCGCTTGTTCTACATTAGCGATTGGCGGGCGAATAAGCCAGTTTTTCCGCTCTCGTATCTCCATAATATATCCTTCCGCCTCGCCTGTTGCCTGAAACATGACATGATCGCCGACAAGAGGAGTAATTTTCTGCTTTCGGAACACTCCTCTTCCCCGGCATTGAAACACCTTGCCTTCTGATAACACATAATAAAACCCGCTTAATGCTTTAATAATCTTTCCTTCTGCCATAGCCTCACTCCTTTTGACGATTGTCTGGATATGGAATGATTCCCTCGTCTTTTACTACATTGTTGACAATGACGCGATAATACGCTGTTTCCTTATATGGGATTTCAAATGTCACCGTCTCTTTCACCGGTCCGGTCAAACGGTATGTTTTATACGGCGTCGTCATGTTATGATTGGCATCTTGAATATATAATTGTGCTTCAACGACTTGGCCTTCTTCTGCCGGTTCATACGGAATTTCAATCTCTTTGATCACCGTTTTTGTAGGAAGCGGCTCCCTGCCGCGCGAAATAACGATCGTAATCGTATCGCCTCTGTCCACTTTTTCATTTGCTTTCGGCGTTTGTGAAATAACGAGCCCTTCCGGAACTTTGTCGGAATATTCGTATTGCATGTTCACATGCAGCTGCTGGTCATTCGCATAATCGCGCACGCTCTTTTCCGTATATCCGGTCAAATCTTTTAGCGTAATTTTTTCCGGGCCGAGACTGACAGTAAAAATCACTTCTGTTTCTTCAGGAACAACTTTGTCTCCTTCATAAGGAAATTGATCGAGAATCGTGCCAAGCGGCTTATCGCTGTATCGTCCATTGCGCGTGATCTTCATAAAATTTTCGTTTTTCAGCTGCTCTTCCACTATTCCTATATCTTGGCCGATAAAATTGCCGAACTCTACTTTCTTTTTGCCGATGCTTTTATAAATAACCACAGCCGACCCTTGTTTTACCGTCATTCCCGCTTCCGGCTTTGTGCGCACTACTTTTCCTTCTGCGATTTCGTCATTCTCGACGTCAATGGTGTCTTTAATCTCTAGGCCCAGCGACGACAACTGTTCAACCGCCTTATCATAATCCTTATTGATGACATTCGGCATCGTCACTTCCTTTGGAAAAATCAAGTCAGGAATCCACGTGACCGCACTTACTCCGGCTGCAACCAAAAACAAAAATAACGCAGTCAGCCAGACGAACAGCCATTTTCGCTTTTTTTTCGGTTTTGCTTCGTCTCTCTTTTCTTCTTCTTGTTTTTCTTCGTAAACAATAGTTTGCTGCTCGCTCCCGGCGTTAACATGTTTTTCTTTAATAACGGGAATCGCCTTTGTCGTCTCCTCGTCATCAGCCGGAATCACGAATTTTTGCTCGTTGACGCGATCCGGATCTAAAGCCGTGCGAATATCTTCATTCATTTCCCGCGCTGAACGGTAGCGATAAAACGGATCTTTCGCCGTCGCTTTCAAAATAATGTTCTCGACGCTTTGCGGAATGCTAGGATTCCACGCTTTTGGAGAAGGGGTTTCCGTTTGTAAATGTTTGAGCACAATCGATACAGCTGACTCGCCGGAAAAAGGAAGCCGCCCTGTTACTAATTCAAACATGACAATTCCTAAAGAGTAAATGTCCGACTTTTCTGTCGCGATTCCGCCGCGTCCTTGTTCTGGCGACAAATAATGGACAGAACCGAGCACCGAATTGGTTTGCGTAATCGTAGTGGAACTAAGGGCAACGGCAATTCCGAAATCGGTGACTTTCACATTTCCGTTTTCATCCATAAGAATGTTCTGCGGCTTAATATCGCGGTGAATAATCCCGTTTTCATGGGCGTGCGCGATTGCGGAGGTCAATTGCTCCATAATATGAAGCGCCTTTGGAACCGGAAGGGGGGCATGTTCGTGAATATATTGTTTTAATGTACAGCCACGAACACACTCCATGACAATATAATAAATGCCTTCATCTTCCCCGACATCGTAAATGGTGACGATATTTTCGTGATTTAAACTCGTTGCCGCTTGCGCTTCACGGCGAAACCGCCGGATAAACTGTTCATCATTGGCAAAATCCAAGCGCAACACTTTCACGGCGACGTCGCGGTCTAAAATAATGTCTCTTGCCAAATAAACGTTTGCCATCCCTCCGCCGCCAATTAAACGAATGATTTTATAACGATCGTTTAACCGTTTGCCGATGAGCATGCGGATCACCTACTTTCACGTTCCAATGAAAAATCGATAATCGCCAATGTTATATTGTCCTCTCCCCCATGTTCATTCGCTAAGTCAATTAATGTTTGCGCCTTGTGCTCGAGCGTGCCGTCAGATGTTAAAATATGTATCATCATTTGTTCCGATACTTTGTTGGATAAGCCGTCCGAACATAAAAGCAACATATCATGCTCATCGATGCTAATCGTTTTCACATCCAATTTCACTTCTTGTTCTGTGCCGAGCGCACGCAGCAATATATTTTTGCGCGGATGGTGTTCTGCATCTTCTTTGGAAATTTGCCCGGTTTTTACTAATTCATTGACAAGCGAATGATCTTCCGTAATTTGTTGAAACCCGCTTTTATTTAGCAAATAGCAGCGGCTGTCGCCAATATGCCCGACCGTCGCAAACTGGCCGGTGCAAATCGCGCAGACGATCGTCGTTCCCATTCCTTGGCATTCTGCATGATTCAAGGAATGTTCAAATAAAATCCGGTTCACGGCCGCGACATGGTCTTTCAACCATTGCTCCGCGATATCCGGGGAAGAGATGTGCTCAGATTGTTCCCATTCTTGTTTTAAATACGAAATCGTCATTTCACTTGCGACATCGCCGGCGCGATGCCCTCCCATCCCATCGGCGACAACCGCCAAATAATGCCCGTCTTTATTTTGAAAAACTCCGCCGCTATCTTCGTTGTGAGCCCGAATTTTGCCAACGTCGGTTTGAAAAACAACTCTCATTGTTTCACCTCGTCTCTTCTTTTCGCTCCTTCGCGCGAAGCTGCCCACATGCTGCATCAATATCATGTCCTTGTTCGCGGCGAATTGTAACATTGATTCCGTGTTTTTTTAACGCGCGTTCGAATGCAAAAATCTGCTCGCGCGGCGTCCGCACGTAATTCCGTTCCGGCACGTAATTGACCGGGATTAAATTAACATGGCATTTCAATCCTTTAATAAGCTCGGCAAGCTGTTCCGCATGTTCGAGCTGGTCGTTCACCCCGCCGAACAATCCGTATTCAAATGTGACACGCCGCCCTGTTTTTTCGATGTAATAGCGGACCGCGTCCATTAATTTTGGCAGCGGATATGCTTTATTGATCGGCATTAACTTCGTGCGCAGCTCCGTCGTCGGAGCGTGCAGCGAAATCGCAAAATTCACCTGCATTCCTTCATCAGCAAATTGGTAAATTTTCGGGATAATTCCGCTCGTCGAAACAGTGATATGCCGGGCGCCGATGTTCAACCCTTTTGCATGGTTGACGATTTTCAAAAATTTGATCAGTTCATCGTAATTGTCAAACGGCTCGCCGATTCCCATGACGACAATGCTGCTTATGCGCTCATTTTGTTCATCAAGTTCTTTTTGCACTTTTACGACTTGCGCTACAATTTCTCCTGCCTCCAGATGGCGCTTCAGGCCGCCAAGCGTCGAAGCGCAAAACGTGCAGCCGATGCGGCAGCCCACTTGTGTCGTCACACAAATGGAATTTCCGTAATTGTGGCGCATCAGCACTGTTTCAATCGAATATCCGTCGTGAAGCTCAAACAAAAATTTCATTGTGCCGTCTTTCGATGTTTGTTTCACTAACGTTTTTAACGTTGTGATATCGAAATGACCGCTTAATTTTTCGCGCAGCGCTTTCGGAAGATTCGTCATCTCCGAAAAATGGGTGACCCGTTTTTGATATAGCCATTCATATATTTGCGTGGCGCGAAATGGTTTTTCTCCTTGTTCAATAATCCAGTTTTTTAGCTGTTCAAACGTAAGGGAATAAATTGACGGCAAGTGTGATTTTGTTTGTTGGTTTTCCCGTTTTATAACACTTGTGTGTTCCAATGAAGCTACACCTTCTTTCGTAATGATGCGATAAAAAATCCGTCCGAGCCAAAATAGTGAGGAAGGAGATGCAGCTGCCCGTTGCGGACATATGGCTGCACTTTCTCCGGCAGTCGCTGTTGCATCGTTTCATCTGGCGAAAATTCCGGATGATCGTTTAAAAATTGGGCAATGACTGCTTCATTTTCCTCATGGTCAATCGTGCATGTGCTATATACAAGCGTGCCGCCTTTTTTTAACAATGGCGCGACTGCATCTAAAATTTCGCGCTGCAGCGCGGCAAGAGAAGAAATATCTGCTTCCGTTTTTGCATATTTAATATCCGGTTTGCGGCGGATGACGCCAAACCCTGAGCACGGGGCATCAACTAAAATTTTATCGAACGTCTCCCGCTCAAACACTTCGCCCAAGCGCCTGCTGTCAAGTGTGCGCGCAGAAATATTCGTTAGCTGCAGCCGCTTCGCATTCTCCTCGATTAAATTCACTTTATGTTCATGAATATCCGCGCATATCACTTGTCCGGTATTGTTCATTAATTCGGCAATATGGGTCGATTTTCCGCCCGGGGCAGCACAGCTGTCAAGGACGCGCTCATGTTCTTTCGGGCCGAGCGCCCGCGCCACTAACATTGAACTTTCGTCTTGAATCGTAATCCAGCCGCGGCGAAACGCCTCCGTGTTTGCAAGATTTCCCTTTTTCGCTTGAATCGCCTCCGCGGCGACCTCGCCTCTTGATACTTCCATCCCTTCTTGTCTAAGCCTGTCCAACGTTTCCGCGATCGTGATTCTCGCCGTGTTCACCCGCGCCGTCTGCTTTGGCGGCAGCAAGTTTGTTTCACACATCCGTTTTGTTTCCATCCAGCCATATTGCTCCACCCAGCGCTTCACGAGCCAGCGCGGATGGCTTGTGGCCACCGCCAGCCGCTCCACTTCATCTTCAATGTTCTCAAGCGGCGGCACCCCTTGGCGTAAAATGGCGCGCATCACCCCGTTAACGAGCGAGGCAATCCCTTGGTGCCCGCGTTTTTTCGCGATTTCCACCGCCTCAAAAATCGCGGCGCGGTCAGGGATGCGGTCCAAATATAATACTTGATAAAGGGTCAGGCGAAGAAGCACGCGGACCCACCGTTCCAGTTTGCGCGCTTTTTTCAAAAACGGCGCCAAATAATAATCGAGCGTGTCGCGGCGCTGAATCGTTCCGTATACGATTTCTGTTAGCAGACGGACATCTCTTTCGGAAAGCCGGTGTGTCTCAATCATGTTATTTAATAATAAATTGCTGTACGCCTCTTTTTCTTCGACAGCCAACAATGTTTCCAAAGCGACTTCTCGTACGTTTTTAGCTTTCATGTTCATCTCCTAGCTTCATTCCAATAGTGAGATGGGCGCCAGCGCCGCGCAAAAATTGCGCCGCATCCATCCGTTTTTTCCCCGCCGGCTGCAATTCGGTAATTTTTATGGCCGTTTCATTGCCTGTCGCCACGACAATTCCGTCATGTGCGATATCAATAATCGTGCCAGGTTCCGCATTTTTCGGGGCCGGAACTTTTTCTCCCCACCAAATTTTCCATATATTTCCGTAATAGGTTGTGTACGCCACCGGCCATGGGTTGAGGCCGCGGATATGGTTATAAACGTCTTCTCCCGGTTTCGTCCAATCTATTTTTTCTTGCTCTCGCTTAATATTGTACGCATATGTTGCTTTTTCTTCTTCTTGCTTCACCGGCGTTAATTTTCCAGCCACTAATTGCGGAATCGTTTCTGATAACAGTTTTGCCCCAGCGATGCTTAATTTATCATGAAGGGTGCCAACCGTATCCGTTTCGGTGATCGGCACTTCCACTTGGGTTAAAATATCGCCGGCATCGAGTTTTTCCGCCATATACATAATCGTGACGCCCGTTTTTGTTTTTCCTTGCAAAATTGCATAATGAATCGGAGCCCCGCCCCGCAATTCTGGAAGCAATGAAGCATGGACGTTGATGCAGCCGTATTTCGGGGCCTCGAGCAACGCTTTCGGCAAAATTTGGCCGAACGCCGCCGTCACAATTAAATCTGGCTCAAGCGCCAATATTTGCTCATATTGTTCCTGTTCGCGGATTTTTGTCGGCTGCAATACCGGAATTCCGTGTTTTTCCGCCTCGACTTTGACCGGCGGCGGCGTCAACTCCCGCTTCCGCCCTTTCGGCTTATCCGGCTGTGTGACGACAGCGGCGATGTGATACCCGTCTTCTATAAGCCGCTTTAATATAGGAACAGAAAAATCCGGTGTTCCCATAAACACAATGTTGATCATCTTTTCTCATCTACCCTTCTAATTCTTCCAGATCGTAATAGCGTATCACTTTCGAAGTAAATAATATTCCATTTAAATGATCGATTTCATGTTGAAGCGCGCGCGCCAAAAAACCAGTGGCTTTAAGCGTAAACGGCCGGCCGCGCCGGTCTTGGGCACGGACTTTGACATAATTGGCGCGCTTCACTTCCGCAAACAGTCCCGGAAAGCTGAGGCAGCCTTCCGGACCGATTTGCTCCCCGCGCGCTTCCATAATGCGCGGATTGATCAGCTCAATCCGGCCGTGCTCATCACCAGCATCGACGACAGCGATTTGCTTAGCAATACCGACTTGCGGGGCAGCTAATCCGACCCCGTCAGCATCGATCATTGTATCATACATATCGTTCAACAGCTGAATAAGCTGGCGGTCAAACCGCTTTACCGGTTCGCACTTTTTTTCCAAAATGTCCGCTGGATATGTCACAATCGGTAAAATAGCCAATGACAGTTCCTCCATTTACATCATCGTATATGGATTCGTATCGATCGTAATCGACAAATCCCCTTGGGAAACGTCGTGCTGATAGCGATCGATAACCGCTTTTAATGCACGCGTCATGTTCGGCTCCCGTTTGTATTTTATCATGCATTGGTAGCGATATCTATCATGAAGGCGGGCAATCGGCGAAGCGACAGGGCCGAGAATGATCGCTTCATTTGACAGCTGCGCCCGCAAATATGCCGCAATTTTATCCGTTACAGCCACCGCTTTCGTTATTTCCGGATGGGACACGGTGATTAATGTCAAATAGTAAAATGGCGGATAGCCATGCATTTTGCGAAGCACCATTTCTCTTTGATAAAATGCATCATAATCGTGCTTCGCAGCAAGGGCGATGCTGTAATGCTCCGGCGTGTACGTTTGGATGACGACCTCGCCGGGAAGCGCATGGCGCCCGGCGCGCCCGCTTACTTGCGTCAGCAGCTGAAACGTTTTTTCGGAAGCGCGGAAATCAGGAAGATGGAGCGTCGTATCGGCAGCAAGCACGCCGACAAGCGTTACTTTTGGAAAATCAAGCCCTTTCGCAATCATTTGTGTGCCAAGCAAAATATCAGCTTTTCCTTCGCCAAACTCGGCAAGCAGGCGTTCGTGGGCGCCTTTGCGGCTCGTCGTGTCGACATCCATGCGGATCACGCGCGCTTCAGGAAGCAGTTTCGTCAGTTCTTCTTCCACTTTTTGCGTTCCTGTTCCAAAAAAACGAATATGCTCGTTTCCACATGATGGACAATGGTACGTAATCGGTTCTTCGTATCCGCAATAATGGCATTTTAACCGCTGCCCAGCGCGGTGGTATGTTAATGAAATGTCGCAATGCGGGCAGCGAATCACATAGCCGCAGCCGCGGCACATGACAAATGTCGAATAGCCGCGCCGATTTAAAAACAATACAGACTGCTCCCCTTTATGGAGGCGGTCTTTCAATTTCTCGAATAACGCGCGCGAAAACATGGAACGGTTTCCGCTCCGCAGTTCTTCCCGCATATCGACAATATGAACGTCCGGCATCCCGTTGTCGCTTACCCGTTTTTGTAATGTCAGTAACTGATATACCCCTTTTTTCGCCCTTGCAAACGATTCAAGCGAAGGAGTGGCGCTGCCGAGCACGACAGGGCAGCCGTGGACGCGGGCGCGGTAAATTGCCACATCGCGGGCGTGATAGCGCGGATTTTCCTCTTGCTTGTAGCTTGTCTCATGTTCTTCGTCAATGATAATCATGCCGAGATTTTCAAATGGAGCGAAAATCGCTGAACGGGCGCCGACGACAAGCTGCACTTCTTTTCGATGGATTTTTCGCCATTCATCGTATTTTTCTCCGATAGATAAACCGCTATGAAGCACGGCCACTTGCGAACCGAAGCGCCCTTTAAACCGCTTGACCATCTGCGGCGTCAGCGAAATTTCCGGAACGAGGACAATCGCTTCTTTGCCTTGCCGCAATACTTCTTCGATCGCTTGCATATACACTTCTGTTTTTCCGCTACCTGTCACGCCGTATAGCAAAAACACCTCATGTTTATTCGTGCGCACGGACTCGATGACGGAAGAAAGCGCTTTTTCTTGCTCAGCGGTTAGCGAAAGCGGCGCTGTTGTTGGAAATGAGCGGTCCCCGTACGGGTCGCGATATACTTCGATCTCCTTTTCGGCAACAAGTCCTTTGGCAACTAACGATTTGAGCGAAGCATAGGTAGCGCCCGTCTGCTCCAACAGGCTCCTCAATGGCACCGCTTCGTTTGCCGACAGAAGAGCCGTCAACAACTGTCTTTGCTTGGCGGCATTCGCCGGCAACGCATCGATCGCACGTCCAACTTCTTCGTGCGATTGCGCCAATTCCACATATTTCACCGTTTTCGCCGCCGCTTTTTCTTTCACATGGTACACGACTTCTAAATAGCCTTGCTGAATCGCTTTTTGCAAAGGTCGTAGCCAATCGCTATGTTCTACTTCCTTCCAATCAACCGTTGAACGGTCTTGAAAAAGCGGTTGAATCGTTTCTGGCAGCAAAGCGCGGTTCTCTTCGCGGACGAGCCGGATTTCCTTTTCGTATTTTGCTTTCAGCGCCGCCGGAAGCATCGCCTGGTAAGCGGAAATCGCAAAACAAAGCGTCGTTTCCGTTAAATATTTCCCGAGTTCAAGCAGTTCTTCGTTTAATACGGGAGTGACGTCCAAAACCGCTTCGATCGGTTTCAATGTTTTCACATCTGAATGTGATTTAATATGAATAACAAATCCTTGCAATCGCCGCGTGCCGAACGGAACAGTGACGCGCATGCCAGGCTGCAGTATGTCTTCCCATTTTTCCGGAATTGCATAATCAAAAGGACGGTCCGTCTGGCGCGCAGGCACATCGACAATTACCTCTGCTACTTTCATCGAATCGCCTCGATATATTGATGAATTTCTTTTAAAATTTCTTCCGCTACTTGCTTTTTCGGCAAAAGCGGCAGCGAACGCACCGAGCCATCGCGTTTGAAAATCGTCACAATATTGGTGTCTCCGGCAAATCCTGCTCCTTCTTCAGACACGTTGTTAGCCACGACCATATCAAGCCGTTTGTTCTCCAATTTTTGTTTCGCATACTCCTCCACATGATCCGTTTCCGCCGCAAATCCGACTAAAATTTGCGATGTTTTTTGCTCCCCAAGTGTTTTTAAAATATCTGTCGTTCTTTCCATTTCAACAACATAATCGCCCGGCTGTTTTTTCATCTTTTTCGCAAACACATGCTTCGGCCGGTAATCGGCCACCGCCGCCGCTTTAATGACAATGTCGACATGCGGGAAACGTTCCATCACCGCTTCATACATTTCTTGCGCTGATTCGACGCGAACGGTGTCTACATTTGCTGGCGCTTCCAGCCCGGTCGGTCCGGAAATCAGCGTTACTTCCGCGCCAAAGCGCGCTGCCGCCTCCGCGATCGCATAGCCCATTTTCCCTGTGGAACGATTTGAAAAAAAGCGGACGGGATCCAATTTTTCCCGCGTTGGCCCCGCGGTGACAAGCACCTTTTTTCCTCTTAAGAAAGGGTTGCGCGCGGCAAAATATGCTTCGATATTTTCAATAATTTTTTCCGGTTCTTCCATTCGCCCTTTGCCGACATATCCACAAGCCAAATATCCTTCCGACGGCTCAATAAAGCGGTAACCAAAACGATATAGTGTTTCAATGTTCGCTTGCACCGCCGGATGTTCGTACATATGCACATTCATCGCCGGCGCGATCCATACCGGCGCTTTTGTCGCTAAAAGCGTTGTCGTAATCATGTTGTCGGCGATGCCGTGTGCTAATTTTCCAATGGTATTAGCGGTGGCAGGCGCGACAAGAACAAGATCCGCCCAATCTGCCACGTCAATATGGGCAATCACCGCCGGATTTTTTTCAGCAAAAGTATCGACATATACCTCGTTGCGTGACAGCGCTTGGAATGTGAGCGGAGTAATGAATTTGCAGGCAGATTCACTCATCATGACTTTCACATTAGCGCCGCGCTGCGTCAGTTGGCTCGTCAAAGCAGCCGCTTTGTAGGCGGCGATTCCCCCGGTAACACATAATAAAATGTTTTTGCCATTCACCATGTTTGAACACCTCTGCTCCACTTTTGTAAAAAAATAACAACCTAACAGCTAGGTTGTTATTTTTCTTCTTCTACTAATTCGATATGGTCCGCAGCAATTTCCTCTAACGCCTGCCCGACAAATTTTTTCGAAACAGGGTTTTTAACCGTCAATTCTGCGTCCTCCTGAAGCTGGCGCGCACGTTTCGCCACCACTGTGACAAGCTTATATTTCGAATCGACCTTTTGCATTAATAGATCGATGGAAGGATATAACATGCTTTATTCCACCCCCAGCATTCTTTTATAACGTTTTGCCACGCGTTCCCGCCGGCAATGTTCAGCCATCACGATCGCTTTAATCCGCTCGCACGCGAGCTCGACTTTATCGTTTTCCACGACATAATCGTAAGCATCCATCATTTCCAGCTCTTCTTTTGCCGCTTTCAAACGATTTTGGATGTGCTCTGCCGATTCTGTGCCGCGTGATATAATTCGTTTTTCCAATTCGCTTAAACTTGGAGGGGCGAGAAAAATGAAGAGGCCTTCCGGAAACACTTTGCGCACTTGCATCGCGCCTTGCACTTCGATTTCCAAAAACACGTCTTTTCCTTCTTGCAATGTTTTTTCCACATAGTCGATCGGCGTTCCATAGTAATTGCCGACATACTCCGCCCACTCCAACAGTTTGTTTTCGCGAATCATTTGCTCAAATTCTTCGCGCGTTTTAAAGAAATAATCGACGCCATCGACTTCGCCTTCCCGCGGTTTCCGCGTCGTGACGGAAACAGAATAATGCAAATTAATATCCGGCTGCGAAAACAATGCTTTCCGCACCGTTCCTTTGCCGACACCAGACGGGCCAGACAGCACAATCAACAATCCTCTTTCGCTCATAAACGTATAAAACCTACCCTTCCTCCGATAAATCATCACTGCCATATAAACGGCTGGCTACCGTTTCCGGTTGAATAGAAGATAGTATGACATGATCGCTGTCCATAATAATGACAGCGCGCGTTCTTCTTCCATGAGTGGCATCCACTAATTTCCCGCTCTCTTTTGCGTCTTGAATCATTCGTTTTATTGGCGCAGAATCGGGGCTGACAATGGTTATAATCCGAGCGGCGGACACCATATTGCCATGACCGATGTTAATGAATTTTACTCCCACGAAACGCCCACCTGCCATAAACATTATTGTTGCCGCAATAAAACCGCTCTAAACGCTCATTCGATATTTTGCACTTGCTCTTTTATTTTTTCGAGCGCGCTTTTCATCTCCACGACTTGCATCGCGATGAGACTGTCGTTCGCCTTTGCCCCTATCGTGTTCACTTCGCGGTTCAGCTCTTGCACTAAAAAATCAAGCTTTCGCCCGATCGGTTCATCTTTTTCCAACGTTGCGGCAACTTGCTGGAGATGGCTGCGGATCCGCTTCAGCTCTTCATTAATATCTGATTTTTCCGCAAAAATCGCCACCTCCGTCAAAATGCGCGACTCATCGGCAGGAAGCGGGTTAAGCTCACGGATGCGCTTCGTCAGCCGCTCGCGATAATATTCAATGACGAAAGGCGCCTGTCTTTCGATTGCTTGCACGCTTTTTTCGATATAAGAGAGCTGTGTTTGTATATCAGCAAGGAGCGCCTCTCCTTCCTGCTTGCGCATAGACGCAAGTTGCTCTGCCGCTTCTTTCACCGCAGCAAGCAAAAGCTGCTCTAATTCTTCATTTTCCGTTTCTTCTTCAATAATTTCCGTCACACCTTCGAGCTGAAACAAATGGGAAAGTGTCACTTGGTCGCGCAAAGAAAACTGTTCGTTAGCTCTTTGCAAACTATTATAATATTCCTTCATTAAATCCCAATCAATATGCAGTTTTCGCTTAACTAAGCCGTCGCCTTCGATATTGACAAAAACTTCGACCTTCCCCCGTTTCACGTGCTGTAAAATTACTTTTTTTATTTTATCCTCAAAAGTAACCCATTGTCTAGGGATGCGAACAGAAATTTCACAAAATCGGTGGTTCACCGATTTCATTTCCACCGTAATGCTTAGCTGTTCATTTTTTTGGGTGCTGCGTCCAAAACCTGTCATGCTATAAACCATGTCATCACATCCGTTTATGTGAAGTGCCAAAAAGAAAAGGTCATAGAGTCACCCTCTATCACCTTGGATATTATAACATATCTCCTTTTTATTTTCTCGCAAAAAGCGAACCAGAAAACAAAAATGTCGGAAGTGCCGCTAAACCAATAATAAGCAGCCAGTCAAACAGAGCGATCGGCACTGTATGAAAAATTCCTTGCAACGGCGGGTAGTAAATGACGACAAGCAACAATAATATCGATATCATAACCGCTGCGACAAGATATATATTTTCAAACGGATTGCGGTCCAAAATCGATCGTTCGCAACGGCAGTCAAACACATGAATAAGCTGGGCCATCACTAACGTCGCAAACGCCACCGTCTGCGCATAAACAAGCGCGTGTCCGCTTCGTTCATATGCGGTGATAAACGCTGCGAGCGTTACCAATCCAATGATAAAACCGCGGCTGATGATTTTCCAGCCAAGTCCACGCGCGAACACTCCTTCTTTCGGATGGCGCGGCGGGCGCTTCATAACATTTTCTTCTGCGCGGTCAAGTCCAAGCGCCATCGCCGGAAGGCCGTCTGTGACAAGATTCACCCATAAAATTTGGATCGGCACAAGCGGAAGCGGAAGAGCCAGTAGCATCGCCAACAACATGACAAAAATTTCGCCGACATTTGATGCTAACAAATAGCGGATAAATTTGCGGATGTTTTCGTAAATATTTCTGCCTTCTTGAATCGCCGCTTGAATTGTCGCAAAGTTATCATCCAATAGCACCAGCGCGGCTGCTTCTTTCGCGACATCTGTTCCCGACCGTCCCATCGCCACGCCGATGTCGGCCGCCTTAATCGCCGGGGCGTCGTTGACACCGTCTCCCGTCATCGCGACAATATGTCCGCGCCGTTGCAATGCTTTCACAATTTTTAATTTATGCTCCGGCGAAACGCGGGCAAATACATAAATATCATCGACCGCTCCTTCGAGTTCATCTACCGAAAGCCGCGACAGCGTCGGGCCGTCCATTACTTTTCCGTCCGGCGGCAGCACCCCGAGCTGCTTCGCGATCGCTTTTGCGGTAAGCACATGATCGCCGGTAATCATCACCGTTTTTATGCCCGCTTCTTTGCATTGCTGCACCGCTTTTTTCACTTCTGGGCGCGGCGGGTCGATCATCGCTTGGATTCCGATAAACACAAGATCTTTCTCCGCCTCTTTTTCCGATGTTATCCGCTTTTGCGCTTGCAGCGGGCGATAGGCGATGGCAATCGTGCGGAGGGCTTGGTTCGCCATTTTATGAATGACATCTTGTACCGTTTTTCTCCACGCCATTGTCATCGTTTGTTCACGGCCGTTCCAATAAATTTGTCCGCACACTTGCAACAACACGTCTGGGGCTCCTTTTGTGACAATGAATCGCCTTCCTGCTTTATCTTTCACAATGACCGTCATCATTTTCCGCTCGGAATCAAACGGAAATTCCTGCTCTACGATAAATTCGCTTTCGATGCGGTCTTTCGTCCATCCCGCCTTCATCGCGGCGACAAGCAAAGCGCCTTCGGTCGGGTCGCCATCGATGTAGCGCCGCCCCCCTTTTTCTTTCAGCTGCGAGCTGTTGCAAAGCGCGCCAAACATCAGCAGCTGTTGCAAGACCGTTTCTTTTTTGTCGTCAATTGGGCGCCCGTTTTCATAAAATTGCCCCGATGTTTCCAACCCGGCGCCGCTTACCGTCCATGTTTTTCCGTTTGCCCAAATATGCGTCACTGTCATCATATTTTCCGTCATCGTCCCCGTTTTATCGGAACAAATGACTGAAGCGCAACCTAACGTTTCCACCGCCGGGAGCTTGCGGACGATCGCGTTTTTCTTGATCATCCGCTGCACGCCAAGCGCAAGCGCAATGGTCACAATCGCCGGCAGCCCTTCTGGAATCGCGGCGACCGCTAACGAAACGCCGGCTAAAAACATTTCGTACAAGCCATGTCCTTGAATGACGCCAACCGCGACGACAAGCACCGTAAGCAAGAGCGCAACGACAATTAAAATTTTCCCAAGCTGCTCCAGCCTCCGCTGCAGCGGCGTCGTCACTGTTTCCGCTTCTTGAAGCAGATTCGCGATTTGCCCCATGGCCGTTTTCATTCCTGTCGCAATCACAATGCCGACACCGCTCCCTCTTGTTACAAGAGTCCCCATAAAAGACATATTATGCAAATCGCCAATCGCAGCATTTTCATTCATCAGCGGAACCGCCGATTTTGCTGTCGGCACCGACTCGCCTGTCAGCGCCGATTCTTCGATTTCCAGCCCTTTTGCATCAATTAAGCGGACATCGGCGCCGATTCTGTCTCCGCTTGAGAACTTGACAATATCGCCGACAACAAGCTCTCGCGCTGGAATTTTCACCCATTCTCCGTCACGCAATACCGTTGCCTGTGGCGCCGATAATTTTTTCAGCGCCTCCAGCGATTTTTCGGCGCGCCGCTCTTGGAAAAAGCCTAAACACCCATTCATGATGACGATAACAATAATGGCAATGGCATCGACATACTCCCCAAGCAAGCCAGAGATGACCGTCGCCGCAAGAAGCACAAGCACCATAAAATCGTTAAACTGATTCAAAAACAATAAAAGTGCCGACTGTTTCTTCGCTTCTTTTAATTCATTATATCCGAACCGCTTCAGACGCTTTTTCGCTTCTTCCGTCGTTAATCCCCTCGTGAGGTTGGTGTTGGTTTCTTTCGCCACTTCATTTGTCGCAAGCGTATGCCACTGCATCGTCGCTTCTCCTCCCTCTTTGCTTTTCTATGAAAGCTTATTCAGACATGCCCGAAAAAATGATATGATATGTTATTGATGAAGCAACAAAACAAACAGAAAGGTGTTTTTTATGTCATTCGATGGAGTGTTTACCTATGCAGTCGTTAACGAATTACAGCAAGCGCTCGCGGGGGGGCGCATCACGAAAATCCATCAACCGGCTGTCCATGAATTGGTCATGCAAATCCGCTCGCACGGGCGAAATTATAAATTGTTGTTGTCCGCGCATCCGAACTATGCGCGTGTTCATCTGACCAATGAAACGTATGACAATCCGGCGGAACCGCCGATGTTTTGCATGCTGTTGCGAAAACATTTGGAAGGAAGCATTATCGAAGCGATCCGGCAAGTCGATTTTGACCGCATCATTATCATCGAGACAAAAGGGCGGGATGAAATCGGCGATATTCATGCAAAACAATTAATCATCGAAATCATGGGGCGGCACAGCAACATCATCTTAGTTGACGAAGAAACGAACACGATTATCGACAGCATTAAACATCTTTCTCCTGCCGTCAACCGCTACCGCACCGTGCTTCCCGGCCATGAATATATCGCGCCGCCTTCGCATGGAAAAATCAACCCGCTTGAGGCGACCGAAGAAACCATCATGAAAAAAATCGACTTTCATGCCGGCAAACTGGCGGACCAGCTCGTCGCCACCTTTTCCGGGATCTCGCCGCTGTTTGCGAAAGAAGCGGTATTTCGCGCCGGGCTTGCGAACCGTGCGACGCTGCCAAAAAGCTTTATCTCCTTGATGGATGAGGTGCGCGCCCATCGCTTTGCGCCGGCGATATACACAAACGGCGAAAAAGAATGGTTTTACGTGCTCCCGCTTACCCATTTGCAGGCAGAAGCGAAACCGTTCGCTACACCAAGTGAATTGTTAGACCGCTTTTACTTCGGCAAAGCCGAGCGCGACCGCGTCAAACAGCAGGCGCATGACCTTGAGCGGTTTATTGCGAATGAGAAAGCGAAAAATGAGAAAAAGCTGATTAAGCTGAAGCAAACATTAGAGGAAGCAAAACGGGCGGAACAATATCGGCTTTACGGGGAACTGCTAACCGCTAACTTGTATGCCGTCGAGCGGGGAATGAACGAAATTGAAGTGGTCAACTATTACGATGAAAACGGTGCGACTATAACGATTCCGCTTGATCCGCAAAAATCGCCGTCGGAAAACGCGCAAAGCTATTTTCAAAAATACCAAAAAGCGAAAAACTCGCTTAACGTCGTCCAAGAGCAAATCGAGCGCACAAATGAAGAAATCGCCTATTTCGACACGCTTCTCCAGCAGCTGGAAACCGCCGCGCCGAAAGATGTCGAGGAAATCCGTGAGGAATTAATCGAACAAGGGTATTTGCGGGCGCGCAACAGCAAACAGACGAAAAAGCAAAAACAGCGGGCGATCGAGCTGGAACGCTACATCGCAAGCGATGGCACAGAAATTCTCGTTGGCAAAAACAATAAACAAAACGATTATTTAACCAACAAGCTTGCGCGTAAAGATGAAATCTGGCTGCACACGAAAGATATCCCCGGCTCTCACGTTGTCATCCGCAGCAAAAACCCGTCTGAGCAAACGATTGCTGAGGCCGCCAACCTCGCCGCCTACTTTAGCAAAGCGCGGCAATCGAGCTCCGTTCCGGTCGATTACACGCGCATCCGCTATGTGAAAAAACCAAGCGGCGCCAAACCGGGGTTTGTCATTTACGAAAACCAGCAAACGATTTACGTGACGCCGGATGAGGATTTGGTGATTAAGATGAAAAAAAACACCTGACATGTTCAGGTGTTTTTTTTCTGTGCTTTTCTTCTCTAGTTTTTCGTTCTATCAAACGCTTTTTAACAGTGGTAAAAGGGCAAGAAACAGACTATATCTTTTGATTGTGAATAAGAATAACGAGAGGAAAAGCTACTTCGCGCATTTCCTCTCTTACACTTTTTTATTATTGAGCAATGTTTATCTCAAACTGGAATGGATTAATTTCAATATCATAGTTGTCAGAGCTTCCTTCAAAGTAAAATTTGATTACTTTTTCATTTGGATCGACAGCTGGAAAAGGAATAATTGCTTCTACATTTGTTTTCGGTAAAATATCTGATGGAATCTCAGGATAGCCTGCTTCAAAGTTATCCGCTCTGTCATGTTGTGTATTACCTACTAAAAGCTTTGCATTATAACCCCAAAAATTGATTTTTGCATTGCTTTGGTTGGAAATAGTAACATACGCTCTTGTTTCATCTTCCGCAATCTCTACTTTATTCAGTTTTACAATATAACCATGCTGATTGATTTCTTTATTCACATCAATGGTTTTAATTGGCTTAGAGAATGCCGTTACATAATCTGTCTTTTCCACTTTTTCTGCATCGATAATCGGAGCAGTGACTTTCCCGCCTAGCGCGTTTTCTCCTTCGAATGATTTTCTAACAGTTCCGATCACGTGAATGATATCTTCATTTTTTACATTTGTCTTTGGATCGGCAACAACTATCACGTTCTGTTCGCTATTTTTCGGGTCAGCAAACGCCTGAATATAAATTCCATCATCATCCTTCTCCGGTTCAACAAAAATTTTGGCGTAAAAATCCACTTTAGCACCTTTATACTTGTCTGGATTAGAAATCATTTTAGCAAATTCTTCTTTTGACAGCGGCGCTTTGGCTTCCTGCTTTTTATCGTCGTTTTTGTTGCTACTAGACGATTGTTCGGATGAACAACCCGTTGCAGCTACAAGCAACAATACAAAAGCGAAAAACGGTGATAAAAGCTTTTTCATAATTTATCCTTCTCCTCTCCGACAGTCCAAAAATAAACAATAAACTGAATTTTTATGTTCCAGACAATAATGTTCTCACAGTCATTCGGGCATCTAGCGACCTATATGATATTCACTGCATAACCATTCTACATTCTCTTTTGAATGGCAACAAAAACTATAACATCTTATTAAAAACCTCTAATGAAGGAATTTCGCCGTAGCGAAGATTCTGCAACCATTTGTCATAACACTTATCCAATAACTCTTTTCCCTCATCCGTTAACATTTGTGAGGTCAACGAAAATTCCTCATCAATGCCCAATTCATAAATCTCTAACCCATACTTATTTAGTAACCCTTTATCTTTCAACCAATTCATTATAACAGTAAGGTGCTGTAATTTTTCTTCATATGAAGCATCGCTTTCCGATTCTAAATGCCATTTTGCTTTATCATACACCTTTACTTGATTCATTACGCCAACCTCCATACATGTGTCTGTATTTGGGGTGAAAATTCATAAATCTCACCAGTTTCTGGGTCTTTTATATAATTCCCGCCACTTTCACGAATACGTTGTTCTTTCGCCAGTTGCGCTTCTTTTGTTGCTGTTTCCGATGTTACCTCTATAGAATCAATAACTACACCATCTTTCACTACAACAAAATCAATTCTTCTTGCTTGTCCTGTTACATCATCTTTTACAATATTTCCTTCTGCATCACGTAAATAAGCTTCACGGATAATCTTATATCCTTGCTGTTCAGGATACATTTCTTTTAATCGCTCATATACTTGTTCTTCCCGTAAATCACCGTTTTTACGATTTAAGTCAATAATATCTTTTTTACTCATTTCTTGTTCATATAAAGGTTTGTCCGCTTCTGCATAGTTTAATACCACAGTAGCATTCAAATCCTTTACAAATATCGGGATATCCTTTAATGATGAGCCAATTTCCTTCTTAGCTATTTCTGCCACAAAAGCCTCGATCATACTACACTCTCCCTGCGATAATGTTCAATCCACTTAAAATAAAAATCTTTAAACTCATCACTTTCTTTCGATCGCTCCCGAAGGATGCATTGAATAAATGCTTTCTCATATGCACCGTTTTCTTGAAAGTCAACATATCTCTTCAACGCTAAACTTACACGTTCGTTCCATTCATTAAAATCTTTAGAACTTCTTGCAAATCGCAATAATTTTTCTACTGGCACAAAAAGAGCTGCAATATGCGCCAATTCCTCAAAACGATTTGTTTCCCACAAACTCATTGTTCTCTTTTCTATATATTGATACAAATTATCTATTAATATTTGCTTTTCTTTCAAATGAATCTCTTGCTGTTCCAACCATTTTATAAGTGAATGGATATCGAGATGGCTTAAATCGAGTTTTTGTTCTGCAGCTACCCGTCCTTCTAAAAGCAGCTGGATAATATTACTCCGCATTTGCTTATCATTGTCGTTATTGACATCATTCATATGAATATAAGGTTCCGCGCTTTTAAATTCATCGATCTCACATAGAACAGGTTCAAGCCAGTTATTTTGGTAAATAACGGCAACCCCCGTTTTCAATTTTGCTACCTCATTAATTTGTTGCTCACTCAACGTGGTAGCTTTTCCGACATTTTCACGATCATATCTGTCCGGCAGACGAAGAATAATTTTTGTATTGGTGTTTCGAATGACTGAACGGTCTAACAGCCCCGGGGATTGATCAACAATAATAAATCCTTCACCATAAGTCCGCATTTCCGCAATCGCATTTGTCAGCATTTCAACCGCTTTCCCTTGAAGATTAGCACTTTCCTGAGTTTGGTCAAAATTTGTACGTCTTAAT
Source organism: Parageobacillus thermoglucosidasius (assembly GCF_001295365.1). GTDB lineage: Bacteria > Bacillota > Bacilli > Bacillales > Anoxybacillaceae > Parageobacillus > Parageobacillus thermoglucosidasius. The sequence goes on along the minus strand of NZ_CP012712.1, from coordinate 1,764,475 downwards.
AAATGGTGAGCTTCTTCTAATACGGTTACGTGTTGCAATTCATGATTCATTGTTGGTGTAAATGCCATGCGATGTTCTTGTAACCGCATCAATAAAATCCCCATCATTAATGCTTTCGTTTCTGTTGAACCAATTCGACTTAAGTCAATTAAACAATTCTGGTCAAACAATATCGTGTTATCTGTTTCATCATCAGAAAACATGCGGCCAATTAAACCGTTTGTCAGTGAATGAACTCTCGTCACTAACGCACCGATATAATCATTTTTTGTATCTTGAGAATAAGCGGAATTGTTGATGACTTCCGGCAATGTGCTGAGCAATTCTTGGAACGTCGGGAAAATTGGATTTTCATAGAAATTCGTCGATTCCTCTAAATCCCAGCCACATCTTTCATAGCTTTGTTCAATCGCCTCTTTTAAAATAGCTGGCATAGCTGCATACATCGGCCAGCATGCATTAAAAATTTCAATCAATCGGTCAATATGTTCTAACACATGAATATTATCCGGAAATCGAAACGGGTTAATTTTTAATAAGGTAGACAAAGCCGGATTGGTTCCAAAAATATGAACATTTTTCTTGCCACCAAATATTTGTTTGTATTCACCTTTGGCAGGTTCGATAACCAGAAAATGTATATTTTCCTTTCCGAGCCGATCTAATAACGTATAAACCGTATTAGACTTACCAGATCCCGTCGATCCTGTAATGAATGTATGCATAGAAAGACTTTGCAAATCAAGAGTAACTTCTGTATCTTCGGAACGTCCCATATGAAATATTTTTCCTATAGATATTTGCTTTTTCTCATCATTTTTATTGTCATATGTCCAAACATTCCTCCCAAACTCAACTGCTTCCATAACTGGCAAACCACTGACTGATTTTCGCGGCAACGCAAAACTAATCGCTAGCTCCCTTCCATTAATGAGCGTCCCCGGAGATACGTAAGGAACGTTTAGCCCATTATTCGCTTGCAGGCGAATGAGCGGATGATGCAGTTTTGTTAAATACTTCGTAATCATTTCTAATTTTTGTTGATTACCATTATCCCATGTATTAATAACAGAATGTTCCACAGAGGAATTATCTCCGCGCATAATCGACTGGTACGTACTTGCAGCCACTTTTGCCGTTTGGGCGTCTTCTGCGACAAAATAACAAGCGCAATTCCATAAGCCGTAATCTTCCGAACTTTTTAGACGCTTTAACTGTTCATCAATTTTCTCAAGCAAGTTGGTAACCGATTTATTTTCAAACTTAATTTGCAAACTTCTGCTTGTTCCCTCTGTGATCGTTTCTGATTTACTAGTTGTTGTTGCTTCTGATTTTGATGTCCCTGTCGTTCTAGTTGTCCCTTCTGTATCTGATGTGCTTAACGTTGAATTAACCGTTATCCCTTCCGTCGATGTTCGATTTTTCCCTACTGATAAAAAGAGAGAAAATCCTGTGTTTCCTCCTTTAGAAACACTTTCATTACGGGAACTTCCTTCGGTTGAACCTTTTGTGTGACTTTGTGTTTTAGCAAGGCTTTCATTAATGGTATTCGTAACACTATTGCTGATTCCTTCGGCGACAGCTTTAGTATCATTCTCACTAAAAGACAGTTCCGTTTGTTGAAACGGGACAAGTTGTGAGTATAGAGTTTCATAACCACGATAAATTTCAGCAATTGTTTTCGGTTGTACAGGATCGGCAATAAATATTGCCGAATATGTTTCACCTTTCATCGAGTCAATTAATTTTTCCAGCCCCTGTATATAGCTTTTTTTATCAACATCTTTTAGTGCTGGAATCCCTGAAACTGCTGTTACCACTTTTTTTGATTCGCTCAATCGTGATTCAAATATATTTTGTATAATTTTCTCAATTTCACTATTTCGCAAATTACGCAGTTCTGTTCCTGGGAAATGGCCGTTAAAACTTTTTTGCAATCCATCTTTCGCTTCATTTACGCTTCGTTGCAAATCGAGCGAACGTACTCCAATATATAAATCTACATCTGTTCCTTTACTGTCGAGAATAAGAATAAGAGAACTATTCAAATTTCCTACGGTATTAAAAATATTAATGAGCTTCTCTGAAGTATCCTCGTTTTGATCATAAACAATCTTTGTAATTTTAAATAAACGAATATGCTGTCTCACCGTTATATTTTCAATATGAGGCGGTATTGATACCACCTCATGTGTCGTTAGCTCAGATAAGTAGTTTTTTTCGACAAATTCACTTGCCAACTGAAACGATTGAATAAGGTCATTTTCTTTGCGGACATCCAGTGTATTCATGAGACCACCCTCAACTTTGTATTATTTGTTTCGTGAAGTGCTCATTATTTTCCGTTCTTTTTCAAACTGTTCTCTGTTTTTATTCGCCATTTGTTGTTTAAAGCATATTTCAGGCTCCTCGCTCATTTTTTTATTAGATATTTTATTAAATAATACAATACTGCTGCTGTGGCTATCACCACCATTCCTGCCACAATATTCTTTCCCAGCGATGTATTGTTTTTTTTACTTCCCACATTTCTCGAAATATTTACTTTCGAAAAATGATTAGAGGAATCAGATGATTTTGCTGTTAATTCTCCTTTATACACTTCTTTGCCAACTTCCATCGTATGATGGAATCGCTCTTTAGAGAAATTTGTCATTAATTGCGCTTGCAGTTGCGAAAAATATTTTTTGTCCCATTTTGTCCGGTCGTGCTCGAAATCTCTCCCGTCATGCTCTTCCCATATATGAATTCCGGCCGACTTCACCTTATCAATCACTTTCAAAGTTTCATTATTTCGATCAAGCGGATCGGCCATAATATATGAAACAATAGCACTTCGGATTTTACGGACGTTTTTTTCTTGAATCGCTTGATCTAAAAACGTTGTTGAATTTGCCATTTCTATTTCCTTCCTTTCGATTTTATATTTCGAGAATCGCATCTAATCTGGCAATAAAATCATCAAGCCATTGTTTTTTCCTTTCATTTTCTTCGATTCTTTTTTGCAGTTCATTGTTGTGACTTGCCATTTCTTTAAGTTCTTGCACACGCTTTTTCATTTCTTCCTCAAGCTGATTAATTTCAGAAATAAAGTGTTCTTTTAACTCCACCTTTTTCTCTTCTAAATGATTTATCGCATTAGCGAAATTTTCTTCTAATGAATAAATAAAATCCCCTAAAAACTTATCTCGAACTCGATCTTTATCAACGTATTCTCTATCCTCATATACATCCTCTTCGATGTACTTAGACGAAAGCCACGTCCATGGCTTATACCATTTTTTATTTTTATTTTTCACTGTCCGCGTACCGACCCATTCTTTTTCTTTATATGTGTAGGAATTTATTAAATCGTCAACCTCCGGCAAATCTGCTTCAAAAAATTCAATTGGCGCCCAAGTTGGCCATTTTCCTTCGTCAAAACCAACAATATTACGAATATACGATCGATACTCATCAATATATTTTTGAGCATCGTTACGTAATTCACCTGTTATTGCTTTTTCTAACTCAGTGATAGCATTGCTTTGTATCGCTTCTGCTCCTTTTTTTGCACGATTCAAAATAGAATAGGCTTCATGCTTAGGAAAGTCTTTATTAAAAAATTTTTCGGTAAGTTTCCTTAACTCCTCATCAAAAATTTTTGTCCTTATTTCTTCAATACGACTCTTAACATTCTTAAAGTCTAACTTTTCAATTTTTTCTCTAAACTGCTTCGCTTTTTCACCTTGTTCTAATTCCCCTCCGATCCGTTCCATTTCTCTATGAATTTCTTGACGCTTCTGCTCATCGTTTTTTATGTCCTCTTGAAGTTTTTGCGCAATGCGCTCTCGTTCGACAATTTTTTTAAATGAGTTAACCGCGTTGGCGATTTTCGATGTGACCGCATATTTGTCCAAATATTCATTAATTGCTGCTTCTATAGATGGAATACCGGAATGATAAAGCGCTTCTGTGTATCGATCTTGGTGATCTCTTGCCATCATGATTTTGTCTGCTATCCCATTTTTTAATGACGGACTTAACGGCGCGTACTGTTCTAAATGCATAATCGGTTCTTCAATAAATAAATCAATTCCGTTCAATATTTGTCTTTGTTTTCTCGTTAAATTGATTCCGTTTTGATACATTCGGATAACCTTCGCAGTTTCAGCTGATATAGGGTAAATATTCGGATTTTCAATTCCATGCTTTTCTAAATATTTTTTGACACGTTCTAAAACGCCACGTAAGTCTTCCCCTTTTTCCGGATCAAACTCATCCGCTTTATTGACAGCAAAAATAAAACGATCTTTTGATTGTTTTCCACCAACTTTCATTGCCTCTGCAACACTATTGAGCAGAAAATAATCATCATCTGTATTCAGTTGCGTTCCATTTAAAACATACAGCACCATTGGTTTATCATCATCTTTAATAACACGATATGTATGCTCTCTGTGGTTATGGTTCATTGAGTTATTAGGACCTGGGGTATCCACCAGCACTAAATTCATTTTCTTTGCGGAGATCGGCGGAATATTTCCTTCCACTTGAATGACGGACACCGCTGGATTACTATTAAAGGCATCCATATCCTCATAGGTTACATTTTCTTTGGACGCAATTTCATTCCCATAAGCATCGTAACAAACAGCTGAAAAAGTGGAACGTTCAGGAACGTTTTTAATTCGAGCGATGGTCGCTGTGCACGCCTCGTTTTTTGAAGGCATTAATTCTTTTCCTAATAATGCGTTGATCAATGTTGATTTTCCAGAACTCATCGTGGCAATAACAGCGATTTCAAATTCGCTATTTAAAGCCTTATGAAAATTTTCCTGTATTCTTTTATCACGCAAAGCTTCAAAAGGGCCGTTTTGCATATGTTCAACTAATTTCTTTAATTCTCCAATTTTATCAGCGGTTTCTTTTGCTGGAATGTGCTCAACATAAAGAGAAAGTGACGAATGATTCTTTATATACTGTTCACAAATTTCTAGTAAATCTTCATAATCAGGCAATGTTCCTTTAAAGCGAATATGTATACTATCTTCATTTAACTCTTCAATCAATGTAGGAATCAACTCGTGAATCCATACTTGCAGTCTCTCATTTTTATACTTACTTAACTTTCCGTTTTCCATAACATTTTTTCCGTCTATTTCGATTGCAGTTTCAACGGTGTAAGGATTGTATTTCATATAAACATCAATCATTTCACTGTCTCCTCCTAAATTACATGTAATTTTTAATTTGATAAATTCCTGACTGTTGTAAAACGGTATAAATGCGTTTGATATCGTATGTTTTATTTTTTATTTTCACCTCCCGTTGATCATTCGGGACCTCCGCTTGAAACGCGCAAGGTATTGTTGCATATTTTGTCAAGTCTTGTGTTTCTTCCGCAAAATAGTCATAAAAGAAATCGAATTGATTTTGTTCCCTTCTCGTTAAATCTTCCCCTTTTAAAACTTTTTGACATAAATTTCCCACATAAGCGGAAAGCAGTATTATAGAGGGTTTCTCAAATCCATTTTGCTTTAAGTATGTTTTTGTACTCTCTAACAATCCTTGAAGCGATTCATTTGCCTCTTCATCGATTTCATCGGCTTTGTTTACAATGAATACGACCTGCTTGTCGCTATTATTTTCGATATGCTCTTTCACATAGCTAAGCAACCTTCGATCATCGTCCGTACCAAGCTGAGTAGCGTTAATTAAATAAAATATTGCATCGTATTGTTCACTTTGAATCGCTTTAAAAGTAATATCTTCATGGCTGCGATTCATGGAATTATTGGTACCTGGGGTATCAATAAACACGACTCTACTTTCAACCTGAAATATATCGGACATTTTTCCTTCTACGTATACATGTTCAATTAACGGATTTTCGTTCAATTCATTCATTGTGCTTTCAACACCATCGATTAGACAATCGAAAAATTCACTTTGGTCATGTTGTACAATGAAATGTTTAATGTAAGGACGGTGAGCGTATGTAAACACTTTTGAAGTGCATGCTTCGTTTTGAGAAGGAAATATCTCTTGCCCTATTAAACTATTTAAAAAAGTTGATTTACCAGAACTCATGGTTCCTACAATTAAATATCTTTTCTCCACATCTTTCAAAAATTCTACTTGTTTCTTATACGCATCGTAATAAAAACGCAAATAATGAAACTTCTTTAGATTCAAATACGACTTTGCTGCTTCGAAATCTCCAGCTTTTAGCGCATTGATAAAACGAACAATGGTTTCTGCATCTTTATAATTAATTTTTAAATTGTGTTTATAGGTTACGTCTAATACGCAAGGATGATCCATAGATACATATCCATATATTAACAACAAATAGTGCGCGAAAAACATGTATTTGTAGTTATATACATAAAGTTTTGCTTTCTCAAGCTTCCATCTCGTTTTTCGAATTTCTTTGGCCAATTTTAGACTACTCTGAGAGGTTTGTTCCTTACAAATTTCTTCCTCTTCTATATTGAAACAATGTTCATATAATGTAATGATAGGTTTGTAGTACTTCTGATAGTGCACATCTTTTTTGGCATAATGATGCAGCAATTTTATATATGCCTTTCGGACAGAATCGTTTTCATAAAATATCGGGTGATTTTGATAAGGAAAGGAACAAATGATTTTGTAATATTCCAAACTATCTTCTCTTTGAATTCTAACGTTATCCTCTACAACCTGCATACGTCCTATTCCCCTTTGAATAAAACAGAAACAGCTAAATTAAAATTCATAGGTACAATTTACTATATCTTTAGCGAGAAAATTTTAGATAAAACCCTCTGAAAAATGACATATATCGACAAACCCAAAAAACTTACATATAATTCCTTAACATACTTTCTATTGTTTCCCTCATCTCATTGCGAAACTCCTCAGGTTTTAACACTTCCAAATACTGCGCTTGGCTCAAAAGCCACATTTTGATGCCTCGTCCATAAACTTCCGCTTCGATGATGGCTGATTGCCCGTCCTTTTCAACCACTTTGGCAGTGGGCAAACGGTCTAAAATTGCTTGAAGAGAAGGGCCCCAATAGCGAAAGGTGATTTTCATTAATTCTCCGGCGTGCATAAATTGAACTCGCTTACGAAATTCTCCTTCCTCAAATCGGTTTTTATAGTCTGATTTGAACCGCTCATTCGTAATGTCGTAACGAACAATTCTGTCGACCCGATAAATGGTTGGGAAATCGAAATCATAATCCATAAGAAAAGCAACTAGATAAAAGTAATATTCTGAGAAAACGACTCCGACAGGCTTTAGCTTTCTTTTAATCAGAGCATCTTCCCCTTCTTTTTTGTAATCAACAATGATTACTCGTTTAGTGCGTACCGCGTAACTTAAATCCCAAATCATATTGATTAAAGGCTTATTATGTTGCAACGGAACATAGTGAAAATGCTCATTGTGAATCACATCCTGAATAAAACGCTGATTTTGCGGAGGTGATTGTAATATTAGTTTCGCTAGCAGTCGATCCATTTCCGTCTTTTTCAATGCCCGACTTTCTAACAACACCTTTGCGATGACAAGAATCTCTTCGTTTGTCAGCCAATCATTTTCATTTTGCTTTAAAACATATCCATGTTTTTTTCGGTCGTACTCCAATACCAATGATGTTTTAAAGTTATCCGCAATATATGCACGCAATTCATCAATGTCGCGTTGAATTGTTTTCTCATTTACTCCAAAACGTTCTGCTTCTCTTTTTTTAGAAATGGTTTCCCCTCGGCGAAGTCGCTCGTAAAGCGATAGAATCCGCAGCGGCTTCGATTGCTGTTCATCCAAGCTGATCCCCCACAATCTGTACGTTCTTCAATGGATCTTCACCACAAAAGAACTCGATCTTTCTAAAAAACTCGACAATCCTCTATCTTGCAGTAAACACATTTTTTGGTTATATCTCCTTTGAATACATATCTAATTAATATATTACCATCGTCACATGGACATTATCTGTACTTCAAGAAAAAATATAAAACTTTTGTATGATTTTCCTTCAAAACCATTACTAAAGGATTATAACGATATTCATGATTTCACAGTGAATGAGAGAGGCTCAAAAAAAGGGTTTCACCAAGTGACGAAAACAAAGACATCGATTGACTCGAATTATGTTTAAAAGGAAAAACTCACTATCTATAACAAGTCACATAGAAGGCGGCCAATGACTATGCAACAATAATCCCACTCCCTGGAAATGATTCTTTGAACTGACGTGCGCCATTTCCAAAGGACATATGCTTTATTACAATGCTCTTATTTAAAAATTTTCTCTGTCATTTCATCACCAATCTTTGAAAACAAAGAGCACAAAATTTTATAATTTTAACTATTGTTTGAAAAACCGTTTTCAAATCCTTTGTCAGAAAAATTAGGGTTTTAGCTTCTGTAGAAAATTATCGAAATACTTCTTCCAATTTTAATTCCAGACATGAAAAATAAACGGATTGGACAACGCCGTTCCTGGATTTTTCATTTTACCGACTGCTACTAGAAAAATGAAACAATATCATGAAAAAGAGCGCATAGTCCGATGCGCTCCTTTTCGCTTGCGTTGATTTTATTTCCCCCACTTTTCCGGGTTTTCCCGCCATTTGCGCAATGTCGCGAGGTCTTGTTCTGTCACGGCGCCCATCCCGGCTGCGGCTTCAATGAGCGTGTCGTAGTCCGTCAGTGTGTGCACTTCCACCTTATGTTCCGCAAACGCTTGTTTTGCTTTTTCCAATCCGTACGTAAAAATGGCGGCAACGCCAAGGACGGAACATCCCGCTTCTTTCAAAGCGCGAACCGCATTTAATGAACTGCCCCCTGTGGAGATTAAATCTTCAACAACCACGACCTTTTGTCCTTTTTCCACTTTTCCTTCAATTTGTTTTCCTTTTCCATGGCCTTTCGCTTGGCTGCGCACATAGCACATCGGCAAGTTCATGCGCTCGCTCACCCAAGCGGCGTGCGGAATTCCTGCTGTTGCCGTGCCGGCGATCACTTCCACTTCAGGAAAATGGGTGCGAATGCATGCAGCAAGTCCGTCGGCGATCGCGCTGCGCACGTGCGGATACGCAAGTGTCAGCCGGTTGTCACAGTAAATCGGGGATTTCAACCCAGACGACCATATGAACGGTTCATTTGGCTGCAGCGATACCGCGCCGATCTCAAGCAAATGTGTGGCAATTTCTTTTTTCATTCTTTCTCTTCTCCCTTCCATTCCCGTTGTAACCGCTCGTAAGCTGCAGCTGGATTTTCAGCATGGGTGATGCTTCTGCCGATGACGATAAAGCTTGCGCCGAGTTTTTTTGCTTCATATGGCGTAACGACGCGGACTTGGTCGCTTTTTTCGTCATCGGCAAAACGAATTCCCGGGGTGACGGTCAAAAACGCTTCGCCGCAATGTTTGCGGACAAGCGGCACTTCTTTTGCCGAGCAGACCACGCCGTCAAGGCCGCTTTGTTTTGCCAGCGCCGCATAATGAAGCACCGTTTCTTCCATCGGCCGGTCGATCCACAACTCGCGATGCAGCATTTGCTCGCTTGTGCTTGTCAGCTGCGTGACCGCAATGCAATATGGACGGCGCGTTCCGCTTGGCGTCCCTGCTTCCAGTCCCTCGAGCGCCGCTTCCATCATCCGCGTTCCCCCAGCGGCATGAACGTTGACAATGTCGACTCCGAAACGGGCTAATCCTTTCATCGCGCGCTTAACCGTATTCGGGATGTCGTGCAGCTTTAAATCAAGGAAAATCCGGTGTCCCTGATCTTTTAAATAATGGATAATCTCCGGACCTTCTTGATAGTATAATTCCATGCCAACTTTGACGAATAGCGATTCACGCGGGAACGATTGCAAAAGCGCTCTTACGTCCTTTTCTGTCGGAAAATCAAGTGCGATAATAAACGGATCGTTCACCTTTTTTCCAGCTCCTTCCCGTGCATTCGGAAATATGGTCGATGCCCAGCTTATCCAGCAATGGCGGCAGCTCGGCGATAATGTTCGGGCAGACGAACGGATCGATGAAATTTGCCGTGCCAATGGCGACAGCGCTGGCGCCGGCGTAGAAAAACTCAATGACATCTTCAGCGGATCGAATGCCGCCCATGCCGATAATCGGAATCGAAACAGCCTGGCTTACTTCATAAATCATGCGGATCGCGATCGGCTTAATCGCCGGCCCTGACAAGCCACCCGTTCTGTTTGCCAAAACCGGCTCAGCGGTTTTCACATCAATGCGCATGCCAAGGATCGTATTAATCATCGTCAACCCATCTGCACCTGCTGCTTCAATTGCTTTCGCGATTTCAACAATATCTGTGACATTTGGCGAAAGTTTGACGTAGACGGGGACTTCGGAAATTTCTTTCACGAGCTTCGTGAGTTCTGCGGCAATTTCCGGAATGGTGCCAAATGCAATTCCGCCTTTTTTGACGTTCGGACAGGAAATATTGAGCTCGAGCGCGCAAACGTTTGGCGCTTTCGAAATATGTTTGGCAACTTCAACATATTCCTCCATCGTCGAGCCAGCGATGTTGGCGATAACCGGCACATCAAACTGCGCGAGCCACGGCAGCTCTTCTTTCATGACTTTTTCTAAACCGGGGTTTTGCAGGCCGATCGCATTCAGCATCCCGCCTGGCGTTTCCGCCACCCTCGGCGTCGGGTTGCCAAAGCGCGGCTCCTGCGTCGTCGCTTTTATCATAATGGCGCCAAGCACGCTTAAATCATAGAAGCGCGCGTATTCGCGGCCAAAGCCGAAGCATCCCGACGCCGGCATCACCGGATTTTTCAAGGAAAGCCCCGGCAATTCAACCGCTAAACGGTTCATAGCTCCACCTCCTCGGCTTTAAATACAGGACCGTCGCTGCATATTTTTTTATACGCCGTTTTGCTGCCAGGCACGCGGCAGACGCAGGCCAAGCATGCGCCGATGCCACAGCCCATCCGCTCTTCCAGCGAAAGATATATCTCTTTGTGCGGAAATGCTTGCTTAAGCGCTTTTAGCATCGGTTTAGGGCCACACGCGTACAACACGTCAAATGAAAGCTCTCTCTCCTTAATCACATCGGTGACAAATCCTTTCATGCCATAAGAACCATCCGCCGTTGCCACATGCGTTTCGCCAAACGCGGCAAATTCCCGTTCGTAAAAGACGGTTTCTTTCGTTTGAAATCCGAGCACATTCGTGACGACAACTCCTTTTGCGGCAAGCCGCTTCGCTAGTTCATAAAGCGGCGGAATGCCGATGCCGCCGCCGACAAGAAGCGCACGCTTCCCTTTTGCCGCGGCATCAAGCGGAAATCCGTTTCCGAGCGGGCCGAGCACATCGACCGTTTCCCCCGGCCATTTTTCCGAAAGCAAGGCGGTGCCGACCCCTTCTTTCCGGTAAATAATCGTGCATTCGCGCTCTTTTTTGTTGATATGGCAAAGGCTAAGCGGACGGCGCAAGAGCGGGGCCGGCTGCGAAGACACTCTCACATGGACAAATTGCCCCGGTTCATTCATTTCTTCCACTAAGCGGCCGCTTAACACGATCTCGTAAATGTTTTTCGCAAGCTGCTTGTGGCGGACTATCCTCATGTTTTCCCGCTTCATTATGCGCGCACCATCCTTTGCATCGCTGTTGTTGAAAACGTCATCGATTCGAGCACTTGCAGCATCGCCCGCGCCGTATCCAGCGACGTCAAGCATGGAATGCCGTTTTCGACTGCTTCGCGGCGGATGCGGAAGCCGTCGCTTTCCGGCTGTTTTCCTTTTGTGAGCGTGTTGATGACAACTTGCACTTTTCCTTGGCGAATGACGTCCAAAATGTTTGGCGATGCGGAATCAATTTTATTGACGACGGTTACCGGGATGGCCGCCGCTTTTAACACCTCCGCCGTGCCGCTCGTCGCAAGCAGCTGATAGCCAATTTCGCAGAAACGTCTGGCAATTTCCACCGCATCTTCTTTATCTTTATCGGCGACAGTCAATAACACGGCGCCATGCGGGCGAATATGGATGCCTGAGGCGACGAGCCCTTTATAGAGCGCTTTTTCAAAAGTGGCGTCTTTGCCGATCACTTCGCCGGTCGACTTCATTTCCGGGCCAAGCGAAATATCGACATTGCGCAATTTGGCGAACGAGAAGACCGGCACTTTTACGTACACGCCTTCGCTTTCTCGCCGCAATCCTGTTTCATAGCCAAGGTCTGCCAGCTTCGCCCCCAAAATGACTTTCGTCGCAATGTTTGCCATCGGCACGCCAGTAATTTTGCTTAAAAACGGCACCGTCCGGCTGGAACGCGGATTGACTTCGAGCACATACACTTCGTCTTGATACATGACAAATTGGATGTTTAGCAAGCCGACAATGCGCAACCCTCTTGCTAATTTCATCGTATAATCGATGATTTTTCGCTTGATCTCCTCTGTCAGCGTTTGCGGCGGATAAACGGCGATCGAGTCGCCCGAGTGAACGCCGGCCCGCTCGATATGTTCCATAATTCCCGGGATCAACACCGTTTCACCATCAGAAACCGCGTCGACTTCAATCTCTTTTCCGATTAAATAACGGTCGATGAGCACCGGATGCTGCGGATTGACTTTCACGGCATGCTCCATATAGTGCAATAGCTCTTTTTCCTGATACACGATTTCCATCGCGCGGCCGCCGAGAACGTACGACGGGCGGACAAGCACCGGATAGCCGATTTCCTTGGCAATCCGCACCGCTTCCTCAACGGAGAAAGCCGTTTTTCCTTGCGGCTTCGGAATCCTTAAATCCGATAACGCTTGTTCAAATTTATCGCGGTCCTCGGCGCGGTCTAAGTCCTCAAGCGATGTTCCTAAAATGCGAACGCCGCGCGCCGCCAGTTCCGCCGCCAAGTTGATCGCTGTCTGACCGCCGAATTGCACAATCACCCCGACCGGCTTTTCCAAGTCAATGACATGCATCACATCTTCCATCGTGAGCGGCTCGAAATACAACTTATCGGATATACTAAAATCCGTCGACACCGTTTCCGGGTTGTTGTTAATGATAATCGCTTCATAGCCCGCTTCTTTAATCGCCCAGACGGAATGAACGGTCGCGTAATCAAATTCAATGCCTTGCCCGATGCGAATCGGCCCCGAACCGAGCACCACAACGCTTTCGCGGGCGGTGACGGCCGATTCGTTTTCCTCTTCGTACGTGCTATAGTAATACGGCGTTTCTGAGGCAAATTCCGCCGCGCACGTATCGACCATTTTATATACAGGAAGGATGCCTGCTTGCTTTCTCATTTCGTATATGTCGCGCTCGCTTCTTTTCCAAAGCTTAGCGATGGCCGCATCGGAAAAGCCCATTTTTTTCGCTTTCCGCAGCACCTCGATATCACCGATATGATCGCGGATGATGGTTTCATAGCGGACGATGTTTTCGATTTTCGTTAAGAAAAAGCGGTCAATTTGGCTCCATTCGTGGATTTGTTCGACGGTAAAGCCGCGGCGCAGCGCCTCGGCGATATAAAAGAGGCGCTCATCCCCTGCCTTGCGAATCCGCTTTTCGATTAATTCATCTGATATGTTTCCGGCATCCTTAAGCTCAAGATGATGCACGTTCGTCTCAAGGGAGCGGATTGCCTTTAACAGCGATTCCTCAAACGTCCGGCCAATCGCCATCACTTCGCCTGTCGCTTTCATTTGCGTGCCAAGGCGGCGGTTCGCCGATTCAAATTTATCGAACGGAAAGCGCGGAATTTTCGTCACGACGTAATCGAGCGCCGGTTCAAAGCAAGCGTACGTTTTGCCCGTTACCGGATTGATCATTTCATCTAGCGTTAAGCCGACGGCAATTTTCGCGGCAAGCTTGGCAATCGGGTAGCCGGTCGCTTTTGATGCGAGCGCTGATGAACGGCTGACGCGCGGATTGACTTCAATGACATAATAACGGAAACTATGTGGGTCCAGCGCCAGCTGCACATTGCAGCCGCCTTCGATGCCAAGGGCGCGAATGATCCGCAATGAGACGTTGCGCAATAACTGATACTCACGGTCACTTAATGTCTGGCTCGGGGCGACGACGATCGAATCGCCCGTATGGATGCCGACCGGATCGATATTCTCCATGTTGCAGACAACGATCGCGTTATCGTTGGCATCGCGCATCACTTCATACTCGATTTCTTTATAGCCGGCGATGCTTTTTTCCAACAAACATTGGTGCGCCGGGCTTAGCTTTAATCCGGTCGAAACGATATCGGTCAGTTCCTTCTCGTTCGTGCAAATGCCCCCGCCCGTGCCGCCGAGCGTAAACGCCGGGCGGACGATGACCGGATAGCCGACTTTTTCGACAAACGCGTATGCTTCTTCCAAGTTATGAATAATTTCGCTTTCCGGAACCGGTTCGCCAAGTTCGTTCATCAGTGCGCGAAATTGCTCACGGTCTTCCGCTTTTTCAATTGCATCGAGCTTCGTGCCTAATATTTCGACACCGCATTCTGCAAGCACCCCGGCGTTGGCAAGCTCGACTGCCAAGTTTAACCCCGTCTGCCCGCCAAGCGTCGGCAAGATCGCATCTGGGCGTTCTTTGCGGATAATGCGGGACACAAACTCAAATGTAAGCGGCTCCATATACACTTTGTCGGCAATTTCCGTATCAGTCATAATCGTCGCCGGATTGGAATTGACTAAAATGACTTTGTATCCTTCTTCTTTTAGCGCCAAACACGCCTGTGTCCCCGCATAATCAAATTCTGCCGCCTGGCCGATGACAATCGGGCCGGAACCGATCACTAAAATCGTCTCAATATCTTGGCGTTTAGGCATGGACGATTTCCCCTTCCTTTTTAAATTCGCGAATCATCTCGATAAACTCGTCAAACAGCGAATTATCGTCCTCAGGGCCAGGTGATGCTTCCGGATGATACTGAACTGTAAACGCCGGATAATCCAAATGGCGCAATCCTTCGATCGTGCCATCGTTTAAAGCGGTGTGTGTTATTTTTAATCTTGTATGCCGCAACGATTCTTTTTTAACGGTATAGCCGTGGTTTTGCGAAGTGATCGCCACTTTTCCTGTCGCCAAATGCTTGACCGGATGGTTTGAACCGCGATGGCCGAACTTCATTTTTTCCGTATCGGCGCCGCAAGCGAGCGCGAACAGCTGATGGCCAAGGCAGATGCCAAAAAGCGGCACTTTGCCAAGAATCCCGCGAATCATGGTTATCGCTTCCGGCACATCTTTCGGGTCGCCGGGACCGTTGGATAACATTACTCCGTCCGGATGGAGGCGGAGCACGTCTTCGGCTGTCGCGTTGTATGGAAGGACAATGACATCGCAATTCCGCTTGTTTAATTCCCGCAAAATGCCATGTTTCATGCCAAAGTCAACGAGAACGACGCGGTAGCCGCGCCCCGGGCTCGGATAGGCGCTTTTCGTGGAGACGCGCTTCACTTGGTCTCTCGGCAGTTCTATTGTTCTCAAAGATTCGACAGCTTCTTGCACGCTGACATCCAAGTCGCAGATCATTCCTTTCAATGTCCCGTACTGGCGGATAATCCGCGTCAATTTTCGCGTATCAATTCCCGACAACCCCGGGATCTGTTTTTCTTTTAAATATTGATCAAGCGTCATTTCACTTCGCCAATTGGATGGCACATCGCACACTTCCTTGACGATGAAGCCATGGATATGTGGTTCAATCGATTCAAAATCATCGCGGTTAATGCCGTAGTTGCCGATGAGCGGATACGTCATTGTCACGATTTGCCCGCAATACGAAGGATCTGTTAAAATTTCCTGATACCCGGTCATTCCCGTGTTAAACACTACTTCGCCAACCGTTTTTTTCGTGCTGCCAAATGCCTCCCCGATAAAAAACGAACCGTCTTCCAATACAAGCTGCCGTTTCATTCACTCTCTTCCTTTCTGCCAAACTAGTTTTCCGCCGACAAACGTCATCACCGGCCATCCTTTGCATGTCCAGCCGGCAAATGGCGTGTTTTTTCCTTTCGAGACAAACGTTTGAGGATCAATCGTTTCTTCCGCATCTAAATCAATCACCGTAATATCCGCCCTCGCGCCGACGGCAAGTTTTCCAAGCGGCAGCCCGAAACATTCCGCTGGCTTTACCGTCAGCAAATCGATAAGCTGTTTGAGCGTCAATATGTTGGTTTCCACCAAATGGGTGTAAAGGAGCGGAAATGCCGTTTCCAGACCGACGATGCCAAACGGGGCAGCGCGCATTCCTTTTTGTTTTTCCGCTTCCGTATGCGGAGCGTGGTCAGTGGCGATAAAATCGATCGTCCCATCAAGCAGCCCCTCAATCAACGCCGCGCGGTCTTCTTTGCTGCGCAGCGGCGGATTCATTTTATAATTCGCATCAGGGCCTGGGATATCTTCATCACATAACAGAAGATGGTGCGGCGTCACTTCCGCTGTAACGCGAATGCCCGCCCGCTTCGCATCGCGAACGACGCGGACCGATTCTTTCGTGCTGATATGGCAGACATGATAGTGACAGCCTGTTGCTTCCGCCAGCAGCACGTCACGCGCAATATGGACCGATTCGGAAACGGACGGAATGCCGTTTAACCCGTGGCGGCATGCAAATTCGCCATCATGCACGGCTCCGCCGTTCGTTAACGTGTTATCTTCGCAATGGGCGACAATCGCCATATTAAGAGCAGCCGCCCGCTTCATCGCTTCATACATCATGCCGGCCGACTGCACGCCGACGCCGTCATCAGTAAACGCGAACGCCCCTGCTTGCTTTAATGCCGCAAAGTCCGTCAGCTCTGTTCCTTGCTGGCGCATCGTAATCGCCGCATATGGAAGCACACGGACATAGGCAGTTTCGCAGATCCGCTCATGAAGCCATTCCATTTGTTCTTTCGTATCCGGCACCGGATTCGTATTTGGCATCGCTGCTACCGTCGTAAAACCGCCTTTCGCCGCCGCCAGCGTTCCAGTTGCGATCGTTTCTTTCTGTTCGCCGCCCGGTTCGCGCAAATGAACATGCAAATCGATCAATCCGGCAGAGATGAACTTTCCTTGCACATCAATGATTTCGTCCGCTTCTCCGCTATGTAGCTCTGGGCCGGTTTCGGTAATGATGCCATTTTCGATTTTCAACTCCATCCGCTCGATGGCGCCATGTGAATTAAACGATTTTCCATTTTTTAAAATAACTGCCATTCGCTATCCCTCCTTCAATTGCCCGTTTTAACACGGCCATCCGCACATAAACACCATTTTCCATTTGTTTAAAAATGCGTGAACGTTTCGACTCGACAAGTTCGCTCGCAATTTCGACGCCGCGATTGACCGGCGCCGGATGCAAAATGATGCTGTTTTTCTTCATCTTTTCTCCCCGTTCCAGCGTCAGGCCGTAGCGTGCATGATATTGTTCTTTTGTCAGCCCCATTTTTTCTTCGTGCCGTTCATGCTGGATGCGCAGCAGCATGACAACGTCCGCTTCCGCCACCGCTGTATCGATGTCCACATACGTCCCGTACGGATTAGCCGCATCTTTCCACTCTTCTGGACTGGAAAACAACACTCTCGCTCCGAATCTTGCCAGCACCTCGGCATTGGAACGGGCGACGCGGCTATGGCGAATATCGCCGATAATCGCTACCGTCAATCCTTCCAATGTGCCAAACTCTTGACGGATGGTAAGCAAATCTAAAAGCGATTGTGTCGGATGATGCCCGCAACCGTCTCCGGCGTTAATGATCGGAATGCGAATCACATGGCGAAGCGTTTCAAAATACGCATCTTGCGAATGGCGGACGACAACCGCGTTTACCCCGATCGCTTCAAGCGTGCGAACCGTGTCATATAGCGTCTCCCCTTTTTGCATGCTCGACATGTCGGCATCAAACGGAATGACGTGAAGTCCGAGTTTCCGCTCCGCCATTTCAAAACTGCATTTCGTGCGCGTGCTCGGTTCAAAAAATAAATTGGCGACAAAAAGGGGCTCTGTTGCCTGCCAATGATCTCCTTTTGCAAACCGCTCCGCTTCATCTAACAATTCGGTAATTTCTGCTGACGATAATTCTGTCAATGTAAACAAATGGTGCATCTTTCTCGCTCCTTTTTCAATTTCTAGCCATCTCATAAAAAAACACCCTGTCCAGTCGACAGGGTGTTACGCTGTTTGCGTATAAAAAAGGGGAAGGAAGTACTTTATCTCGGCGCATTCGTCCGCTTCCGCTTTTTCTTGCGCAGTAACACCCTTTTAAGTCTCTCTGGACTTAATTAAAAGGTGCAATTATGCGACATGGTCATTGCTGTTTTCCGTTTTGCTTTCAAACATATTTTCATTGATTTGCGGGCGTCCCGGTAAAATAAGGTTTAAGGCTACGCCGCAAATCGCTGCAAGTGCCATCCCTTGAATTTGGAATTGCTCTGTCACTTTCAGCACCGCTCCGCCGATGCCAATGACTAAAATGACCGAAGAGATGACTAAGTTGCGTTTGTCCCCGAAATCGATGCGGCTATCGACAAGCATGCGCAAGCCGGATGAGGCGATAATGCCGAACAGTAAAATCGAGACGCCGCCCATCACCGGAGACGGAATCGAGCTAATCAGCGCGGTCACTTTGCCGATAAATCCAAAGATGATGGCAATCACCGCCGCGCCCGCCAGCACGTAGACGCTGTAGACTCGCGTAATCGCCAGCACCCCGATGTTTTCGCCGTACGTTGTTTTCGGCGGTCCGCCGACCAGCGCGGAAATCATCGTCGCCGTTCCGTCTCCTAAAATCGAGCGATGCAGCCCCGGCTTTTGAATGAGGTCGCGGCCGACGACTTTGCTCAGCACAAGCTGGTGGCCGATATGTTCAGATAGCGTCACAACCGCCACCGGCACCATCAGCATGACAATATCCCATGTGACATGCACCGGATAATCGACAAATGGAAGGAGAAAGTCCGGCATTTCAAGCCATTTTGCTTTGGCGACTTTCGAGAAATCAACAACCCCGACGATAAGCGCGTACACATACCCGACGATAATCCCTGCCAGCACCGGGACTAAACTGATCATGCCGCGCAAAAACACGGAACAAATGATCGTTGCCGCGAGCGTGACAAGCGCAACCGAAAAGTGTGTGAAACTGTACTTGCCATCCGGGCCGTTCATTGCCATACTTACGGCCGTATTCGCCAGCCCGAGGCCGATCACGATAATCACTGGCCCGACGACAATCGGCGGCAACAGCTTCATAATCCAGCGGTAACCCGCTTTTTTGATGATGAGTGCGACGACGCCGTACACAAGTCCTGCCAAAAAGCTGCCGATCATCGCCGCTCCCGGTCCTCCCGCCGCTTTCGCCGCGATAATCGGCGCAATAAAGGCGAAGGAAGAGCCGAGATACGCAGGGACTTGCCATTTCGTGATCATCAGGAAGGCAAGCGTCCCAAGCCCGCTCGTAATGAGAGCGATCGATGGGCTTAATCCGACCAAATAAGGCACTAAAATCGTCGCCCCAAACATGGCGAATAAATGCTGCAAACTGAGGGTTAACCATTGCACCGGCGACGGCCGGTCTTGAATATCTAATACAGGTTTGTTCATCGTTAAAAACCCCTTTCTGATTAGCATAAAAAAACCTCTTTGCCCTTGAGGGTGCAAAGAGGGTGCAGAGATAGTCCACGCCTATCTTTCTGTCCCTTTTGCAGCCTCGCGGGACTGCACTTAAAAGGGAATGTTTTTATTTTTCATGAATGCTGACTTGATCCAGCTCATCGACTTCCGTCAGTTCAACGACAATTAATTCAGAACTTGATGTCGGAATGTTTTTGCCGACGAAATCCGCGCGAATCGGCAGTTCACGGTGGCCGCGGTCGACAAGCACCGCAAGCTGAATTTGCGCCGGACGCCCAAGGTCCATCACCGCGTCCATCGCCGCGCGCACCGTTCTTCCAGTGAATAATACATCATCTGTTAATATAACTTTTTTATTTGTCACATCGAACGGCACGTTCGTTCCTTTCACAAGCGGTTCACGGTCAACCGTTTTCACCGTCAAATCATCGCGGTACAACGTAATATCGAGTTCACCGACAGGGATCGCTTTGCCTTCAATTTGTTCAATCCGCTCGGCCAGCCGTTGCGCCAAATAAATGCCGCGCGTTTTTATGCCAATCAGCACACAGTTGTCAATGCCTTTGTTTCGTTCGATAATTTCATGGGCAATCCGCGTCAATGCGCGGCGGATCGCCTGTTCATCCATCACGACCGCCTTTTGCACGCCGTTTCACCTCCATAAAAAATCCTCTCGCCCTTGAAGCGAGAGGAACCGTTTATGCGCACAGAACAAAGCACACATATCTCTTTTATTGATCCGACCCCTTCTCAGCCTCACAGGACTGAATTTAAAGGTTCTTATTCACTTGTTCTTATTGTACGTTTTCTTTGTCTGGATGTCAATCACCTTTTCGCAACAATTGCAAAAGCTGCTCAAATTCAGGCGGCAGCGGCGCCTCAAATTCTAAATATTCGCCTGTGCGCGGATGGGAAAATCCAAGCACTCCCGCGTGCAAAGCCTGCCCGTCGATTGGCAACGTCTTTTTCGGCCCGTATTGCGGGTCGCCCGCTAACGGATAGCCGATATATTTCATGTGCACGCGAATTTGGTGTGTTCTCCCTGTTTCCAATTGGCATTCGATAAATGTATATTGGCGAAAACGCTCTAACACGCGGAAATGAGTCACTGCCTCTTTTCCGTTTTCTTCAGTGACCGCCATTTTTTTGCGGTCCCGTTTATCACGGCCGATCGGCGCGTCAATCGTGCCGTAATCGTGCGGAATGACCCCGTGGACAATCGCTTTATATTTGCGCGTCACCGTTTTTTTCACAAGCTGGTCGACAAGCGCCTGATGCGCCATATCGTTTTTGGCGACCATCAACAGCCCTGATGTATCTTTGTCAATCCGATGCACAATGCCCGGGCGAAGAACGCCATTAATCCCTGACAAATCATGGCAATGCGCGAGCAAGGCGTTAACGAGCGTGCCGCGCATATGCCCGGGAGCCGGGTGCACGACCATGCCGCGCGGCTTATTGACAACGAGAACATCGGCGTCCTCGTAATAAATATCTAACGGAATATTTTCCGGCTCGACATAAAGCGGCTCCGGCTCAGGGAGGCGAACGACGACAATATCGCCAGCGGAGCACTTGTAATTGGCTTTGACATGCTGATCATTAACGGTGACAAGCTGCTTTTTTATCCATTGCTGCACTTTCGAACGCGACCAGTCTTCATTTAATGCTGCAATCACTTTATCAATTCGTTCATTGTCATATTCTTCATCAATATGAAACCGAACGATATCCATCACTGATTCTCCTTTTCTTTCGTTCCGGCAAAAAACGTTTGAAGAAAGACAAGCGCCACTCCTATGCAAAGTGCGGAGTCAGCGATATTAAACACCGGAAAACTGTATGTACCAATGTAGACATGAATAAAATCGACGACTTCTTTGCGGAAAAGCCGATCAATAAAGTTGCCGAGCGCGCCCCCAAGCATAAGGCCAAGAGCTATCCCATACATCTTCTCTCCGCGCGGCAACCGCTGAATATAAATGACTAATCCGATGACAACGATGACGGTGATCAAATAAAACAGCCAGAACTGCCCTTGCAAAATTCCCCATGCCGCGCCGCGGTTGCGGTGGGATGTAATATAAAGCACATCCGAAATAATGGGAATGCTTTCGCCAAGCCGCATATACTTGACAACAAGCCATTTCGTCCACTGGTCGATCAGAATGACAACGAGCGCAATGATATAGTATATCACAATACTACCTCCACTCAACTATATACTTAATGAATTGTAGCACAATCGGGCAACGGCAGACAATGACAAGTGCAAATAACTTAAGGCATGAACAACCGTCAGCAGCCAAACAGGCTCGTGCGCGCCAAGGAACTCCTACTTTTCCAAACATCACTGACATAAAAAACAGCGGGACTATCGAGTTTCGATAGTCCCGCGCACGGATATGCATGTTATGCCGAATAATGTTCTTTCACGATGCGGGCGCAGCGAGGGCATAATGTCGGATGCTCAGAATCTTTGCCTACTTCCGGAGTCACGACCCAGCAGCGCTCGCACGTTTCTCCTTCCGCTTGTTTAACGATGATCGCCACATTCGCGAATTTTTGCGCATCTTCCGGAGCTTTTTCATAGTCATCCGCGATCGTAAACTCAGATACGATAAATAACTGTTTGACATCTTCTTCAATCGATGCAAGCAATTGCCGCACTTCTTTTGTCGGATATACCGTAACGCTTGCATTGAGCGATTTGCCGATCACTTTTTCATTGCGCGCCACTTCCAACGCTTTTAACACATCATCGCGCAAGCTCATAAACGCATCCCATTTTGCCACTAGCGCCTCTGCGCCGTCAATGTTAATTGCCTCTGGCATATCAACAAGCTGAACGCTTTCTGCTTTTTCTTTCCGGTTTGGAATATGCTCCCATACTTCCTCTGCGGTATGCGGCAAAATCGGCGCCACCAGTTTCGTTAATGCGACAACCGCTTCGTACAATACCGTTTGAATCGAGCGGCGTGCGCGGTCGTTTGGCGCTTCGATATACAAAATGTCTTTAGCAAAGTCTAAATAGAAAGCACTTAAATCAACAGTGCAGAAATTGTTCACATCGTGATAAATGGACGCGAAATCATATGTTTCATATGCTTGTTTTACTTTTTCAATCAAACGGTTTAGTTTAACGAGCATGTAGCGGTCGACTTCGCGCAACTCGTTCACAGGAACTGCATCTGTCTCTGGGTTAAAGTCGAACAAGTTTCCAAGCATAAACCGGAACGTATTGCGGATTTTCCGGTATACTTCCGCGACTTGCTTTAAAATGCTGTCGGAAATGCGGACATCCGCTTGATAATCGACAGAAGCAACCCATAAGCGCAAAATGTCGGCGCCAAGCTGTTCCATCACCTTCGCCGGCACGACGACATTGCCGAGCGATTTGCTCATTTTCCGGCCTTCCCCATCAAGGACAAATCCGTGGCTTAGCACCGCTTTATACGGCGCTTTGCCGGTAACAGCGACGGCAGTCGAAAGCGAGGAGTTAAACCAGCCGCGATATTGGTCGGAACCTTCTAAATATAAATCTGCCGGGCGCTGTAAATCGTCGCGTTCTACGAGCACCGCCTGATGGGAAGACCCAGAATCAAACCATACGTCCATAATGTCTGTTTCTTTCGTGAAAATGCCGTTCGGGCTCGATGGATGCGTAAATCCTTCCGGCAGCAAGTCTTTCGCTTCACGCTCAAACCAGACGTTCGAGCCGTATTGCCGGAACAAGTTGGACACATGCTCGATCGTTTCGTCCGTAATAATCGGTTCACCGTTTTCCCCGTAAAAGACCGGAATCGGTACCCCCCATGCGCGTTGGCGGGAAATGCACCAGTCGCCGCGGTCGCGGATCATATTATGGATACGGATTTCACCCCATTCCGGAATCCATTTTGTTTCTTTAATGGCTTGGAGCAGTTCGCCACGGATTTTATCAATCGAGGCAAACCATTGTGTCGTAGCGCGGAAAATCGTCGGCTTTTTCGTGCGCCAGTCATGCGGATATGAGTGAGTGATGAAACTAAGTTTTAAAAGCGCCCCGACTTCTTCTAATTTTTGTGTAATCGCTTTGTTTGCTTCATCGTAAAACAGTCCTTCAAAGCCCGGCGCTTCGCTTGTCATATAGCCGCGTTCATCAACTGGGCACAGCACATCCAAGCCGTATTTTTGTCCGACAATAAAGTCATCTTCCCCGTGTCCAGGCGCAGTATGAACACATCCTGTTCCGGCGTCTGTCGTAACATGTTCGCCGCAAACAACTAAAGAATCGCGGTCATAAAACGGATGTTTGGCCACAACGTATTCCAAGTCTTTTCCTTTGATTGTTTTCACAACCGTTACGTCGTCCCAGCCGATTTCTTTCGCAACAGATGCTAATAACGCAGCAGCAACGACATATTTCGCGCCGTTTGTTTCCACGACTTGATAATCAAGGTCTGGATGGACGGCAATCGCTAAATTGGCTGGAATCGTCCATGGTGTTGTCGTCCAGATCACGATTTTTTCGTCCCCGTCAAGCACTCCTTTTCCATCTTTCACTGGGAACGCAACATAAATGGAAGGGGAACGTTTATCTTTATACTCGATTTCCGCTTCCGCCAGCGCTGATTCGCTTGATGGAGACCAATATACCGGCTTTAAGCCTTTATAAATCAGCCCTTTTTTCGCCATTTCGCCAAATACCTTGATTTGTTGCGCCTCATATTCTCGTGTCAGCGTAATATACGGGTTTTCCCAATCGCCGCGCACGCCCAGGCGCTTGAATTGCTCGCGCTGGTTATTGATTTGTTCATACGCATATTGTTCACAAAGCTTGCGAAATTCCGCGACGCTCATCGATTTCCGGTCAACGCCTTTTTTGGTGAGCGCGGTTTCAATCGGAAGGCCATGCGTGTCCCATCCCGGAACGTATGGAGCGCAATACCCGCTCATCGATTTATAACGGACGATGATATCTTTTAAAATTTTATTTAACGCATGCCCCATATGAATGTCGCCGTTCGCGTATGGCGGTCCGTCATGCAGCACAAACAGCGGGCGGCCTTTTGTCCGTTCTTGCACTTTGCGATAAATGTCCATTTCTTCCCATTTCTTTTGAATTTGCGGCTCGCGCTTCGGCAAATTTCCGCGCATTGGAAATTCCGTGCGTGGCATTAACAGTGTTTCTTTATAATCCATGCTCATTCCTCCCGTCTTTGGAATAGATAAACTTTTAACAAAAATGAAAATTGAGAAACAGCAAAAATGTAAAAAACCGCTCTCTCCCAAAAAGGGACGAGAACGGTCTCGCGGTACCACCCTTATTGGCTATGTATACATGCCATAGCCCACTCTGCATTCGTAACGTGAATGACACGCCATTGCCTACTTGTTCGTTCAGCATGGAACTCCGGGGTGATCTTCACTCTTTCGCTTATGCCAGGCTTCCACCATCCCCGGCTCGCTGAAATAAGCGGTGAAAGAGCTACTGTCCCCTTCATCGTCAACAACTATGTTCATTTTATTCGATATTATATGCAAAAGGTCCGGCTGTCGTCAAGATTGGGAGAGCTCTTCCCTTTCACCTGTTTCCACTTCAGGCGCTTCATATTCCATTAAATCATCCCAATCGCTGTTATTCAGCATTTCCAGCTGTGCCTCAACGAGCATGCGAAAACGTGTGCGGAACACTTTCGATTGCCGTTTCAGTTCTTCGATTTCGAGAGCGATTTTCCGCGATTTCGCGAGCGCTTCGCTGATGATGCGCTCCGCGTTTTTCTCCGCTTCCTTAATGATCAGCTTCGCCTCTTTTTGCGCGTTCCGCTTCACTTCTTCCGCCGTTTCTTGGGCGACTAAAATCGATTTGTTTAATGTTTCTTCAATATTCGTAAAGTAATTCAGCTTTTCGGTCAACTCCGCTACCTTTTCCTCGAGCTGCTTTTTTTCGCGAATCACCATCTCATAATCTTTAATAACTTGATCAAGAAATTCATTCACTTCATCTTCATCGTAGCCACGAAAACCTCGGCTAAATTCTTTATTATGAATATCTAATGGCGTTAAAGGCACAATGGCCACCTCCGTCTGCATAATTCCTTTTCCATATCATTCGACATTTTTCTATTAATTCCTGCAGTCATTTGATTATTTTTGGATTCCAATGCGAATGCGCCATCTATCCTTTTTCGTTTTTCCGTCCATCGCGATAATTTTGCAGCGGCCAAACCCGCGCGCGGAAAGAACGTCTCCCTGCCGGCATTCAAAATGAGCCTGATCAACAATCTTCCAATTCACTTTGACAAGGCCGTTTTCAATGCACGATTGGATTTTTTGCCGCGATGCATGAAACGCTTGCGATAATATCGCATCAAGCCTTAATGACGAAACAGTAATCATTGCATCTTGCCAATTTTCTTCTAATTTGATGATGTCCGTTAACGGCTTTTTTTCAACCGAAACATTCGCTTTGCCGATTGCGTGCAAATGCAAACGAATATAGTCAGCCACTTCGTTTGCTGCCAAAAATTGAATTTGTTCATCCTTCATTAAAATATCACCAAATTTGCCGCGCCTCAACCCGAGCGACATGAGCGCTCCTAACACTTGGCGATGCCCGATCGTTACAAACTTGCTTGGATAACGGACCTCAAATAAAGCAATTTCATAATCTTCTTCTGAAGGCTGAAAATACGGCGGATACAATAACGCCCGTTTGCGTTCCGTAAACGATGCGCCGCCAAAAAATGAAAAATGTACTTCCTCGTCACGGCCAATGACGCTTTGCACAATTTGTTGCTCGCGTGGATCTAAAAAATCGGTTAGCTTTGGCGCATATTGTCTCTTCACCGTTTCTTGCCATTCTAACACTTGATCAATAAAATGATGTTCTTCTTTGCGAAAATGCTGGTATATTTCCATCGCTAGCACCTTACTTTCATGAAAGAAAGGAACCCTGAAACGGATTCCTTACACTAAATTTAACATATCAAAAAGAGCGTACAATCCTTTTGTCGCAAAACGGAGCACTAAAAAGGCGACAATCGGAGAAACGTCAATCATTCCGATTGGCGGGATAATGCGGCGAAACGGTTCTAAATACGGCTCACAAATCGTTGCAAGCATCTGCCCGATTTTCGTATCACGCGCATTCGGAAACCATGACATCAAAATGTAAATAATGAGCGCATACGTATAAATTTGAATCAATGTCGTTAAAAACCATAGCAAACTATCCATAAGCAGTTACCACCTCTTCATTGGCGTATCAACGTCACTGTCGATGGAAATCGAACCAGTCACGTCAACATTATCTGGCGTGCACAAAAAAATTTTCGTGCCAACTTGCTGAATATCTCCGCCAATCGCGTATACGGTGCCGCTTAAAAAGTCGACGATACGTTTCGCTTGGTCATGTTGAATTCGTTGCAAATTCACAACCACTGCGCGGCGATTTTTTAAATGGTCAGCGATTTCTTGCGCTTCCGCATACGCTCTCGGCTCAATTAACACTACTTTGGACGATTTTTGCACACTTTGCAAACTCACCACATTGGATTTCGCATTTTCCTTTGCCGCTTCCCGAGTTTCTTCCTCTTCCTCATACTCTTCTTCATATTCGTCATAATCTTCCTCTAAAAAATAATCTTTGAACTTTTTAATTAATCCCATCGATTTCACCTCCTAACATTCTTTGCCGACAAGCGATGTGCCAAGCCGAATAAAAGTTGCACCTTCTTCAATGGCAATCACGTAATCGTTGGACATGCCCATCGACAGCTCCGTACATGGAGCATTTGGAATGTGCAATGCTTGTACATTTTCTTGCAACAACTTTAATTGGCGAAAGCATGAACGTAAAACGGATTCATCATCCGTATATGGCGCCATCGTCATCAAACCGATTACCTCGATACGGGAAAAATCGCGCAGCTGCTCAATAAATGGAATCACTTCTTCTTTTGCTAACCCATGTTTCGTCGCTTCGCCCGACACATTTACTTGGACAAAACATTTCATCCGCTTCGTTGCCCGTTTTTCGATTTCTTTTGCAAGCGACATCCGATCAAGAGAATGAATATAATCGACTTTGTCAATAATATGTTTCACTTTTCACGATTGCAACGTGCCAATAAAATGCCATGTCGGTTCATTACCTAGCGCTTCATATTTTTGTAGCAACCCATCATCACGATTTTCTCCCAAATCGGTAATGCCAGCTTCTAATGCCTCTTTTGCCCGTTCTACACTCACATATTTCGTAACAGCAACAATGCGAATGTCGGCAGGGTCGCGCCCCACGCGTTGACATGCTGCTTCAATGTTTTCGCGAATGATTGCTAAATTGTCGCGAACCGTCATCGTTCATTCCCCCTTCCTGCCGATAAACGCCATCATTCTTCCTGTTTTTCCTTGATCGCGACGATGGGAAAAAAACAAATAATCAGCGCAACTCGTACAATACCCGGAAATATCAATATGTTCTTCACGAACTCCTGCCTGTATCAGTAATACTTTATTCAGCTCTTTTAAATCAAGGGCATATTGTCCTATGCTCACTTGCTTATAGGGAGCCTGTTCACCATCCAAAATGCAATCAACGTACGTGATGACGCGGTCATCGACGATATAGCAGCAAGCGCCAATCGCCGGACCGATCGCCACATATATGTCATCCAAAGGAATATGTTCACGCTCATGCCAAAGGTGAATCATTTCTCCCGCAATGTTTTTTACCGTTCCCCGCCAGCCGGCATGAGCAAGACCGATCATGCCATGTTTCGGCGCCATAAAATAAAGCGGTACGCAATCAGCGAAACATAAGGCAAGCAGCAATCCAGCTTCTTTTGTATACAAGCCGTCCGTCCCAGCAATGGCTGACTTGTAATCCGCCGCTCCTTTCCCGCTTTGGCTGCTTGTCACCTTTTCGATGCGGGCATCGTGTATTTGTTCGCAACATACCCATTGTTCCAGCGGAAATTGGAGCAGATCCGCCAGCCGCTGCCGATTGCGGCAAACAGAAGAAACCTCATCGCCAACATGCAGCCCTAAATTGAACGTCGCAAACGCTCCTTTGCTGACGCCTCCGTGTTTCGTCGTAAATCCGGCGACAAGATTAGGAAACGAACGGCGGCCGTGCAACAACAGCATCTCTTCTCCCGCTTGTTGAAAAATGTCTAACATCTTCGTCAACCTCATATTTTTGTTGGTTTTTATCACTTTTTTTCCTATTTTATCATAGTTTTCTTCAACGTGATAATCATTATTTATTTATTCACTTTCATGTAAGCGCACTAAAATGACATCCGCACCGACTTTGACGATATTTTGCCACGGAATCACTGTTTCCTCTTCCCTGCCAAACAAGCCGAGCACCTTTCCCGCCCCCAAGATGATCAGCGATTGTATTTGCCCTGTCTCTAAGTCAATATCTATGTCCCCGATGTTCCCTAATTTTTTCCCGTTTGCCACGTTGACAACGTCCTTTGTTTGAAATTCGGAAATTCTCACCATTCAACATCCCCCGCTTTTTTCTCTTATCATCACTATATGATTTTGTCTAGTGGCTTATGTAAAAAAAGAAAAGAGCCGTAACAAACAGCTCTTACACTTGGATATTTTTGTTCATTTGGCGTATTGCTGCTTTTTCGAGCCGCGATACTTGCGCTTGGGAAATTCCGATTTCTTCCGCAACCTCCATTTGCGTTTTTCCTTGAAAAAAACGCTTGCGGATGATCATTTTTTCTCGTTCATTCAGACGGCACAGCCCTTCTTTCAGGGCGATTTCTTCAATCCACTGGCTGTCGCCGTTGCGTTCATCGCTTAATTGGTCCATCACATAAATCGGATCGCCGCCATCGTTATAAATCGGTTCAAATAATGAAACAGGATCTTGAATCGCATCTAAAGCAAACACCACTTCTTCGTGGGGAATGCCAAGCACATTGGCAATTTCTTCGGTCGTCGGCTCTTTCGCCGCCTCCCCCATTAATTTTTCACGCACTTGCAGCGCTTTATAAGCAATATCACGAAGCGAGCGGGAAACGCGGATCGGATTGTTGTCACGCAAATATCTGCGGATTTCCCCAATAATCATTGGTACCGCATACGTTGAAAATTTCACATTTTGGCTTAAATCAAAATTATCAATGGATTTCATAAGTCCGATACAACCAACTTGAAACAAATCATCCACAAACTCACCGCGATTGTTAAACCGCTGAATCACACTTAATACAAGGCGTAAATTTCCATTCACCAATTTTTCCCTTGCCTCTAAATCCCCTTCATGCATTCGCTTGAACAGTTCCCTCATTTCTTCATTTTTTAGCACTGGCAGCTTTGAGGTATCTACTCCGCAAATCTCCACTTTGTTTCTTGTCAAGTCTTTCCCTCCCATCAGGAGATGCTGAATCGTCAATTTTCAGTATCTCCTCCGGAAGAAAAAATATGCACGCTTGTCTTAAGCACATAAAAAACGGCAATGAAACCATCGCCGTTATTTTTACATCATTTTGTTGAATTCTTTGCGAAGACGCTTAATAATCCGTTTTTCTAGCCGAGATATGTAAGATTGCGATATGCCGAGCAAGTCGGCAACGTCTTTTTGCGTTTTTTCTTCTCCACCAGAAAGTCCAAAGCGAAGTTCCATAATTTGTTTTTCACGGTCGCTCAGCTGGCGCAACGCATTAAATAAAAGATTCCTATCGACGTCTGCTTCCAAATCTTTTGTGATCACGTCGTCTTCTGTTCCAAGCACATCTGACAGCAACAGTTCATTCCCGTCCCAATCAATATTTAACGGTTCATCAAACGATACTTCCGCGCGGACTTTATTATTCCGGCGCAAATGCATTAATATTTCATTTTCAATGCAGCGGGAAGCGTAGGTAGCCAATTTAATTTTTTTTTCCGGATTAAACGTGTTTACCGCTTTAATTAATCCGATCGTTCCTATGCTAATCAAATCTTCGATGTTGATTCCTGTATTCTCGAATTTACGTGCAATATAGACAACAAGCCGCAAATTGCGCTCAATGAGAAGCGATCTTGCCGTTTCATCCCCGTCAGAAAGCTTTCCGATCAGCATTTCTTCTTCTTCTTTCGTCAATGGCGGCGGCAGCGCCTCACTCCCGCCGATATAATACAATTCATCCATTTTTATTCCTAGTTTTTTTAACAACTTATACAAAAAATAAGTGATGCGAAGTTTCCACTTTTTCATGAAAATCCCCCTTCTAAATTAGCAAATGATGAGTATGATATAGTAACAAGTTTATGAAGCGGTGATTTGCTTTCCCATTTGTACCATTTTCGGATGTACAATACACTCATATTCTCCATCGCCAGACAAGTTAGTTTCGTTTAATCCGATGAGCCCTTTTTCCACTTCCAGCCATTGTTGCTCGTAACACAGCATAATGCGGTCCGGCTTAATCGCAACTAAAAATCGCTGCTCGCTCCCGACAACACGATAGGGAACAATGCGAAGGCGAGGCGCCCACTTTTCCAATTGCGCTTGATGGAGCCAATCCATCGACGCTGCAAACGGAAGATGGCCCACTAATTCCTCCGGCAACACTTTTTTAACTTTATCCATCTCCACAATCATAACGGGCGTTTTGGTCAGCGGGTCATAAAGCTGGTTTCCGCTATCGATAAGCCCTCTTAGCTGAATCGGGACACCATCAAACACAATAAGAACGTCGATAATGTGTTCAAATCGCAATTTTTTTTCGCGAATCCCGTTGATGCGCGCCCGCGAAAATATCCATAATGCTGGAAATCCTAATAAAACAAATGTCCAACTGACCGGATCCCCGACACCGAGGGAATGTGTCATCAGCATGCCATTATGAATATTCATTTGCTGTTGTAAAAAATAATGAACGGCAATCATCCCTCCTCCGACCGTAAATGTCACAAAATAAAAAGCAAAAAGGTTTTCCAAAAAATACCGTATCCGTTTAAAGCCAAACGCCGCGAAAACAATGAGGAGCGAGAAGACGATTTTGCTTACCGGATGCTGAACATACGGCGAAAATGGCGTAAACATCATAACGACAAGTAATCCGCCAATGAACGCTCCAAGTAATACCCGCCACCACACGACAGCCCGCTTTAACATAATCGCTGTCAGCCAAAGCAATAAACTGTCAAAACAAACGTTTAACAGCCAAACGACGTCCAAATAAACGGCCAACGAAACAGCCTCCTTCTCCTGCAACAGCACGAAACAATTTCTGAAAATAGTATATAGTACATCTTATTGGAAAGTCTGTCAATTTATGATGATGAAAAGCAGAAACTTTTGTCAAAGAAACAAGAAAAACGGAAAGCGTCTGCCGCTTAACCGCGCGGGCAACTATCTTCGGCCACCGAAGAGGCCTGCTGCCCCGAAAAGCCGGTTGGCGCCCAACGAAATAAAAAAAGAGCGCGAACCGTAAAAGATTCGCGCTCTTTCGCTTAGCGGCGGCGGTTGCGATTGCGGAGAAAAGCAGGAATGTCAAGCGGATCTTCGACTTGCGAGGAACGCAGCGCTGCATAATCTTGAACAGGTTCTTCGCGCTTTTCCCGTTTAGGAGCCGTCGTGATTTTTGGAATCGTGCCAAATCCAGTGCGGGATGGGCGCGATTGTGATGCCACATTTTCATTAAACCCAGTCGCAATAACCGTTACAACAATTTCATCTTTTAAGTCTTCATTAATGACCGAGCCGAAAATCATATTAACATCTTGGTCAGCCGCAGATGCGACAATATCGGCAGCTTCTTGCACCTCATAAAGGCTTAAATTCGTGCCGCCGGTAATGTTCATTAACACGCCTTGCGCCCCATCAATCGACGTTTCAAGCAACGGGCTAGAAATAGCTTTTTTCGCCGCTTCTGCCGCACGGTTTTCCCCGCTGGCCACGCCGATGCCCATCAGCGCAGAGCCTTTGTTGGACATAATGGTTTTCACATCGGCAAAGTCCAAGTTAATAAGCCCCGGCACCGCGATTAAGTCAGAGATGCCTTGCACCCCTTGGCGCAGAACGTTATCCGCTTCGCGGAACGCTTCGAGCATCGGTGTATTTTTGTCGACAATTTCTAATAAACGGTCGTTTGGAATGACAATCAATGTATCGACCGCTTCTTTCATAGCGGCGATTCCGTTTGCCGCCTGTGTCGCCCGCTTTCTCCCTTCAAACGTAAATGGGCGAGTCACAACACCAACCGTCAATGCCCCTAACTCACGGGCGATTTGCGCAATCACTGGAGCAGCGCCAGTTCCTGTTCCGCCGCCCATTCCCGCGGTAACGAACACCATATCCGCGCCTTTCAGCGCTTCTTCAATTTGCTCTTTGCTCTCTTCTGCCGCTTTTTTTCCCACTTCCGGGTTCGCGCCAGCTCCCAAGCCGCGCGTTAATTTTGCGCCAATTTGCAGCTTTATTGGTGCTTTCGATAAATTTAACGCTTGCGCGTCTGTATTCACCGCAATAAACTCAACACCTTGCACACCATGTTCAATCATCCGATTGACGGCATTGTTACCGCCGCCGCCAACTCCTATCACCTTAATCTTAGCCAATTGATCAACTGTAGTGTCAAACTCCAACATGACTAAATCCTCCCAAATTCAATCTCTATTCAAAGAAATAACCGAAAAACTTTTTCACTTTTTTGCCAAAAGTCGCTTCTTTCTTTTTTTGCTTCGGTTGTTGTTGTTTTTGCGGACGTTTTTCCATCGGCTCCATCACCGCTGCAGCGACAGGAACTGATTTTCCTTGCAGCGCTGCTTGCCGGTAGGCAAATTTTATCAGCCCGACTCCTGTCGTATATTGCGGATCGCGCACCCCTATATAATCAGGCATGGCGATGCGAACACTGCTTCCTAATACGACATGAGCTAACTCCAAGATCCCGGGCATATTCGCTACTCCGCCAGTCAGCACATAACCGCCTGGCAAATCGCGAAATCCCAGCTTACGGATTTCCTGTTGAACCATCTGAAAAATTTCTTCCAGTCTCGCCTCAATAATATCGGCAATTTCCAGCTGGCTAAACTGCTGATGTTGATCAGTGCCGATGACCGGAACATCAAATACTTCTTCATCAGAAGCCAGATCATAAAAAGCGTGTCCATGTTTCAGCTTTATTTTTTCCGCATCTTCCGTCGACGTTCGGAGCCCGATCGACAAGTCTTTTGTAATATGATCGCCTCCAACGGGCAAAACGGAAGTTGCTTGCAAAAAACCTTGTTCAAAGATGGCAACGGTCGTCGAACCGCCGCCGATATCAACTAGCGCCACGCCTAAATTTTTTTCATCATCGGACAGCGCAATGGAACCAGCAGCTAGCGGCTGTAAGCAAATATCGCTTATTTCCAGCCCGGCTCTTTCCACGCAGCGAAGCAAGTTATGTAAAATCGTTTTCGCACCGGTAATAATCGTTCCTTCCATTTCGAGGCGGACGCCGAGCATCCCCCGCGGATCATTAATCCCGTCTAATCCATCAACGATAAACTGCCGCGGAATTACGCCAATAATTTCCCGATCTGGAGGAATCGATACAACTTGCGCGGCGTCCATGACACGCGCAACATCTTCATCGGTAATTTCCCGGTTTTCGCTGGAAACGGCGACGATGCCGTGGCAATCTTGAAGCTGCACATGATTGCCAGTCACGCCGACAATGACTCGGCGGATCGTTAAGCCGACCATTCGTTCTGCCTGCTCAACCGCTCTTTTGATCGATTGCACCGTTTTATCTATATCAACAATGGCCCCTTTCTTCAGCCCTTCCGATTTTACATTTCCCACTCCAATAATGTTGAGTGACTCGTTTAACATTTCCCCGATTATGACTTTGACGCTGGATGTGCCAATATCAAGACTAACGACGATTTCATTGCTGCTCATTTCTTGGTACCTGCCTACTAAAATCGTATATTTACCGCTTTAGCAAAATCAACAATCCAGCTAACATCCATATTTGCGGTTTATTCGCATTTAAGATTTTAGTAAGCAGTGACACCTCCTTTAGCTGAATTTATACCGACTGACAGCTACGTTAAAATTTATCACAGAACGTTCGCTTATCACCGGCGATCGTTTATATATAAAGGACGATCAAATCGTTTTACTCATATATTCAACATTTGAAGAAACTTTCCTTTTTTCCGCTTAACTTTTTTCACGGTTTTGTCGCCTTTCCATCCATTCGGCAAGAAGAAGGCGACGAATAACAGCAATATTTTGAAAAAGGCGTATTCCGAATGCAAATACAGCTGCTAAATACAAGTCTACACCAAGATGGACACCAAGAAAAGCTAAAGATGCAGCCAAAATAATATTAAAAAAGAATCCTGTTATAAATACTATTTCGTCATATGTTTGCTGTAAATGGGCACGGATGCCACCAATTAATGTATCAAATGCAGCAAGGATTGCAATAGATAAATAGTTGGAATATTCATCAGGGACACGCAAATCAGTCAGCAGTCCTATGATTAAACCAACCAATAAGCCGATGAGCGGAAGCCACATATCACTTTTCCTCCTTTTCGGCTATTGCCGCTTCCATATATTTCACGTTCCCGTTTTTTTCAGACGGCGGGACAACGACCGACGCTAACGGTTTGGAAACAACGAGCTGCAAATTTTCGACGACGAAATCATCGCGAATGGTCGATACGTTAAGCCGGTTATAAAGCATCTCCGCATCATCAGCGATTACTTTTACTTCAATTGGCAACGAAGAAATTTTGCTATCCCCGATTTTCGTCGCGCCGTTCACGTCGCGAATCGCCGTCGTGTTCGTTATCCGCTCCCCGGCAACAGCAATTTCTTTCGCTCCATACATGTTCAGCTCATTGATGAGCCGCTGCAACAGTTCAGGCGAAACGGTTTCCGTGATTGGACCTGTGTAACGATCCGGATAAAACGATTGAATCGTTAAAACAAGGCCCGCTCCTTCGGCTTTCGTCAATCCGGCTTCTTTCCGCAATTCGCTTACTGTTTCCCGCAAGACCGCTTCTTTCCGGGAGGACTGCCTTTGCTGGTAGCTCCGCATCTTTTCTTCATACTTTTCAATATCTGACAAAAGCTGCTGCTGCAGCTGCTGCTCTTTTTTCAAATCAGCGCGCAGTTCCCAAATATCGCGTGTGTCGCGGACTTTAGGGTGTGATGTCGTTTGAAGTTGAACCGCTAGCATAAATCCGAAAATGGCCGTAATGCCAGTAAAATATATCGTTTTTTTCCGTTCCAACCATCTCACCATTCTTTCATTTAGGACCGTCTATTTATGATTAGCGTGAAAGACAGGATCCAACACAATTTCATCTTTGCTAGCAATCTTAACTATGATGTTATCTTGAACAAGCAAATCTTTTACCCCACCGGGAATATTCAACGCGGAAGCAAGAACCGTTGGATTGCCGATTGCGGAAATGACAAAAGGAGCGGCATGTTGGGTACCGTCCACTTCAATTACAGGGCCGTTGCAAACGATATACGAACGGTGGGAAATTCGCTGCCCATTGATCGCTATTGCTTCCGCACCAGAAATAAGCAGCTCGTGTATGACCTTGAAGACGTGCTGTTCGTGCACCATGTAATCTGTCGCGCTTTGTTCAGAAGGAATATAGGAGGCATCAGATAACGTTATTTCAATCCCTTGTCCTTTCACTTTCGACTCTCCGACATACATGCGTAACATTTCCGCCTGTTTTGCCAAATCTGTGTATGCTGTCCGTTCGTCCGCCAGCGTTTTTTCCATTTCCGCAACTTTATTTTGTTTTTGCACTAATTCATTTTTTAGGCGGCGATTTTCTTTTTGGATTTGAATCAATTGCTTCCGATATTCATATTCCTTTTGCCACTGCCGGTCGGTGATATTCCGCTTTGCCGTTTTTGTTTTTGTATATTGATAAGAAAACGAAAGCATAAATCCCAGTATGAAGCAGATAAATGCGAGGATGACACGATTTCCTTTCCGTTTAGCCATTGTCATCCTCCTTTTTCGGCTGTTTATAAGCGGTAAAATAATTGCTTACTTCCAGATGGATTACCCCTTTTACGTTCGGATCTAATTGCTGGACGATGGACGGATACAATGACATTTTATCGGCAAAGTTTTGCACGTTCGCGCTCACTTCGAAACCATCGTTCATATAAACGGTTATATGGTAACGGTTATCATCGTTCGGTGTGTAATGAATTTCAGAAATGGCATTTAATATCGATGGGGAAAGCTGCGCCAACTGTCCTGCAATTTCTTGAATGTCCTCTCCTTTTTTCCAATTGATTAAAATCGGCGCATCGCTTGGCGCGGTTTTGGATGTGCGTTTTTTCAGAATGTAACCATTCTCTAAAAGCGGAAAAAACGTTTGCCCGTCATAAATATAAGCAATTCTCCGCCGTTCTTTCACGTGGATGGTGATCGCATTTGGGAAATATTTTTCCAATGTCACGCTCTTTACTTCCGGATGTTTCTCAATATCCCGCTGAACTTCTTCTTCCTTCACTTTCCAAAAACTTGTCCGCTTTGTGATGCCGCTTAATTGGATCACCTGGTCTTCGGAAAGATGACGATTCCCGGTTACTTGAATATGATGGACATAGCTTAACGGCGACTGAAAATAAATCATGCATAAAATGAGAAGAAAAAAGAAAAAGATATACGCGATTAAACGACGATTGGCTTTTTGCCTCCGCCGTTCTTTTAATTTCGGCACCCGTTCCTCAAGGACAACAATTTTTCCTTTTTCCAAAGCCATTCACCGCTTTCCGAATAAACTCGAAAGCATGTTTATAAAAACAAACGGCACATCTGATGCCGTTATATTTTACGTTCCTAACGCAGACAAACATGTTTTTATCGTATCAATAATATTGTAAAATAGAGAGCTAGATTTTACAACTTCCGGCCAATAATTTCTACTTCTGTCTGCAAATGAATGCCGTACAACTCATTAATCGTTTTTTTTACGAAGCGAATTAAGTCCAGCACGTCTTTCGCCTTCGCGTTTCCCGTATTAACGATAAAATTCGCATGCTGTTCTGAAATTTTTGCGCCGCCAATGGCATATCCCTTTAAGCCAGCCTCCTCGATCAGCCTTCCGGCGTGCTGCGGTAAAGGATTGCGGAAAATGCTGCCCGCGCATGGTTTATCCCACGGCTGTGTCTTGCGGCGGTAGTCTTTGTTTTCCCGCATTTTGGCAACAATTTTTTCACGGTTCCCGGAAGCAAGCCGGAGTTCCGCCGCTACGCAAATTCCGCGCCGCTTTGTTTGCAACACAGAAGTGCGGTACGCAAATTCCATTTCTTCGTTCGTCAGCCATTCCATTGTCCCGTCCGGAAATAAAATGAGCGCCCTTTTGACGATTTGCGACATATCGGAACCGTGCGCCCCCGCGTTCATATAAACCGCTCCTCCAACTGAACCAGGAATTCCGCCGGCAAATTCCAATCCGGATAATCCTTGTTTGCTCATTAATGTGGCAAGACGTACTAATGAATATCCGCCGCCGACCGTCACGGTTTCCCCGTCAACATGCAATTCATCCAATCCTTCGTCCATTTTGATGACAACCCCTTCGATCCCTTCGTCCGAAACAAGCAAATTGGAACCGCGGCCAATTGCGCGCCACGGCACTTCATACTTTTTCACAATCGCTATTGCGTTTTGCAAACTTTCTATGCTGGACGGTTCAATCAAGACATCCGCAGGGCCGCCGACTTTCATTGTCGTATGGTTCGCTAAAGGCTCCCGCTCCTTTACTTTTCCGACATTGGCGTTTGCCAATTCTTTTATCATTGCCTTCATCTATCCCATCTCCTTTCCATAACGGCCTATGTATATACGTATGCTTATTTCCTCCTCGGCGTCACCGTTATGTATATCGTAAACAAAATGAGAGGGTGTCCCTCTAAATCAGATTAGAGAGATACCCTTTCCAAGATCAACGAAACTGGATGATGGCTTTTCCCTTAGCAAAACTTTGGCGCAGCCGGCAAATGAGGCTAATATCTCGCGTGTTTGCTTATATTGAGCAAAACGCCGATCGCCATTAACATCAACGTCAGCGACGAACCGCCATAGCTTAAAAACGGCAATGTGATTCCCGTTACCGGCATTAGTCCTGTAACCACCCCGATATTAATCATCACTTGAATCGCCACCATACAAATAATGCCGATAGCGAGAAAACTCCCGTACAAATCCGGCGCGCCAAGAGCGATGCGGACCCCGCGCCAAAGCAGCAAACTAAATAAAAGCAGCACAAGCGATCCGCCAATAAACCCAAGCTCCTCTGCCAAAATCGCAAAAATAAAATCTGTTTGCGGTTCCGGCAAATAAAAAAACTTTTGCCGGCTTTGTCCCAATCCTAAGCCAAACAATCCGCCAGGACCAATCGCGTACAGCGACTGGATAATTTGAAACCCGCTTCCGAGCGGGTCTTCCCAAGGATTTAAAAACGAAGTGATCCGCTTTATCCGGTACGGCGCCGACAAAACAAGCGCAGCAAACCCTGCCAGTCCAAGCACTCCCAATCCGATAAAATGGCTGATGCGAGCGCCGGCGACAAAAATCATGGCAATACATGTGCCGACCATTACTGTGCCGGTTCCTAAGTCCGGCTGAAGCATGATCATTCCAAAGGCAACAAACAGGAGCGCCAAGGCAGGAAGCAGACCGCGTTTAAACGAGGTAATATTTTTTTGGTTTTCTGATAAATATTTCGCCAAAAATGCGATCATGGCGAGTTTCATAAATTCTGACGGCTGAATGGAAAACGCGCCAACGCCAATCCAGCTGCGCGATCCGTTGCGCACCATCCCGACCCCAGGGATTAATACAAGAACAAGCAAGACGAAACATACGATTATAAGCGCTTTTGACCAATCGCGCCACATCCAATAATCGATATTCATAATCAAGAACATCGCGATGATTCCCACACCGGCAAATAAAAGTTGCCGCTTCGCGAAGAAAAACGAATCGTGAAACCTATATTCCGCCCAAATCGCACTGGCGCTATACACCATAATAAGCCCGATCGCCAGCAGTGAAAACGTAAGGATAATCAGCAAAAAATCAGGCGTAGACTTTTTCCGCGGCAATGCCCAACACCTCTGCTTTGTTAATGTCCTTCCTCCCTATTTCAACTTATGCACGGCGTTGATAAAAATGTCCCCTCTCTGTTCAAAAGTTTTATATTGATCCCAGCTCGCGCATGCCGGCGATAGTAAAATGACGTCACCCGGTTCGGACAAGCGATAGGCAACCGGCACGGCTTTTTCCACATTATCGACATATTCGATCGTTTCTATTCCCGCCTGTTTAGCAACGCGGGCGATTTTTGCCGCCGTTTGCCCAAACAATATGATCGCCTTCACATTATGCAAATAAGGAAGAAGTGCATCGAATTCATTGCCGCGGTCAAGTCCGCCTGCCAAAAGGATGACAGAATCTTTTTCAAAAGCGGACAATGCTCTTTGTGTCGCAAGAATGTTTGTCGCTTTTGAATCATTGAAAAACTTTCTTCCATCAATCGTAGCAATATATTGAAGCCGGTGCTTCACTCCCGTAAACGTTGTTAAAACCTTGGCGATCGCTTTATTGTCAACACCTGTTAATTTCGCAACAGCAACAGCCGCCAATATATTTTCTAAATTATGTTTTCCAGGAAGCACAATGTCGGAAACCGCAATCACTGCTTCATCGTTCCAATAGATCCATCCGTCTTTTATATAAGCGCCGCTATCTAATTTTTTCGTTGCGGAAAAAATAACTTTTTGCGCGCAGGAATTCTCCGCAAGCCGCATAACAAGTTCATCGTCAGCATTGACAACCGCATAATCTTCATTTGTCTGGTTTTTAAAAATATTCGCTTTGGCCTGCGCATAAGCTTCTTTTGTGCCGTGGTAATCTAAATGCGCATCAAAAATGTTTAATAAAACGGAAATGTGCGGGCGAAAGTCGCGAATTCCCGCCAGCTGAAAAGAGGAAAGTTCCGTTACAAGCCAATTGTTTGCTTCCGCTTTTTGCGCCACTTCACAGGCGGCCACTCCGATGTTTCCGGCAAGCAGCGGGCGTTTTTCCCCTTCACGCAGCATTTCATAAATTAATGTCGTTGTTGTTGTTTTTCCATTAGAACCGGTGATTCCGATAAATGGCGCTTCGGAAATATGGTACGCTAACTCCACTTCCGTGATCACCGGCAAATGTTTTTCGATCGCTTTTTTGACGATTGGATTCGTATATGGAATACCAGGATTTTTCACGATAAGATCAAACGGCTCATCCAAGAGCTCAAGCGGATGCCCGCCGCAAACCACCCGAATTCCCAATTGTTCTAACCGTTGCGCTTCTTCATTTTCTTCAAACGGCTTGCGATCGTTTACTGTGACGATCGCTCCAAGCTCGTGAAGCAATTTTGCCGCGGCAAATCCGCTTTTCGCTAAACCGATGACTAACACCCGATGTTGTTGATAAAAAGCTGTCTGTTTCAATTAGATCCACACCTCGATATAGATTCCTAGCATTGCAAATAATAAGCCGACCGCCCAGAACGTGACGACAACGCGCCACTCCGACCAGCCGAGCAACTCGTAATGATGATGCAACGGGCTCATGCGAAACACGCGTTTTCCCGTTGTTTTAAAGGAAATGACTTGAATAATGACAGACAATGTTTCAATCACAAAGACGCCGCCAATAATAACGAGCAATATTTCCAGCTTCGTTAAAATAGCGACAGTCGCGATCGCCCCGCCTAATGCAAGCGACCCGGTATCCCCCATAAATACTTTCGCCGGATGGGCGTTAAAGACTAAAAATCCAAGCACCGCCCCAACAACAGAGACACAAAAAATAGAAATGTCATACTGGCCTTGGTTCCAAGCAAGAACCGCATAAGCGCCGAATGCAATGGCCGCCGTCCCAGCCAATAAGCCGTCAAGTCCGTCGGTTAAATTGACTGCATTCGAACCGCCGACAAGCATAAAAATAAGCAATAGCACATAGCCAAACCCGAGATTAATAGAAAGATCTGTTCCCGGAATATGCAAAGCAGTGGAAAAACCGCTGCGCTGATACACAATGTAAAAAACAATGGCAATGATTAACTGACCAATGAATTTTTGTTTGCTCGTCAAACCAAGATTCCGCTTCATGACCACTTTAATAAAATCATCTAAAAAGCCAAGCAGTCCATACCCTATCGTCACAAACAGCAGCAAATACGTTTCAACGGAAAGGGTCGCAAACTTTTGCGTCATCCAAACCGTTGTCACGACGATGGAAAGCAAAATCATAATTCCTCCCATCGTCGGGGTGCCCGACTTTTTTTGATGCGACTTCGGCCCTTCTTCCCGAATGCTTTGCCCGAATTTCAACCGTCTTAAAAACGGAATAAACATCGGCGACAATATAACAGTAATCAAAAATGAAAGAACGATGGCAAAAACAATGACTTGCTCTAGCATGATCGGTCACATCCTTCTTGTCCTTGAACGCATATCTGTTTCTGTTGCAGCCGTTTGAGTGCATCCAACACCGCTATATCATATGAACGATTTTGTTCATTATGCGAAGAAATAGTAAGGTGAAACGCTGTTTTTTTCCATTGCCCATACGCATCTAACAGCTCTTCTAACGCTTGCAGCGGCGATGAAACAAAAAAGAGCGGAAATTGGTTTGGCACATAGCGCGGCAATGCCTCGCCTTCCTGCCAAAGCGCGGCGATCGCCCCATGCTCAATCGCGATGTTTAGCGTTTCTATCCCGCTCCTTAGCGGAACGAACAACCCTTTCGGAGCATGCTCGTAAGGATCGACAAACACATGGTGGAACACCATCGTATCATCGGCGATTCCGCGAACGTTTTTGCATAACCGTTTCACCATTTCATATGTCAGCATATCTTCTTCCGCTCCTTAATCGCTTCCCTGGCAACAAGCCGGTCATCAAAAGCAATGACGCGATCACCGATGATTTGATACGTTTCATGCCCTTTGCCCGCGATTAAAACAATGTCGCCTTCTTGCGCTTGTTCAATCGCGTAATAAATCGCCTCTTTGCGGTCCACGATCGTCACATAACGCTCCCCGGGAACGCCTGCTTCCATATCACGCAAAATTTGCTCAGGATCTTCGGAACGCGGGTTGTCAGAAGTGAAAATGGCCACATCGGCGTATTGGACCGCCACTTTTGCCATCAGCGGCCGTTTTGTACGATCTCGGTCGCCGCCGCAGCCAACAACAACATAAACGTTTTTCCGGGCAAATTGCTGAGCCGTTTTTAAGACATTTTCCAAGCTATCTGGCGTATGGGCATAATCTACGATTACTGTAAAGTCTTGCCCTTCATCGACTGTTTCAAACCGTCCCGCAACTCCGGAAATTTCTTCAATCGCCTCCACAATAACAGGAAATGGAATCCCTGATACAAGACAAGCGGAAACGGCTGCAAGTAAATTATATACATTAAACAATCCGATTAATTTCGTTTTAACGCGGGCCGTACCGTGCGGTGTGATCAGATCAAACGCCATTCCGTTCGGGACGATATCAATCCGCTTTGCCATAATATCGCTGTCTGTTTTCGTTCCGTATGTAATCACGGTCGCTGCCGTCATATGCTTATAGTATTGTGAAGCAGGATCATCATTGTTTAACACCGCAAACTTAGGACGCTCATGGTCATAACGATTTCCAAGCTGGGCAAATAGCAGCCCTTTCGCATTGCGATATTCTTCCATCGTCCCATGGTAATCGAGATGATCTTGCGTTAAATTGGTAAACACGGCAACATCATAGTCACAACCGTGCACGCGCCCCATATGAAGGGCATGTGAAGACACTTCCATGATGGCAACATCGACTCCTTCGTCGGCCATCTGCTTAAACGTCCGCTGCAACAGCAGCGATTCGGGCGTCGTATTTTGCGTTGGATACGCATCATCGCCAATTTTAATATGTACCGTCCCGATTAACCCTGTTTTTTTATTTGCCTTTCTTACAATCTGCTCTATTATATGAGTCGTTGTCGTTTTTCCGTTTGTGCCCGTAACGCCGATCAAATGCAACCGATGGGTCGGCTGCCCGTAAAACGCATCGGCGAGCACTGCCATCGCCCGCCGGCTATCGCGGACGACAATCACAGGCACATCGACATCGAGAGGGCGTTCGGCAATGATTGCTACAGCCCCGTTTTCTACTGCCTGTTTCGCAAAATCGTGCCCATCGACGGTAAACCCTTTGATGCAAATAAACAATGCCCCTTTTTTTACTTGTCGCGAATCCATTTCAATGGAAGTGATCGTCGGGTTTTCGCCGACATATGGTGTTAAATCATGCAAATACGAAAGCAGCGTCTGCAGCTTCACTTTTATTCATCCTTTCGCTTCAATAGTCCTCGTTGAAAACAAAACAACCAAAAGCGGAAAAAGGGGCGAGATATAGATGACAACCTACTCTAGCCGCCCCTCGAGATTTATTC
The DNA here is from genome assembly GCF_001295365.1 of Parageobacillus thermoglucosidasius. Taxonomy (GTDB): domain Bacteria; phylum Bacillota; class Bacilli; order Bacillales; family Anoxybacillaceae; genus Parageobacillus; species Parageobacillus thermoglucosidasius. Next base: position 1,720,435 of record NZ_CP012712.1, on the reverse strand, counting down.
GCCTTCACGGAATGTCTCTGTTTCTGCTGCCAAATAGATGCGAATGGTCGAACCTTCTTTTACTTTCACTCCAGGTTTTGGAGCTTGCTCAATGACAACGTCACCTTCTCCACTAACATCTAATTTTAAGTTAAAAAGTTGCTGTTGCAAGTCTTTTTTCGATAAGCCGATTAAATTCGGCACTTCGACCATTTTCGGATCATTCCACGCCCGCTCTTTTTCCATTTGGCCTTTCCTTGGTTTGACGCCAAGCACGCGCAAACTGTCTCCCATAATTTTTCCGACAATTGGGGCAGAGACAACGCCGCCAAACTGCACCGTTCCTTTCGGGTTGTCAACAGCAACATAAACAACAAGCTGCGGGTCATCCGCCGGAGCAAAGCCGATAAATGAAACGATATAGTTGTCCGTTAAATATCGCCCGCCTTTCGCTTTTTGCGCCGTTCCCGTTTTTCCGCCGACGCGATATCCTTCGACGTAAGCGCCTTTTCCTGTTCCTTGGGCAACGACGCTTTCAAGCGCATAGCGAACTTGTTTGGACGTTTCCTCGGAAATAACGCGGCGCTTCGCTTTTGGTGTATTGCGGATGATCACCTTTCCTGTCTCAGGATCAACCCATTGTTTCGCAACATATGGGGTATACAAAATTCCGCCATTGACCGCCGCAGAAACAGCGGCAACCTGCTGAATCGGCGTCACCGACACCCCTTGACCGAAGGACGTTGTCGCTTGTTCGACAGGCCCAACACGTTTCAAATCAAATAAAATTCCGGTTCCTTCCCCTTGCAGATCAATTCCGGTTTTTTCCCCGAAGCCAAATTGTTTTATATAATCAAATAGCTTTTCTTTTCCAAGCCGCTGCCCCAGCTCGACAAAGCCCGGATTGCATGAATTTTGCACAACTTCTAAAAAAGTTTGCGAGCCATGCCCGCCTTTTTTCCAGCAGCGCAGCGTTGCGCCAGCTACTTTTACATATCCCGGATCATAAAAATGATCGTTCAATAAGTCGACTTTTTTTTCTTCCAGCGCTGCGGCAAGCGTGATAATTTTAAACGTCGATCCAGGTTCATATGTGCTCCAAACCGGCAAGTTACGATTGTAGATTTCCGGCGGCACGTTTCGATAATTTGCCGGGTCAAACGTTGGGCGGCTCGCCATCGCCAAAATTTCCCCTGTATTCGGGTTCATCGCGATCGCAATGATGCCGTCTGGATTGTATTTTGCTTCGGCGATATCAAGCTCTCGCTCCACGATTGTTTGGATGCGCGAATCAATCGTAAGCATCAAATCCAATCCGTCTGTCGGTGGCGTATATTCGTCCGTCATATTCGGCATTCTTTTTCCTTTCGCATCCGAATAAAATTGCACCGACCCGCGCTGGCCCCTCAATTCTTTATCGTAGTAAAGCTCCAGCCCCATCAAACCTTGATTATCGATGCCGGTAAATCCTAAAACATGCGACAAATAACTGCCGAACGGGTAATAACGTTTCGTATCTTCCGCGATATATACCCCTTTCAGGCCGAGCGCGCGAATTTCATTTGCTTTTTCATTCGATATTTTTCGCCCTTCCGGAATGCGTTCAATGGAGGTCTTTTTCGTAATGTGTCGGTACGCCTTTTCCACAGGCATATTTAATGCTTTCGCCAATTTTTCCGCTGTTTCCGCCGGATTTTCAATTTGGCGCGGAATGACATATACAGTGGGGGCGCTCATGTTCGTGGCGATCGGAACGCCGTTGCGGTCCAAAATTTCCCCCCGCTTCGGTTCAAACGGAATGTTCCTGCTCCATGAATTTTTCGCCCGTTCCGTTAACATATCCCCGATAATCAATTGAACATACCCGAGGCGAATGTCAATAATGGCGAAAATAAGCACTCCAACGAGAAACACGATCATCAGCCGCTTGCGGACAGTGACGTGAGAAACGCGCATATAGTGGAACCCCCTTTATGAGATAGGCTCGTTCGTTCCACTATATGCTTGTACGCTTCATTATAGAACGGCCCGAATTACTCAACTGGACCGTCATTTTTCTTCGTTGCTGCTTCCTTTTGTTCTTGTTCCATCCTTTCCTTCCACTTTTCCGGTTCTTCCAGTTCTACAATTAAGTAATCCCCTTTTTTTATCAGCGCGCCTGGGCGAATATTTTGGCTGATGACATATCCGCTTCCTTTGATGCTCGGACGAAGCCCAAGAAGTTCCGCCACTTTCATGACATCGCGCAGCGACCAGCCGCGCACGTCCGGCATCACTGTTTTTCCGTTTGTTTTGAGCATCACCCGTTCTCCAGCAATGACCGTATCGCCGGATATTGGCAGATGATCTTCAATTTGCTGTCCATTTCCGATGACAATCGGAACGAGCTGTTTTTCCTTTAATTCTTTTACTGCTTCTTCCGTTGAACGGCCTATATAGGAGCCAACTTCAATTCCTTTCGTTTTTGTTTTTGGCGTTTTCTGTTCGGAAGAAGGCTGAATATGCAAATATTGCAGGCTGTTTTTCATGACGCTCGTAAAAATGTGAGAAACAGGGGCCGCTCCTGTCTCCGTATAAGATAGTTTTGGCTGCTGGACAGCGACGTACATAATTAAGCGCGGATCTTCTTTCGGGGCCATTCCTAAAAAGGAAAAAATATAGTTTTGATAGCCGGTTAAATATCCGCCGTTTGGCGACGGAATTTGCGCCGTTCCGGTTTTTCCGGCGACCCGATACCCCTCGATTTGGTACGGACGCCCCGTGCCTTTTTCCGAAGTAACGACCGTTTCCAATATATCTAGCACTTTTTGCGCCGTTTCTTTTGTAATCGGCTGTTCCACTACTTCCGGCTCGTTTTTGAAAATCACTTTGTTAGTATCTGGATCGACGATGCGATCGATGACAAAAGGCTTCATCATTTTTCCGCCGTTCGCGATCGCTGTTGCTGCCTGAATTTGCTGAATCGGCGTCACCGATGTTCCTTGGCCGAACCCTGTCGTTACTCTTTCAATCGGATATTTATAATGAATTTGTCCGACCGCCTCTCCCGGAAGGTCTATCCCTGTTTTCCGATCAAAATGGAAACGGTGCAAATATTGCAAAAAGCGGTCTTCTCCCAATTTTTCTTCTACTAAAATGGAAAAAGCGACATTAGAAGAGCGCTGTACTCCTTCGTTAAATGTTATCGTTCCCCAGCCTACTTTGTTATGGTCACGAATAATATTCCGCCCCACTTTATAGTAGCCAGACCGATATTGCTCATTCCCGTTATATACACCTTCGTTGATGGCAGCAGCAAGCGTAAATATTTTCATTGTCGAGCCCGGCTCATACGGATAGGAAATCGCGTCGTTGAAATAGTTTTGTATATTGCGTTTATTCGGGTCAAAGCTCGGTCTTGTCGCCATTGCTAAAATTTTTCCTGTTTTCGGATCTGCCACAATCGCGATGATTTTTTTCGGTTTATATTGTTTTTCGACATCGTTCATCGCATCTTCCAAAAACGTTTGTATTTTTTGATCGATCGTTAAATACACATTCGCTCCGTTATCCGGCGGAACGATGCTCTCTTTCGTGTTTGGAAGGCGAAATCCGCTCACATCCCCGGCAAAAGACACATAACCGTCTTTTTCGCGCAAATATTTATCCAGGCTTTTCTCAATCCCCATTTTTCCAGCTGCTTCACTTTTGTCTTCTTTTTGCGCATAGCCAATGACGTACGAAGCAAAATCACCGTTCGGATAAAACCGTTTCGTATCACGAATAAAACCGATCCCTGGCAAATTTAACGCTTCGATTTTTTCCTTCAGTTCATAGCTAATGTTCCGTCCATTCGGGCCAAATTCCACTTGCTTTGCATCTTTTGTCAAAATTCGTTTGACTTCATCCACATCCATTTTAAGCAATGGAGCTAATTTTTTGGCCGTCTTTTCGGGATCAACGACATGTCTTGGATGATCAGGATCTGTCGTCATCTTCGGGTCAAGAACGGCTACCACCGTATAGGATGGCATATCTTGGGCCAGCACTTCGCCATTTCGGTCAAAAATGGTCCCGCGCTTTGCTTCGATGGTGCGCTTTTGCTTATACTTTTCTTCTGCCTTTACCGCTAACACTTGGCCATCGGCAACGCCTGTTACCTGCAACTGAATAAAACGGGCCAACAACACAAAAAAGAGCAGACTGAACAGGAAAAATAATATAGCTGCTCCTTTATCTGTATTGCTATGCTTTTTCTTTTCCATCGCCAATCATTCCTGTACAACTTTTACATTATTTTCGTTCAGCGAAAGACCTAGTTCTTTCGCTTTTTTCAAAATCCGCTCATATGTGCTTAATTGCTGGACTTCCACGTATAAATCGTTATTATGCTTTTGCTGTTCTTGCACCGTTTCTTGCAGCTGTTGAATCTCTTTGTTGATTTGATAAATCTTCACTTGATTTGCCACAATATGAACGGCCGCATACATGGCAAACGCGCAAAATGATAAAAATAAAAGCTTTTCCCCTAATGTCAAACGGAATTTTAACTTTCGCTTTTTTCGAGTGCGCGGACGTGACGATGGCCGTTGTCGCTCTTGAATTTTCACCGCCGTATTATTCATCGACTTTTCTCCCTCCTGCTTCGCGAGACGCTTTTCGTTTTCCATACCGTATTCCTCACGGCATTAAAGTTTTTCAGCAATGCGCAATTTCGCGGAACGTGCGCGATGATTATGCGCAACCTCTTCTTCAGAAGGAACGATTGGCTTTTTTGTTATCATTTTTAAGGTTGGGCGATATTGCTCAGGGATCAGCGGGAGTCCGGGAGGAAGCTGCGGGCTTTGGCTTGCCTTTTTGAAAGTCGCTTTGCAAATGCGATCTTCTAATGAATGGAACGTAATCACGCTAATCCTTCCGCCTGATTTCAACACATCAATCGCCTGCGTAATCGCCTCTTGGAACGCTTGCAGCTCATCATTTACAGCAATACGTATCGCTTGAAAGATTCGTTTGGCTGGATGCCCCCCGCTCCTTCTCGCCGGCGCTGGAATCGCCTCTTTAATGATGTTGACTAACTCGCCGGTTGTTTCAATTCGCTTTTCTTTGCGGACTTCTTCGATTTTCCGTGCCACTTGCTTTGAAAATTTTTCTTCACCGTAATGAAAAAAGATATGTACGAGTTTTTCATACGGCCAATGATTGACAATATCGTAAGCCGTTAACGGTTGCTCACGATTCATTCGCATATCGAGAGGGGCATCATGATGGTAACTGAACCCTCGTTCTGGCGTATCTAACTGCGGGGAAGACACCCCTAAGTCAAATAAAATCCCATCTACTTTATGAACTCCCCGCGCCGCTAGTTCTTCTGCGAGAAAACGGAAATTTCTGCGGATAAATGTCACTTGTTTTTCATAACGGGCCAATCTTTTTTTCGCGTACTCGATCGCCATATCATCTTGATCGAACGCAAACAGCCTTCCCTTTTCCGATAATTGTGAGAGCAAATACTCGCTATGCCCCCCGCCGCCAAGAGTGCAATCGACATACGTCCCATCTGGGTTTATATGAAGCCCGTCTACCGCTTCTTTTAATAACACCGTTGTATGTTGAAACACAAATCCACCACCTTCGCCGCTCATTGCTGCACATTTTTTATTACTATACACAAAAAGCAAATCTCGTCACGAATAACTAGCAAGTTTTCTTGAAGAGCGGTCGCTTATTTATTATACCGCAAAACATAATAAAATTTTAGCTTTTTTTGTAAAAACTCGTCTTTCTCTGTTTGTTTTTGTCGCATTTGTGCAATTTGTAACAATAATACTGGATAAAAGTTTTTTTACTTTTATTTCCATACTATTTCTTTATGTCTACTATTCCTTCCAACAAAAAAAAATCCTGCATAAAACAGGATTTTTCTTTTCGACTTTTTCTTATAAAAATGATTATATATATACAATTTTATGCATGCCGTTCCATTTGTAATCGAGGTGTAACAGCTTCTCTAAAAAATCGAATCCGTATTTATTGATGTAGTAAAAAATATTCCAAATCCGCTCCTGAGGCGATTGATTCGGCATCAATGACATTTCCACGCGGGAAAACTTCCGCAATTCCGTTTCATATTTCCGCATTAATGACTGGTGCAATGTTTGCTGAAGAAAATCGATTTGCGCTTGCAGGAGATTAGCATTTTTCGTCAGCAAGCCCGCCAATCCGCGGTCAATTTCCATGCCGATTTCCCGGAGGGGACGATGGATTTGTTCGATTTCCGCTTTCGCTTTCGCGAATATTTCATCAAGCGGATAACGGATTTGCCGTGCCAGCCAATTTTGCTTCACTTCTGCGATCCTTCCTGTGAAAACGTCCATCACATCCGCGCCAATATCGTCCAAATCGGTTTGAATGGAACGTTCTACGATCGTTATATTCACGCGCGGAACAACCGGCGGCATTTTAAAGTCAAATATCGAAAACGCCTCTTTCAATTCAGCCCAATATGCGATTTCTCCGGGACCGGCGACAAACGCCAACGTCGGCAGCAAAAATTCCTGCATAAGCGGGCGGGTCACGACATTATTGCTTAAATTGCTCGGGTTTGCTTTCGCAAGCTGTATTAGCTCCTCTTTGGAGAAAACCACTTCTCCGTTTTTGCTACAAAACATCTCTTTTTGTGGATCATGTTCAAGCAGCCAGCGTTCCCGTCCATCGTAGTAAAATAAATTGGCGCAATGCGGCTGCACATCCAGCACATTTTTATATCCGAGCTGCCGAAGCTGATGCTGTTTTTGCAACACAGCATCCGTCACTTCGCGATGACGCTCAATCAATGACACAAAAAAGCTGCTTTCCACCGCGCGCAGTGAAGCGTCGGCGGCATTGAGGACAACTAATCCTTCGGAAGCAAATAAACGCAAAACAATCGAGGCAAAAAAGTCAACGAACGTTTCCGATTCGTCTAAACATCGGAACAGAAAATCGAGCAACTTATTTGTCGTATCCGTTTCCCCATACGTTTTTACGATATCATCGATCCACTTGGAACAAACTTCGCCATCTAAAGGCAAATCTGAAACCATCCGTCTTTCTTTAGGAACATCCGGATAAACACGCTTTTTTATTTTTCCGCTCTCTGCAACGTATATGTGGTTTACTTCGGCAATGTCATGGTCTTCGCCGGCAATCCAAAAAAGCGGAACGACCGGCACTCCTAATTTTCTTTCTTGTTCTTTGGCAAGCTTGATGATGGAAATGATTTTATAAATGGTGTAAAGCGGCCCGGTCAACAACCCCGCTTGCTGCCCGCCGACGACCACTGCGCTGTCAGGACGAAGCAATTTTTCAATATTGGCAAATGTTTTAGGGCCCGCATGAAACCGCTGATGGTACGAACGCAAACATTCAACAATCTCGCGGCGCGGATACGTTCTTGCTTTGATGTCGCCAAGCCGCCTCCAAAACGCGTCTTCCTTCTGAAACGAGTAAGAAAACCCTTTTTCAAGCGGAAAAGTGCCATTTATGTAATCGGTTGCTAACGGTGTTGTAGCAGCCAAAGAAATTTCCCGAACTTCCATGTTTAGAAACTTCCTTTCTTCATTATGTATGTGTATGCTCTTCCATGAGTATAGCATTCTTTTTTACAGGTGAAAAACAGTTAGCGTTTTTTATAAATTGCTAGATATCCTCACGATCATTCCATAGATAAGCAGGCTAAAATAAAGGGAGGAGAATAATAAGAAATTTGCCCGCCAAAACAAGCGAAACACAGTGAAAAAATGAAAATCTTCGTTTTTCCGCCAATACCCGATCGCAATCAGCATATGCATAATCAACAAAAAGAAAATAATGTGCCATAAATAAGATTTTCCGGAAAGAACGGCAAGCAAAAAGTGAACGGCAATAATAAAAAAAAGTGTCGAAACGTTTACTGCCGCATAAAACGATTTTCGCTTTCTTTTTAATAACTTGCGGGCAAAAAAATAAACGAGAAAAAACGATAATAACGGCATCGTCACGAACGCCGCAACCAGATGGGCGATCACATCATCCATGTTCCGCACCCCTTTCTTCCATCCCTTTGATGGCAGCAAATAAAAATTGCGAGAGCGGCAGCGGCACTCCAAGCTCTTTTCCTTTTTCCAAAACATAGCCTAAAATGGCGTCAATCTCCGTTTTTCGCTGTTGGGAAATGTCCATAAACATCGATGAATAATTGTCTGCCGTTTTTTCACAAACATTCACAATATGATCCCATGCTGCTTGTTCATCTTCCATCGGCAACACTTGCTTTAGTTCGGAAAACAACAACGCCATCATTTCATAATATGGTTTTACCTTGAGCAACTCGCCGTTTTTGACGCGCAAAAGCGCCGTCAGCGGATTAATGACTGCATTGACAATTAATTTTTTCACTAACACGCTCTCCCAATCATTAGCGATTTCAAACGGAAAATCAGGGATGTTCTTCTTTGCCAAATTTGCCGCTTGCCCAAACGCGCCATACAATCTTGCAAGCACAATTTTTCCTATCCCGGTATGTTCCACCGTATGATCATCATGTTTCAGCGCACCGTGCTCGACAGTTCCGACAATCACATTTTTCTTCGTTAACGAAGACAACCGTTTCACATGCCCCATTCCGTTTTGTAAAAAAACGACCGTCTCTGCACGATCAAACTGGTTTTGCCGATTGATAATTTCCGCGACATCATATTGCTTCACTGTTACAAAAACAAGGTCATCGCTGATATCCGCCTTCGTAAACGGCATTGCCTGAAGGGAAATGCATTTTGTTTCTCCCCGTTTCACCAACCGCAATCCTTCTCTCATTAACCGCTGCGCTTGTAAAGAACGTCTTGTGTAAACGGTGACTTCATATTCATCGCTTAAATAAGCAGCGAGCAACAGCCCGATTGCGCCGCCGCCAATAATTCCAATTTTCACAATTTCCTCCTCGCTTTCCACCAGCTGATACTGTTCCTATTTTACCAAATAGGCAATTCCTCCGTTAAGAAAAAAAGCTGACTTTGTTAGTCAGCTTTTTTACGAATTTTCCACTTTTTCAAAGGAAACATTTTCCGTTTGTGAAGCTTTTTGTTCTTGAGCTTCTTCAAGCGCTGCCAATTTTCTCGCTCGTTCCATGATCACAAGCAATGTTTTATATTCTTCTTGAACGGCAGACAGCTCCTTTTGTAGCGCTTCTTTTTCTGCTTGCAGCTTTGTGATCATTTGTTGCAATTGCTCCATGTCTTTCTTTAAAGCGCGGTTTTCATCGGCTATTCTTTGCGAATCATATGCCGTTTGCCCATGTGCCCGCAAAAACGCTATGACATCAGACCATGTTACATTTTTTTCTGCTGCTTCTTCTTTCTTTTTCTGCCCTTTTTCTTCGCTAGCAACCGCCTTTTTTCTTTCCTTTCGCTGTTTTTTCGCCAGCTCAATTTCCTCTTTATACTGTTTTCGAACATACGAGTTCCAGCGGAATCCACACGCAGCTGCCGTGCGCGATAAACGCCGCCCTACTTCTTCAAACGCTTGAAGCTGCGTGCCTCCCTCGCGAATATAGCGCAATACGACTTCCGCTAATAGCAAATCTTCTTCCTGCGTCCACGCATCTTGGCGCACACTTGTCATCTTCTTCCCCCTCCATAGCCGCTTTTTCACACTATATGTATGCAGCTAGTAGAGAAGATAGAAGGGGAAAAATTATGATTTCTTGAAAAAAGACTCGATAGCTCTCTTATGTTCTTCCGACCCCCATAACTTTGCACAACGCGCGATTTCAGCAAAAAACCTCGTCTGAAACTCGCTGTTCTTCCATTTTTCTGTGGCTGCAACTTTATAAGCCCGCAATACAGAAACAGATTGCGATAAGTAAGGGGCGAGCAGGTTGCGGCATTCTTCACGCAAATTATCGCCTGGCAACACGGCGTGAACCCATCCATACTCACGCATTTTTTCTGCGCTGATTCTTTCTGCGCGCAAAAGTATATCAAGCGCTTGCGTGTACGGAAGCTTTTCCAAAAGCATTGTCGCGCCGCCCCAGCCAGTCGTGATGCCAAGCTTTCCTTGAACAAAGCCGATTTTACTGCCACCTTTCGCATAGCGGAAATCACACGCTGTCGCTAACTCACAGCCCCCGCCAATGGCAGTTCCGTTAATGAGCGCAACGGTCGGTTTGGGCAATGTAAGCAATGAATATAAAATCTTGCCCATCTTTTCTAACATCTGTTTGGCAGCTTCCGCCTGTAAATGTTGGAAATTGCTTAAATCTCCCCCGGAACAAAACGCCTCATCACCTGTTCCCGTAATGACGAGCATTTTCACATTATCATTTTTTTCTGCCATCGCGATCGTTTCTTCCAGCTTATCCATTACTTCAAAATCGATCGCGTTTCGTTTCTCCGGGCGATGAATCGTAAACCAAACAACCCCGTCACTATCATGTTCAACAATCGCTACTTCCATCTTCTTTTCCCCTTTCCTTATAAAAGAATTGGGCAATGATGGGGCATTTTCCTGCTTTTTATAATAAAAAAACAACAAGCACAAGTACTTTTCTTCCTTGTGCTTGTTGTGAAAAAAGAACCATTATTTGTTCACAACTTCTCTTCCTTTGTAAGTTCCGCAAGATTTGCACACACGGTGAGCTAATTTCATTTCACCGCAATTTGGGCATTCTACCATGCCAGGCACTTGCAATTTGAAGTGAGTGCGGCGTAATCTTTTTCTTGTTTTTGATGTTCTTCGGAAAGGTACTGCCATGTTTTCCACCTCCTTATTAGCACTCGAATATCAGAAAAGCCCGGAACATTCCGGTTGCTTCGCTCACTCGTTTTCACCTTGATCAAAAAACTTCGCCAATGCGGCAAGACGAGGATCTACCTTTTGCTTTTCCCGTTCTTCGATCATCGCATTCCATTGTTCTTCTTTCATGACTTCCCAGCCTTCTCCAGACTGCGGCGCCCCGTCCTGCACCGTTCCTTCTTCCGCAAATATTTGTATCGGAATTTCCAGAAGGATAAGCTCTTTCACGATCGGCAACAAATCGATCGTGTCGTTTTTCACTAAATGCGTATCTTCTTCTGCTGATACGGCATCATAATCATTCATAAAAAACGTTTCCGTCGTCTCAACGGAAAACGAATACGGAACGTCAACCAGCGTCCGCGAACAAGGCAGTACCATCGTTCCTGACACTTGCAAACGGAACGTAAATTTTGTCGAACCGATATCTGCCTTTCCTTGTACGTGCACGAGCGAAATATCGCGGATCAATTTGTCGATCTCTTTTAAATCGGAAACATCGACATATTCGTCAATCGCCATTTCTTTATGGCGAAATTGATGAAGTTGATGAATAGTCCATTTCATAAAAATCACCTCAAGGCAACAAAGAAAATTATACGTTTCGTTTTCCTATTTGTCAATATTTTTTCTTTACAGTATAATGGTTGTCAGTTCATCGACATTTATCACTGAAAAAATCTTGGGAGAGCAAAAACGATGAAAGCGGTTGGAATCATTGTTGAATATAATCCGTTTCATAACGGGCATTTATATCATTTGCAAGAAACAAAAAAACAAACCGGAGCAGATTGTATCATCGCTGCCATGAGCGGAAATTTTTTGCAGCGCGGAGAACCTGCGCTTGTGTCAAAATGGGCGCGAACAAAAATGGCGCTGTCAGCCGGCGTCGATATTGTCATTGAACTTCCGTACGCATTCGCGGTTCAATCTGCTGAACGATTTGCCAGCGGTGCCGTTGCATTGCTTCATTCTTTATATTGCGAAGAAATTTGTTTTGGCAGCGAAAACGGAAACATACAAACGTTCATCGATGCGGCAAAAACGCTTTTAGAGCGAAAAGAGCAGCATGACAGTTATGTGCAAAAAGCGTTGAAACAGGGGGTAAGCTACCCGCGGGCAAGCGCGGAAGCATGGAAACAATTAGATGCCGTTTCTCTTGATTTATCGAAGCCAAACAATGTGCTTGGCCTTGCGTATGTCACAGCGATTTTGCAAAAACAGCTTCCAATCACTCCGCGCACGATTCACCGCATCGCCTCCGGTTATCATGATGAAATGTTCTCACATCCTTCGATCGCCAGCGCAACAAGCTTACGCAAGGCACTGCAAGGATCGGTTGCACAGTTAGAAACAATCGCTCCGTACATCCCAGCTGCCACGAAACAAGCGCTCAAGCAATATTACGATACATATGGCATGTTTCATGAGTGGGAAGCATATTTTCCGCTTTTAAAGTATCGCATTATGACAGCGGAAGAGGAAGAGCTGCGCCAAATCGCCGGCGTCGACGAAGGCATCGAACACCGCCTCAAGCAGGAAATCGCCGCCGCCCCAACGTTTTCTGCTTTTATGGACGCAATCAAAACAAAACGATACACATGGACGCGTTTGCAACGAATGTGTACTCATATCTTAACAAATTTTACGAAAGAACAACAAAAAAAAGCAGAAACGCCGACATACATCCGCTTGCTTGGAATGAGCAGCAACGGAAGGCGTTATTTGCAACATGTGAAAAAACGGTTGCCGCTGCCGCTTGTCACGAAAATATCCAAATTAAAACATGATCCGATTTACCAGCAAGAAGAAAAGGCGGCGTTTGCTTATGCCGCCGCATTTCCTGAACCTGTCCGCACCAATGCCCTGAAAGAAGAGTACGCCACCCCACCCGTTCAACAATAACAGCGGGGACAAAAGGGCGGCGGTGGCTATTTCATTCTTTCTAAATAACGGACAGCATCATCAAACGTATCGACCGGGACAATTTTCATGCTCGTCCCGATTTCTTTTGCCGTTTTGACCGCTTCCCGGTAGTTCGAATCCGCCGCGCCGTTTTCGTTTGGCGCAAAGAAAATCTCCGCCCCCTCTTTGTCAGCGGCGACGATTTTTTGAGAAATGCCGCCGATTGGGCCGACTTCCCCGTTTATATTAATGGTACCCGTTCCGGCAATTTTATGTCCTTTTGTTATATCCTCGTCCACAAGCTGATTATAAATTTCTAGCGAAAACATCAGCCCTGCCGACGGGCCGCCGATTTGTTCCGAATTAACGCGGACAGGAGGATTTGTCACAACATCATAGTCAGTAGCGAGCGAAATTCCTACGCCTATCTGCTTCGGATCGTGCGGAAACGGCATTAATGCTAAAGTTTCCACTTTTTTCTTTTTGCCGCGTTCAAACATAATGCTGACATGATCCCCTTTTTTCTTCGTGCGAATATATTGCACCATTTGCTCTGATGTATCCATCTTCTTTCCGTCTATTTCCACAATGCGGTCGCCCACTTTTAACCGCCCATACGCCGGCATATGCGGCACTACGCTCATCACGTATACGCCTTTTGCCTTATAGGAAACAGGCTTGCCCGCTTTTTTATACGCAACCACAATCGCCGCTTCTTTTGACTGCTCCATAAGCTGGAACTGGCGCATCGTATATTCCTCATCTGTTTCGCCTTCTTGTTTAATCTCATCCAATGGATGCAGCTCATAAAAGGAACGGATATGGGCAAGCAGATAAGCAACTACATTCGCCCGCCCCATTTTCACCGTCGTCAGCATCAACTCCCCTTCATCCTTATCCCCGTTTTCCACATGAACAAGCGGTTTTAAATCTTGCGCAGTTCCGGGCATTGTAACGTAATAAGGAAGTTTAATAAAAATAAGCAACAGCGCCACGATGACGCCCATGAAAAACGTCACCACATACACTCGTTTTTTCATCAGCGTGAATGCTCCTTCCAGTTTTCAATGACTTGGCGAATTTTTGGCACATATTTGCGCGCTTCTTGTTCGCCGATGGCGATAATTTCTTGTGCGTGCGTAAACGCGCGCGAGCTATACTGTTCGACGTGCGGGCGGATCATCACATCCGAAGCGAGCGCGCGATGCCGGACAATCTCATCTTGCAAAATGTCAAGGCTTTGCAAAATCACATCAAATATCGACGCAATTTCTCCGTCCACTTTCACATGGGCAACATCGACTGCAATAACAATATCGGCGCCCATTTCTCGCGCAACAGAAACAGGGACGCGATCAACCACTCCTCCATCTACGAGCAGGCGCCCGTCCACTGTTTCAGGGACAAAAATGCCGGGAATCGAAATGCTTGCCCGCACCGCACGGGCCACATCACCGCGGCGAAACACTACTTTTTGCCCTGTCTGCAAATCTGTCGCGACAATGGCCACAGGGATGGATAATTCCTCGATTTTTTTCCCTTTTGTGAGAAGGCGAATAAATTCGGTGATTCGTTTACCGGCAATCAACCCCATTTTCGGAATGGTAAAATCGACGTAATCATTTCGGCGGAACGACTTTGCCAATCTATATAAACGGTCAAGGCCGAGGCCGCTGGCATACAAAGCGGCAACAAGCGCCCCGATGCTGCTTCCGGCGATGCAAGCAATCGGGATTTTCTCCTCTTCCAATACTTTTATGACTCCCAGATGCGCAAAACCTCTCGCTCCTCCAGAACCAAGCGCTAGCCCAATTTTCGGAAACACCGTTTCTCTCCCCTCCAATAATGATCTTGTTCCATTTTATGGTCTAAAACTTCCCCCTATACTCGTATACTTAACTATATGAGGTTGTACATCGCAATACGGCGCTCAAAGGGGGAGAGAGGATGTGCCGCTACCGGGAGGCAGAACACATATGAAAACAAAAGCAAAAACCATCTTTCTCGCTACAGCGATCACTTTATTTGCGCTGTCATTAATTCGCTATCCGCAACAATCACTGGAAGCGTCGATCCGTGGGTTAAATATGTGGTGGGAAGTTGTGTTTCCATCGCTATTGCCGTTTTTTATCGTTTCTGAATTGCTGATTAGCTTCGGAGTCGTCCGATTGATCGGAGTTTTGCTGGAACCGCTCATGCGCCCGCTTTTTCGAGTTCCCGGCGTTGGCGGTTTCGTCTGGGCGATGGGAATGGCTTCCGGCTATCCATCAGGTGCAAAACTAACGGCACGGCTTTATCAGGAAAAGCAAATTTCCGCAGTCGAAGCAGAACGGCTGGCTTCATTTACTAATTCATCCAATCCGTTATTTATTTTTGGCGCGGTATCAGTTGGTTTTTTTAATGATGCAAATATCGGGATTATTTTAGCACTTTCCCACTATATAGGAAACATTTGCGTAGGAATAGTGATGCGATTTCATGGAAAATCGCAAGAACGTCCTAAACAAAAACGCCTTAATCATCCGTTTTCTCTTCCCTATGCATTTCGGGTGCTTCACGAAACGCGCCTTAAAAACGAACAGCCGCTTGGAAAATTGTTGGGAGACGCCGTGCGTTCTTCTGTACAAACATTATTGATGATCGGCGGGTTTATTATTCTTTTTTCCGTCGTGAATAAACTTCTTTACATGATGCATATTACGCAACATATCGCTGTGATTGTCCAATACGCCCTTCACTTGTTCCAGCTTTCAAAAGAGCTGAGCCTTCCAATCATTTCCGGGTTATTCGAAATTACGCTTGGCAGCCAAATGATCAGCCAAGCCGATGGGGCTGAGCTGCTGGAAAAAACAATGGCAACAAGTTTTATTCTTGCTTTTGGCGGATTTTCCGTGCAAGCGCAAGTAGCGAGCATCCTCGCTGAAGCAAACATCCGCTTTAAACCATTCTTTATCGCCAGAATCATGCACGGGTGTTTTGCCGCATGTTTTACATACGTATTGTGGAAACCGCTCTACCTCCATCCGGCCGCTGCAAATGCGCACGTTATTCCTGCATTTTTCATCGGATACTCGCAAAACTGGATGAATCATTATTGGCAGCTGCTGCACCAATTCGGGCCAATGATTACGATCGCTTTTTTATGTTTGTATATATGGCTTATCACCGTACAATGGCAAAAAGGACAATAATGAGGCTGACTTAAAAAGATGCTTCTTTTTTAAGTCAGCTTTCCGTTATTTTGGTTGTCCGCATCTTTTTCAAAAGCAAGGGAAGCAAATTTTTTTCTTAACGCTTCCTCCACAACCGGCGGCACTAAATCAGAAATATTGCCATTATACTTTGCCACTTCTTTGACAATGCTCGAGCTTAAAAAAGCGTACTGACTGTTTGTCATCATAAAAAACGTCTCAATATTTTCATCAAGAACGCGGTTCATCGACGTGATTTGCATTTCATATTCAAAATCGGACACCGCCCGCAAACCGCGCAAAATCGCGTTGGCATTTTTGCTGCGCGCATAATCGACAAGCAACCCATGAAATGATTCCACAAACACATTTGGAAACGGTCGCGTCACTTCCCGCAACAGTTCTATCCGCTCCTCGACGGAAAACAGCGGTTTTTTCGACGAATTGTTAAGAACCGCCACATACACCCTGTCAAACACTTTTGCCCCTCGCCTGATAATATCTAAATGCCCGTATGTAACCGGATCAAAACTTCCCGGACAAACTGCAATGCTCGCCATTTCCTATTCCCCTTTCTCCAGATCCGTGTACCTGTAGATCGAAATCGCAGTAATTCCGTATACTTCATGTTTCCACTTTACAAGACGGCCGATATGTTCAGCAAGATCCATTTCAGAAGAATGTTCTGCAACAACAGCGCCATCTTCTTCAAGCAGCCCATGTTCATCAATAAATGAAAGAATCGACTGCAATTTTTGTTCTTTGTACGGGGGATCCAGAAAAATGAGATGAAAACGAAGCCCCCGTTTAACAATCGCCTTCAATGCCCTTTCCGCATCATTCCGGTATATTTCTGCCTGTTCTGACAACCGGCACGTTTCCACATTTTTCTTGATCGTTTGCACCGCTTTTGCGTCATGGTCCACAAAAATGACTCGATCAAGCCCGCGGCTTAATGCTTCTATTCCAAGGCCGCCGCTGCCGCCAAACAAATCAAGGCCCATTCCGCCGGAAAAATACGGGCCAATCATATTAAATATCGCTTCTTTGACTTTATCTGTCGTCGGTCTTGTCGACATGCCTGGAACCGCTTGCAGGCGTCTGCCTTTGCATTTTCCTGAAATTACCCTCATTTCTTTCACCACATTTGCCACAATTTCGCAACATTATCGTATCATAAACTTTATTATAGTCAAACAGCTGAAAATTTCATAGCAACATGTATATAAATTAGCAAACTGGACATAATGAGTAATGGCAGCATCCATGCGGATATTGTTGCCAACCACGGAGAAGACTTACGTTTCCCCATAAGTTCTTCCTCCGGTTTCTCCTCTCCCTTTTCTTTCCTTTGGTTTACTTGTTTCCTACCGATGCGCGAGGGACAAGTAAACGCTAAGGAAACCTGCGGGCGTATGCCGCAGGGTTTTTTTATTTTTCCAGCAAATGCGGCAATTTCTTGTTTGAAATTTTGCCAAACAATGATTAAAGTTATGTATGGACAAACATAGTAAGGGGGATACAGATGATTCAGCGTTTTATCGAGCTGGGGGAAGGTTATTCAGATATATACGAACTCATTGAGCTGGCCAGAGCTAACCGGCATCGTCTTTCCGGGCTTTTTGCTTTTCATACGGTGAAAAACGGCCAGCCGGTGACGTCGTGCGTTGTCGTTTTGTATCCAACCGATCCTGGCGATTTTCAACCGCTGTATATTTGCCGCGAAGGAATTCCTAATCCGCACGTTAAGCCAAGCAAACGATACGATTTATTCGTCCAGCTGGCGAAAGAACTAGAAACAGAGATTATTCATTTAGAAGTGAAGCCTTCGACATTTTTTGCTGACTTGGACTTATATTATCAACACTTAATCGGCATCATGCGGATGAACCGGTTTATTCCTCCGCTCCAATGACCGGAATAAAAAAACGGCTGACTTTCCTTAAGAAAATCAGCCTTTTTTATTCCGGTGAATATCCTAACGGATAAGGAGAGTCTTTTTCTTTTTCTCCTTTTTTTGATTCAAATTCTAGTTTCAAAAACGGCCGATAAGACGGTTCAACCTTTTTAACAAATGGCAAGGAAGCCAGTTTTTTCATCATTTCGTCCACTTGCTCCATATCGCAATACAAAACCGCGTATTTTAACCGTTTCGAAACGTAATGGATATTGCCGAATTTGCGCAGATGTTTGCTATGTTTTAGCGAATGTAGCCAGACGATGATTCCTTGGCGTTTTGGAAACATATTACCATTCCCCTTTTGTATGCGATTACTGTGCGCGGCAGCCGCAGCTTCCCCCTGCGCCGCATCCGCCTGAACAACCTCCTGACAAGAAATACGGGTTTCCTGTCGGCACTTTGACATTGTCGGATACTGCTTTTCCAATTAACATGCTGATTTCATCCAACAATTGTTGCATGGCGTTTTCCGCCTTTTTAAAATCGGCAATCGTCTCATGGAAATCAAGTTCCCGTTTTGCCTCACGCACTTCTTTCATCACCGTACGATAATCGGGATGATATTTTCCAAAGCGCTGTACTTCCTCATAACGCTCCTTTGCCTTTGTAAAACGCGCGATAATGTCTTGAGCGGCACGATCTTCCCTAAGGCGCCGCAAACAGCGGCGGTATTCTTCCGCCACTTCCGATTGCGCAATCATTTTGGCTAATGATTCTGCTTTATTTAAAATCTCGAGTCGCTCGAGAGTTGCGATAATCACGTTATTGGCACCTCCTATATTATGATACCATGAGATAGATCGGAAAGGAAAGCGATGAAGCTGGCACAATAAAAAAGTCTGACAAAGCAAGTCAGACTTTTTCTTATGGGATCGTCACCGTAAATTCATGTGACAGCCCGGTTATTTTCCCATCATTATACACAAGTTCCACGCGCACAGCATGTCTTCCGGCTGGCAATCCCTGCAACATAAATGCCGCGGTATATACTTCATTCACTTTTTGCTCGTTAACATATACGTTAATATGTCCCCCGCCTGTTCCAGTTTGAAACGGAAAACGAGGCGCAATGCATTCAATCAATACATTGTTCCCTTTCACGTCATGCTTAACATGAAAATAGTTGTTTTCTTGCTGCGCCATGACAGGAGCAGCACTAAAAACCTTTGCTTTCGGCGTCCATGCTCCGAAAATCGCGAAAAGAAACAAAAACAAAATCATGATCTGCTTTGGCAAAGACATCACTCCCTTTAGAAAGTAGTCTTTGCTTTTTTACCAAAATTAATCACACATCACTTTTTTGAAACAGATGAAACATCAAAGAGGCCATTTGCAGGGAATTAGCGATTTTCTCCACTTTATGCGGAATCGTCTGTCCATAATAATGAAGCGCGGCAATCTCAAAAGACGGCAGCTGATGCGGATAGCGGGAAAGAAGGCGGTACCAGCGCGGTTCTTCGCGAATAAACGATTGCAACATTTTTTTCGTTCGAATATATTGAATCACTTCTTTTCTCATCGGTGTTCCCTCTAGTCTTTGCGAAATGAAAACGGTCGTTCATTTTGTCCTGGCTGCTGCGTATGCGGTTGTTCTTGGCTCCCTTGAAATTGCATAATCATACTTTGGATGGTAGCAATCGCTTGCTGCACGTTCGCGAGATACTTTTGCACTTCATCGGCATCCATATTTTGCAACATATTCGTGATTTTTTCGATCCACCTGTTGCTTTTTTCTGTGTGCTTCATTGACGCTTGATGTTGTTTATAATTTTTCCAAATTTCATCGTCCTCGCCAAATAAATACCAATCCTCGTAAAATTCCTTCCACGTTTTTTTGCCGCTGCGCACTTCTTGGATGATTTTTGGATGCTTCCGGACAAACTGTTTAAATTTTTCTACCGAAGGATGCAGAGGTTTTGCCATGAATATCCCCCCTCATCGTTTCCGCCTATCTACCATATACTATCACCTCTATCTGTTTTACGTGCGCCCATTTTTCACGGCCATGGCTTTAAAAAATCTTGCGTATAATAAGCACCGGAAACGCCGACGCCAAGATCCGTAAATTGTTCATTTAATAATGTTTCACGATGGCTTTTGCTGTTCAGCCATCCTTGCACCGCTTCAATGGCATCAATATGATGTGCGGCAATATTTTCTCCCGCCATTTGGAATTGAATATTTGCAGCTAATAGCCGGTCTTTTAAATCGCCGGATTTTGGGGATTCATGCGAAAAAAACTGATTCTCTTTCATATCTTTGCTATGCATATAAGCGACTTTCGCCGCTTCCTCGTGCCAGCGAACCGGCTTAACACGATAATGTTGGCGGATGACGTTTGTAATATCAAAAATTTGTTTGGCGTTCGCGATTTCTACTTCCCGCTGCCGTTTGGCGGACAAAGGCTCCGGATTCAGCAAATGGCCGCGGTAAACAAGCTCATACGGCCGCATTTTCACGAACGTTTCCGCAGTCATAAGACGAATGCTCGAAATCTTCCCGGTAAAACGGTCGACATACAATTGCGCATAAACGTTGCCGATTTTCACAACCGGCCTGGTGGCGTAATCTTGTTCGGACAGCTCAAAACGATATGTTCCCGTGCGCAACTTTATTTCCACATTTTCCAAAACAGGCATCGTCTTAAACACGTCTTGAATCGGCTGGCCAATGTAAAATGGCTTAACATTAACATCTTCTCCACATATAAATGCCGTAACGACACGGCCGTCCATGACCCCAACTTGAAAATATGAACCTGCTTCCCGGTGGTAAATCCACCATTCGTAATCATAGGCAGAAGCATCTATTCGCGTCGGTGAACCAAACTTTTCTTTCACTTCCTTTTCCGTTTTGCCAATCAAAGAAAGAATGCCATTCTCGACTTTCGGCTCTTTTATCATATCGTCTTTTTGTTCTGTTTCTTGAGGGGGACTCAATGGCGGCGTGCTTGGTGCAAAATAATAAAACCCAATTAATAGCAACAACACAAGAAGAAACCATTTCACACGGCAACTCTCGCTTTCCGAAAAAGATGATCCTATTGCCATTATATCCGTTTTTCTATAGCAAAAAAACGAAAAAACAAAATCCCCTGCTCTTCAGGGGAATTTTGCGCATCGATTATTTTTAGTTGTTTAATGTTAAAAATCAGGATTCGAAATTTCCGTTAATGCGTGTCCAGCACTTTCATCTGAATCGCGATTTACCGCAAGATCGCCAAGAGAAACGATTCCCACCAGCCTGCCGTGTTCCACAACGGGAAGGCGGCGAATCTGATGCTCCGCCATTTTCTTTGCAGCCTCCTGTACAGACGCATCAGGAGCTATCGTAATTAATTTATCGCTCATCACTTCCGTCACTGGTGTAGAACCGGGACGCTTTGCTGCAATTCCGCGCACGACTAAATCGCGGTCGGTAATCATTCCGATCAATTGCCCATGATCAACAATTGGAATCGCGCCAACGTTAAAATCGCGCATTTTTACCGCTGCTTCATATACATTATCGACAGGTGTGCAATATTCGACATCAGTCGTCATCACCTCATGCACTGTCTGCATCATTCATCTCTCCCTTCCGCCATTAGTTTCACCAAAAAATAACGGCATATACAAAAACTTTTATGGCGAAGTAAGGTATTCATTGAAAGTTGACCGCTTTCATACTATTATAAATGAGAGAGCGTCTTATTTTTCACGTGCCAACAACACATCGTTTCATTATAGGAGGAATAACTATGAGATTCGAAAATACCGGTATCGAAAATCAAACAGTGGAGCTGTCCCTATTGGACGATTTGCTTGAAAAGCATGGCTTTGTGCGTGCAGGACAATGGGACTATGAGCGTGTTACATATGATCGCAAATTTCAAATTAAAAACGACGTTTACTATCTCCGCATCCAAGGTTACGCGGTGGAAGGGGACGTCGACTCGCGCTACGCGCTAATTAAGCTGTTGACCCCAATACTCGGAAAGCATTACTACCCGCATGGCGTCGAATATGGAGAAGACGAACATTTTCCTTCATCATTAGTGAATCAATGCCAAACGATTTTAACAAAAGTGAAAGAAGATCTTAATAACATTCAACAATAAAAACAAAACGCATGGGGGAAGACTCATGCGTTTTGTTCTCCGTCTTTTGTTGGACACATCACGAGGCGTTGCACGAATAGATGCACTTGTTCTACAATAAAAGGGGTCATCATTTCCACTTCATGAATAATTTTTTGCTGCAATTCCGTGCACAAAGAGATAATCGGGATGCCATACACCATTGTTAACGCAACTGATACCGTGCAATGGCGGTCGTTCGTAAAAACGACATTAACCGTTGTTTCTTCGCCCACGATTTCTTTCTTTTCTTGCAGGCACATCATAACAATTGTGCACACAGCCGATTGAGCTACGGTGCGTTTTCGGAAGCGAACGATTTCTGTCACTCCCCCCTTCATTTTTGATCAGCCCTGACGCACGAATGAGCGGCACGTTTTATTTTATGCAATATGCCGCTCTTTTTCGTTGTTCCCTGCCAAAAAGCGTATCTGCCATTTTACCCGGACGTCGTCGCATTCCCTTATGTCTGAATAAGGCGCGCACGCCAGAATGGCACACAAAGGCTCAACAGGTTTCGCCAGTATATAAAAACCCGACATAAAGTCGGGTTTTTTTAAAATCCTAAAATCGCTTTAATCATCGATGTCGTTTCTCCACCGCGGTAAAATACATACAGGAGCAAATATACGGCTACGCCGGTAACAGCCGTGCAAAACCAAACTACGCTCGTAATAGGGCCTAACCGTTTATGTCTGATAAGATTATTTTTTAATCCCGATAATATCGTAACAATTCCGAAAACGGCTCCTACCGCCGCTAAGAAAATATGGAAGATTAAGAATATCGTGTAGTATATTCGGATGCTTTCAGGGCCGCCGAAGCTGGTGTTCCCAATAAATAAGGTTCTTGATATATAAATGATAAAAAACAATAGGGCAAACGAGGCTGCCGATAACATGACTTTTTTATGCGCTTCGACGTTCCGTTGCCGTATTAAGTACCACCCATACCCTACTAGCACCGCGCTTATGACAATACAACTAGTACTAATAGTTGGTAAAATAGGAAATGAATGTTCCATATCCCTTTCCTTTCTATACTATCTTAATGTTTATGATAATGTCTAAAATATCACAATTCAGAAGGTTGCGGTGATACAACTGTTTCTTCTTTTTCTTTTTCTTGCTCTTTGCGGTACCATTCCATAAAGACGAAAAAGAGCATAGTACCATAAACGATTTCTTGAATAATTTTCATTAATATACCGCCAAGCTGCTGATCATGGAGAAGCGGAATCGAAAAGAACATCTCTGGTCCTGTTAAGTCAAGGGAAGCTAACGTCCCAGCAGGCACGCAAAGGGCAAGCGACTCCATCCACATTTGCGGATCGTAATAAGTCGCATATAACGGCTTGCCCGCGAAAATAATCAAAGCGCACGCTGGCGTCAACAAAACACCGTCTGCAAAAATATACCCTATCTTTTTAAGGCCGGTAAGAGACTGCCAGCCAGTCATTTTATTGATGAGCGGCCACCACATCATCCACGCGGCGATAAAAATCATTGACGTCATTACCGCATGGTAAAGCGCATTGCTTTTCACTAAATCAAAAACAAATGGAACGTGATAAAGCGAGAACAATCCGTTAAATAAAACGAGTGCAACAAGCGGTTTTGTCAAAAACGTTACGGTTGCCTTTACCGGCCGAATTTGCAAGAGCCGCTCAAATAGCCAATTCGGTATTCCTAAAATAAGCAATTGCGGAACAAGCAAATTTAAGATTGCCATTTGTACCATATGGGCGCTAAATATCAAATGGCCAAGCAAATCGATGGGAGAACCTTGGCAAACGTAAAGCAATACGATGCCCAAGACAAAATACACTTTTTGCTTACGTGTCGGCGGCCCTTCATTTGTAAAACGGGTTCGCCACGGACCGACAACCATAAAATAAAGCCATGTCACTAGCAAAAGAAATGCAAGGAAGTAGGGGCTCCATAGCGCAACAAAGCCAAACATGCTCAATGACGCCATCTTTATTCACCTCAATCTTTCCCATTCCATTATACTACATTCATAACGTTTGTCTATTGTTAAACGCTATCATTAACAAAAAAGGAATCAGCGGAAAAAGCTGATCCCCTTTTTGCTTACCACCAAACAATTGTCGCAAACGCCCAAACGGTCAAGAAAGTAACAAACATACCGCTATACATGAACATTGCCGGAATTTCATGGCCTTTATGGCTCATATGCATAAAATAATACAATTGGAACATCACTTGCACAATAGCAAGAAGAAGAATAAATGGAACGGAAAACCAATGCGAAAACTTGTCATAGCCGACCGCGAAAAACGAAATCAACGTTAACAAAATCATCAATGTAAACGAAATAACTTGGTGTTTCATTTCTTCAGCGTTTTTTTTGCGGCGGTACTCCAAATTCACCTTTGGATTTTCAAAATTTGTGTGCTGCGCCATACCATCACCCCACCATTCCCATTAAGTATACAACCGTGAAAATAAACACCCAAACGACGTCAATAAAGTGCCAATAAAGGCTCGCCACATAAAACTTCGGAGCATTATAAAGATTCAAACCGCGCTTTGCGTTGCGGATCATAAGCGTTAAAATCCATGACAATCCAAATGCAACGTGGCTGCCGTGCAGGCCGACCAGCGTATAAAAAGCAGAGGAAAACGCGCTAGTTGAATATTTAAAGCCTTCATGCACATACTCATAGAACTCAAAAATTTCCAATCCTAGGAAAGCTAAACCAAGCAAGACTGTTATACCGAACCAAAGCTGCATCTTTTTAAAATCAAAGTTTTTCATATGATGTATGGCATAGACGCTTGTTAAGCTACTTGTTAATAAGATCATTGTGGAAACAAACACAATCGGCATTTGGAATAGTTCCTCTGATGTTGGGCCCCCAGCCGTTTTATCTCTTAGCGCGATGAAGGTGGCAAAGAGGGAGGCGAAAAGAACTGTCTCGCCCCCTAAGAAAAACCAAAATCCTAAAAATTTATTTTTCCCTTCGAGGGTGGCTCTTTCAGGCTCAGCAGGAAATGTTTCCGCCGTTAATTTTTCTTCAACATGCATTATGCCTTAACCCCCTTTTTCTCCGCTTCGATAATCTCATCTTTATGAATGTGGAAACCATAGTCGTCAATGATCGAACGCAAGAACATAGAACCGAACGTCATCACTAATCCAAGAATCGCCACTGGCAGGCCCCAAGAGTAATCATTATGATACAAGAAACCAAAGGAAGCAACAAACAAGCCAAGCGAAATGACAAACGGCAAGACAGACGGATTTGGCATATGAATGTCTCCAAGCGGTTCTGCCGGAGTCAAGCCTTTTTTGCCTTCCATTTTTTCAAGCCAGTAAGCGTCCAAACCGCGGATAAGCGGGATTTGCGCAAAATTGTATTCAGGCGCCGGAGAAGGGATAGCCCACTCAAGCGTACGCCCGACTCCCCACGCGTCCGCTTCCGCTTTTTTTCCATTGATAGAACTGATCACAATGTTGATCAAAAGGATGATAACAGCCGCCGTCATGAAAAAGGCACCAATTGTACTAACAAGGTTTCCAGTATCCAATCCTTGGTTTGGCAAGAATGTAAATACGCGGCGCGGCATTCCCATTAGGCCAAGGAAGTGCTGGATAAAAAATGTCAAATGGAAACCAATAAAGAATAACCAGAACGTAATTTTCCCTAACGCTTCATTAAGCATCTTGCCGAACATTTTCGGCCACCAATAATGCGTTCCGGCTAGGAGCGCAAACACAACCCCGCCGACGATAACGTAGTGGAAGTGTGCCACAACGAAATAAGTGTCATGGTATTGATAATCCGCCGGCGCTGATGCAAGCATGACACCTGTCACACCGCCTGTGACAAATGACGGAATGAACCATACCGCATATAACATCGGCGTTGTAAAGCGGATGTTTCCGCCCCACATCGTAAATAACCAGTTAAAGACTTTAATACCGGTAGGAACTGCAATCGCCATCGTAGCCACGGCAAAAATGGCGTTGGCCACAGGCCCTAAACCGACTGTAAACATATGGTGAGCCCACACCATAAATCCTAAAAATCCGATTAATACGACCGCAAATACCATCGAAGAGTATCCGAATAAGCGTTTTCGCGAGAACGTCGCAATAATTTCAGAGAAAATCCCGAATGCCGGCAATACTAAGATATATACTTCCGGGTGACCGAAAATCCAGAATAAGTGCTCGTAGATAATCGTGTTCCCACCTAATGCCGGATTGAAGAAATTAGCGCCAAACAAGCGGTCCAACATCAATAAAAGCAAGCCGATCGTCAATGGCGGGAACGCGAATAAAATCAGTGCAGAAGCAACGAATGTCGTCCAAGTAAACATCGGCATGCGCATGAACGTCATGCCTGGTGCGCGCATTGTCACGATCGTAACAAGAAAGTTAATACCGCTAATTAATGTGCCAAGACCGGAAATTTGCAAACCTAACAAGTAAAAATCAATTCCGTGTCCCGGTGATTCGAGCGATAAAGAAGCGTAAGACGTCCAACCCGCATCAGGCGCACCGCCTAAAAACCACGCACAGTTTAAAAACACTCCACCGAAGAAAAACAACCAGAACCCTAACGCGTTCAAAAACGGGAACGCGACATCACGCGCGCCGATTTGCAACGGTACAATCGCATTCATCAACGCGAACAATAAAGGCGTCGCCGCGAAGAAAATCATCGTTGTACCGTGCATCGTCATCACTTGGTTAAACAGGTCGCCAGTTAAAAAGTCGTTGTTCGGCTTCATCAGCTGGATGCGCATAAGAAGCGCCTCAAGACCGCCGATAAGGAAAAAGAGACCACCAGCAGTTAAATAAAGAATTGCGATTTTTTTATGGTCGACGGTTGTAAGGTAATCCCATATTAAGCTCTTTTTACGAGCTGCCGTACTCACGATTGTAACCCCCTTTTTAGCAGATTTCCCTCATTATTCAACTTTTAAGCTCATTAAATATTTCGTCAATGCATCAACTTGCTCGTCAGTCAATTGACCGTAAGTGCCTGTCATTTTGTTTCCTGGTTTCACACTTTCCGGATCTTTCAGCCATTTTTTCAAGTTCTCTTCATTATGCTCCAAAATACCGGCAATGCGTTCCCGATCGCCAAAGTTTCCTAAGTTCGGAGCTGTGCGCGCTTGCTCTGGGCGTTTATCCACCGGAGTAACAGCGTGGCAGCCGATACAGCTTTTGTTGAAAATTTCTTCCCCTTGCTTAGCGACTGGATCTGTAACAACCGGTTTAGTAGCGTTTTTCATTTTTTCGATCCATTGATTAAATTCTTCTCTTGGAACTGCTTTGACTTTAAAATCCATCAACGCATGGGAAGGACCGCAAAGCTCCGCGCATTTTCCATAGAAAATGCCGCCTGCTTTTTCAGCACCTTTTTGGTCAAATTCTAACCAAAATTGGTTCTTATTATCAGTGTTCGTGTCCATTTTCCCGCCAACCGCAGGAATCCAGAAGGAGTGTTTTACATCGGATGCTTTTAAATTAAAGTACACCCGCTCATCTGTCGGAACGACTAAATCTTGGCTTGTAATTACTCCATAATCCGGATATTCAAATTCCCACCAGTAAAGGTTTGCGCGAACGTTGACAACAAGCGTGTCTTTATCCCGCTTTTCTTTGTTCATCGGCTTAACATCAGCAAGATCGAACGCCGCTTTCACTGTCGGAACTGCCAAAATAATCAAAAGAATAATCGGTATGACAGTCCAGGTAATTTCAAGTTTATGGTTTCCTTCCACTTGTTTTGGAATTTTGTTTTCTTGGCCTTTACGTTGCCGGAAGCGAATGACAACGTATACAAAGATAACTGTGACAACAACGACAACGAAAACCATGATGGCCGTGCTAAGCAGCATGAGCGAATACTGCTTGTCTGCCACTTCGCCGGCTGGCTGAAGCGTTGACAAAAACGGCTTGCCACAGCCGGCCAATAAAAACGCCATTGCGCCAAAAAGAGACAATAAGCGCCAACTATGTAGCCACTTTTTCATAGCCTAATCAAACCCCTCTTTCTCTTTAATTTTCATAATAAAAAAGTATATAAATTCTTTCTGTGTGATAGAAAGAATTATAAACGAACTGGACAAATAAGCTAGTCAATCGTCACAATGACCATTGCAACGAATAAAATCGTCAAATAGTTCAGCGAGTACACAAACATCCATTTTGCCCATTTTACGTCATCCTTCATTTTAAATCCATATAGCCCCAATATGAGCCATCCTACGTTTAACAACGTAGCAATCGTTAAAAACGGCGTGCCTAATGAAAATAAATAAAACGGTAGTGGCAACAGGCACGCGACCCATATTACCATTTGCCGTTTCGTCATCGCAAAACCATGGACGACCGGCAGCATCGGAATCCCTGCTGCCCGATATTCCTCACATCGTTTCATCGCCAGCGCCAAAAAATGCGGAGGCTGCCATAAAAACATTAATAAAAACAGAATGAATGGGACAACATGAAAATGCGGATCAACCGCCGCCCATCCTATCACCGGAGGTATCGCTCCAGCGATGCTTCCAACAACCGTATTCAACGTATAATTTCGCTTTGTCCACATCGTATATAAAAACACATATGTCACAACACCAATCAATCCGAAAATGGCCGCAGCAACTGTCGTCATCAACAAGCTCAACGTTCCTACTGTTATTAAAATGATCCCAAGCCACAGCACACGTTTCGGCTCTATCGTCCCTGTGACAGTCGGACGGTTTTTCGTTCGTTCCATTAAATGGTCAATATCACGGTCGATATAGTTGTTAACACTGCATGAACCAGCAATAATAAGCGCAGAGCCAAATAAAGTAAAAAAGACAACATGGAGGTTTTCCAAAAATTTTTCCCCCATAAAATGTAAAGCGAGCCATAATCCAGTAAATGTCGTAATTAAATTGGAATGGACAATTCCGATTTTAATAACCGCTGATATTTCCTTCCAAACCGATTTTATATTTGCATGCGGGCGCTCTTCTAATGGAATCGTCGTTTCCTGCGCCGCTTTCAAATTTGCCATCATTTCGTTCCTCCTTACTGCAAGTGCGCCAGCGACGCTTTTCCAACAATAGCATCGCAAAATGCGGGATACACCATGCAGCGATTTTTCATCATTCATCATAACGTATTGTAACACATTTAAAAAGAAAAGTATCTCCTATTTGTACCTTCTATTTGTCACTATTTGTCATGAAAACCTGTTTTCTATATGTATATTAAATCACACTTTTTTAACGGATTGTGAATTTTTTTTGAGTAATTTGTGTCAATTTTTTGAATGGGGATGGAACAACCCGTTTCCTAGCGCTAAACGAAAGCGCTTTTTATCCCATTAATATTTCTAGCAAACTTCTTAACATTATTCAATATGGAAATGTGAGTTTCATAAACCAGTTCTCCTCCATCACTGTTTATTTTTTAGCGGCATGCATGTAAAATGGACAGTGGCGAAATTGCTCTTGTCACCGCTTTCGTGTAATATTAATGATATCAGCACAGAGTTTACATTGGAATTATTGACAAAACAATATTTTTTAATACAGGAAGGTGAAAATGTTGCAACGTTCATTAAAGTGGTTTGCCACACTAACGACATTGGCAATGTTATTCGTGTTGATTGGTGGAGCGTTAGTGACAAAAACAGATTCTGGAATGGGATGCGGGCGGTCATGGCCGCTTTGCAACGGCCAGCTGATCCCGTCGGAAATTACGCCTGAGCTTGTTATCGAGCTCAGCCACCGCGTCGTATCCGGCGTCGCTGGCATCATGGTGCTCATATTGTCGATTTGGGCATGGCGCGCCATCGGCCATATTCGTGAAACAAAGTTTTTGGCGGCTGTATCGTTTATATTCCTTGTTCTTCAAGGCTTGATTGGCGCCGCTGCTGTCGTATGGGGACAATCTGATTTCGTACTCGCTTTGCATTTCGGAATTTCGCTTATTTCATTCGCTTCTGTATTTTTGCTGACGCTGCTAATTTTTGAAGTCGATAAAAAATTCGCTGCCGAATCATTGGTGATCGACTCCAAAATGAAATTTCATATTTACGGCATTATTTCCTATTGCTATATTGTTGTTTATACGGGAGCGCTAGTCCGCCATATGGAGGCAAGCTTAGCTTGTCCAAGCTGGCCGCTCTGTGCGAAAACACGAATCATCCCCGTACAGCTTCATGAATGGGTGCAAATGGGACACCGGATTGCCGCCGCGCTGCTTCTCATATGGATGATTGCCGCGACGGTGCATGCGGCCAAGCAATATAGACAGCAAGCGGCCATTTACTGGAGCTGGATGATTTCTCTCATTCTCGTTATGCTGCAAATCGTGACAGGGGCAATGATCGTATTTACTAATTTAAACTTATATATCGCTCTTGCGCACGCCCTATTTATTTCTTGTTTATTTGGTGTGTTAAGCTATTTGACGATGCTTGCTTTCAGAAGCAATTACCAAAAAAACGAATCATCCCAATCGAAATTGCCGAAGTTGTCCGCAACAATGAAATAGGCGCTGGATTCCCAGCGCCATCATTTATTTTGTCAACTCAATCAATAAATCCCCGGTTTGAATGGCGTCACCGTTTTTCACATAAATGTCTTTAATCACTCCGGAAAACGGTGCCTGTACCGTTGTCTCCATTTTCATTGCTTCCGTAATCATTAAATGGTCGCCCTTATTCACTCTTTCCCCTTTTTCCACCAACACTTTCACTACCGTTCCCGGCATCGTTGCCGCAATATGATTCGGATTCGTGCGGTCCGCTTTTATGCGTTCCACGACTGCTGATTTAATGCTTTCATCTCGGATAATCACTTCGCGCGGTTGTCCGTTCAACTCGAAATAAACGACACGCGTGCCGTCCGCCTGCGGCTGTCCTATGGAAACGAGTTTGACAATCAGCGTCTTTCCTTTTTCAATTTCGACTTCGATTTCTTCGCCAAGACGCATTCCATATAAAAACGTCGGTGTATCGAGGACAGAAATGTCACCATATTTTTTCACCGTTTCCGCATATTCTAAAAATACTTTTGGATAAAGGGCGTAGGCAATCACATCAAAATCTGTCACTTCACGATCTAACGTGTGGTACAATTCCTCCCTTAATTTATGAAAATCGACTGGCTCCAACAGTTCACCCGGCCGAACTGTAATCGGCTCGCGGCCTTTTAAAATAATGCGCTGCAGCTCTTTCGGGAATCCGCCGTGCGGCTGCCCTAAATATCCTTCAAAAAACTCGACGACTGAATCCGGGAAATCGAGCGTTTCGCCGCGTTCGAAAATATCTTGCTCGGTTAAATGATTTTGCACCATGTAAAGCGCCATATCGCCGACGACTTTCGATGATGGCGTTACTTTGACGATATCGCCAAACATATCGTTTACCCGGCGGTACATTTCTTTCACTTCATCCCAACGGTCGCCAAGCCCGACCGCTTTCGCTTGCTGCTGCAAGTTGCTATATTG
The DNA here is from genome assembly GCF_001295365.1 of Parageobacillus thermoglucosidasius. Classification (GTDB taxonomy): domain Bacteria; phylum Bacillota; class Bacilli; order Bacillales; family Anoxybacillaceae; genus Parageobacillus; species Parageobacillus thermoglucosidasius. Next base: position 1,689,003 of record NZ_CP012712.1, on the reverse strand, counting down.
CCCTCCAGGCATTTCATGCATATACACTTCCGTATGCGGAGAATTCATGCCGCTTTCAAACTCTTGGTAAAATTTCCGCACATCCTCCCAATAACGGGAAAGCTGCTCAAGCCCTTGTATATTGATTTCCGGCGCGCGCTTCGTTCCTTCCAGCGCATAGTAAAGCGTATTGGCGCTCGGCTGCGAAGTCAAACCTGCCATTGAGCTGACAGCGACATCGACGATATCGACCCCGGCTTCAATCGCCTTCGCATACATATAAATGCCATTTCCACTCGTATCGTGCGTATGAAGATGGATAGGAATATCCACCGTTTCTTTCAATGCAGAAATAAGCACATATGCAGCCTCTGGCTTCAGCAGGCCAGCCATATCTTTAATCGCCAAAATGTGCGCTCCCGCTTGTTCCAGCTCTTTGGCGATCGTTTTATAGTAATCAAGATTATATTTCGGACGGCCCGGATCCAAAATATCGCCAGTATAGCAAACGGCTGCTTCCGCGATTTTTCCGGTTTGCCGAACGGCGTCAATGGCCACCGTCATCCCTTTAACCCAGTTTAGGCTGTCAAAAATGCGGAACACATCGATTCCTGCCTGCGCCGATTTTTCGACAAACTCGCGAATCACATTGTCCGGATAGTTTTTATATCCAACTGCGTTGGCAGAACGCAATAGCATTTGGAATAAAATATTTGGAATTTTCTCCCGCAATTTCAACAAGCGGTCCCACGGATCTTCTTTTAAAAAGCGGTATGCAACGTCAAACGTCGCTCCTCCCCACATTTCCATGGAAAATAAATTCGGCAATAAACGTGCTGTCGGTTCAGCAATACGAACCAAATCAATCGTGCGCACACGCGTCGCAAGCAATGACTGATGCGCGTCACGGAACGTCGTATCCGTCAATAATACGCGATTTTGTTCCTTAATCCATTTAACAAGCCCTTCTGCCCCTTTTTCATCAAGGATTTGCTTCGTCCCGTTTGGAATCGGCTCTCTATGGTCCACTTTCGGAATGCGCGGCTTATCAAAAACCGGCTTTTTCTTTTTGCCGATGCCAGGGAAACCGTTTACTGTAACGGTGCCGATATATGTCAACATTTTTGTGCCGCGGTCTTTTCGGCGTGGAAACACAAACAGCTCCGGCGTCGTATCAATAAACGATGTATCGTACTCCCCTGATAAAAACTTCGGATGTTGCACGACATTTTCCAAAAATGGGATATTTGTTTTAATTCCGCGGATTCGGAACTCCCGCAAATTTCGTAACATTTTTCGTGCAGCTTGTTCAAACGTGAGCGCCCACGTTGACAATTTCACAAGCAATGAATCGTAGTACGGCGTAATGACCGCTCCTTGGAATCCGTTACCTGCATCGAGGCGCACGCCAAATCCGCCGCCGGAACGGTATGCCATAATCTTCCCTGTATCTGGCATAAAGTTGTTTAACGGATCTTCCGTTGTCACGCGCGACTGAATCGCGTATCCGTTAATGCGGATGTCTTCTTGTTTTGGAATGCCGACTTCTTTGCTATGGAGCGAATAGCCGTCGGCGATCAAAATTTGCGACTGGACGATATCAATCCCAGTGATCATTTCCGTAATCGTATGCTCGACTTGGATGCGCGGGTTGACTTCGATGAAATAAAAATCGTCGCCGGATACGAGAAACTCGACGGTTCCCGCGTTCACATACCCAACATTTTTCATGAGTTTGACGGCAGCTTCACATATTCTTTGCCGCAGCTCATCGGATAACGAGACGCTCGGCGCCACCTCCACTACTTTTTGATGGCGGCGCTGCACAGAGCAGTCCCGTTCATAAAGGTGAACGATATTTCCTTCATAGTCGCCCAAAATTTGCACTTCGATATGCTTCGGTCTTTCAATCAATTTTTCCACATACACATCATCGCTGCCAAACGCAGCTTTCGCTTCCGATTTTGCCCGCTCATACGCTTCTTTCACTTCCGATTTTGAGCGGACGATGCGCATGCCGCGGCCGCCGCCCCCCAAGGCCGCTTTAATAATGATCGGGTAGCCGTATGTTTCGGCAAAATGGACAACTTCTTCTAAACTATGTACCGGTCCGTCACTTCCCGGAATAACCGGAATTCCCGCTAATTTTGCTTGGTGCCGGGCCTTCACTTTATCGCCAAACATATCTAAATGCTCTTCGTTCGGACCGATGAAGATAATTCCTTCTTCCCTGCACCGTCTTGCAAATTGAATATTTTCCGAAAGGAAGCCGTATCCCGGATGAATGGCATCAACATCGTGAGTTTTAGCAATTTCAATAATCCCTTCAATGTCTAGATATGCTTCAATCGGTTTTTTTCCTTCACCAACTAAGTACGCTTCATCCGCTTTATAACGATGGTAAGAACCAGTGTCTTCCTTTGAGTAAATCGCTACAGTGCGAATGTCAAGCTCCGTGCAGGCACGGAAAACGCGAATCGCGATTTCTCCGCGGTTTGCGACAAGCACTTTATTAATTCGACGCGTTTTCATCGTTTTTCCTCTCCTCCTTTCTAATAAAACTATAACGGTTTTTCTTTTTTGTAAATAGTTTTTGTAAAAAAGTCAGATCCTTTTTTGCAATTTTTCTACGATTTTCATCTTTCTTTTGTAACTTGCTTCGTATTTTGTAAACATCGAAACATTGACAAGCACTCCGAGGGAAGTCATAAAGATCATTAGCGAAGATCCGCCATAACTAACAAGCGGCAATGGAACGCCGGTAATTGGAATGACCCCAACAACACCGCCGACGTTAATAAATGTTTGAATGCCAATCATGGCAGAAATGCCGATCGCCAGAAGGCTGCCAAACGCGTCATTGCATTTTCGCGCAATCCATAACCCTCGCAACACGATAAAAGCCAAAAGGCCTAATGTAAATATCACCCCAAAAAGCCCGAGCTCTTCCGCAATAATCGACATAATAAAATCGGTGTGCGACTCAGGCAAATAGCCGTATTTTTGAATGCTTTTTCCCAGCCCTAATCCTTTTATTCCTCCCAATCCAATGGCCAAATAGGAATTAACGAGCTGAAAACCTTCGTCATTCGCGTATTTAAACGGATCCAAAAAGCTATAAATCCGTGACATCCGCTCTTTCGAAAAAATAGCATCTCCAAAAAGAGGAAGAATAATTGGGGATGCAAAAGCAAAAACAAGCAGAAAAAATAGAAACTGTTTAAACAATAAACGAAGCCGCAGCCCTGATGACAAAATCAAACAAACCGCAATTGCCAATACAATCATTGCTGTTCCAAAATCTGGCTGAATAGCAATTAAAAAACAAAGAAACAGCGTGTAATAAATTGGAAATAAATTACTTTTGACAGGTTGTGCCAATCTCTTTTGTTTATTGGCAAACGCCGCCGCTAAGTAAACGATTAATCCAAGCTTTGCAAGCTCCGCTGGCTGCACGCTCCATGCACCCATGCGAAACCAGCTTGTCGCATTGTTTGCAGTATGTCCAAGAAAAGCGACCGCTATTAACATTAATGGCAATACGAAAAAAATCGTTTTGACCAATTTTTCTTGCGCCCATATTTTATACGGAACAATCAGCGTAATGAAAAAACAAATAAAGGAAACTATCAGCCATAGCTTTTGCCGCTGATAAAAATAGTCGCTTGGCACTTCAAAACGGATGACGGCGGAAATCATGCTTGAGCTATATACCATAACCAATCCAAATAGCGAAAGCATAACAACCGCAATAATAAGCGGATAATCGTAACATTTCATAATCTTCTTCATTAATTCCCTATCCATCATTCCTCTTCCTTATTGCTAATGTTGGTGTTAAATCATTAAAACAATTCGTAGCAGAATGTTGTTTTCCTTCTTAAAAACAGAAAAACTCAAACGATTGCAGCTTTCAACCGTTTGAGTTAGCATTTTATTTTTATCGTACGCGCTTTTTTGTCACCGCTTCGTGGAGTGCCGAAAGCTCCCGCTCTAATCGGTCAAGCAGCGCCTTGCCCTTCTTCTCGTCCACAAGCCCAAGGCGCACCGCAAAATCGATTTCCCGTGACAAACCAAACATTTGCGTATCCAGCACTTCTTCGTAAAGAGGACATTGCGGCATTGTCAAATTATCCAATTGCACGCGAATGAGCTTGATGATCTTATCCGCATCCGCTTGCAGCAGCGCGTACGCTTTTTCGCGATAGTTAATGGCATCGCCTGTCACATCCATCCCTCCGTTCTCCCCTAATCCTTCTTTAAATCTTAACGTGAAATGCGCAATTTTGCAAGTTGAAACACTTGTCAACACTATAAGCCGTGCTGGTTTAACGCGATTTGTCGGCGCCCGGCTGAAACAGAATCGCATCCATCTGGCACATGACAAACTGTCTATTAACCATTATACTAAAAACAGCAGCTGCTGTAGAGGAGAGGATGGAAAATGAGCGATATTATTCTTATAACAGGGAATGTAAAATTTACAATTACATTGGATCCAGGAGTATGGATTTTTGATGACCGCAAAATTGATTTGAACACATACTTTGCGAAGTCATCCCATGATCCGCTTCCAAACGGGAAACAGGAAGAAGAGGAGGAAATTAGAAAACTGTCCGCTTTTTGGGACCGGGAAATTCAGGAAGGGGCCGTTTTTCCGCCAACATTGAAAACAGAAAAACGTTTTCTGAAAGAAAAAATTATTACAGGGACATTCGCGATGCCGCTTGCTCCGTTTTTGCAAAACGCTGAGCCGCTCCCGGAGGCAAAAGAACTGGCTATCGTCACCGAGCATAACGAAGTAACGATTCCACTTGCGCAAGCTTATGAAGCGATTCTCGGATTTTCCAAAGATGGAAAGCCGCTAAGAGAAGACGGACCCGTTCATTTTTATTTTGGCGACGGTTCCAACCGCGAAGCCCCGATCACTCATGTGCGCCGTTTTGTCGTCCGTTAAAGTTGGGATGTCCTAAGACAGGACATCCGGCTTGTTTTACAATAAATCCGCGGCAAGCTGCGCCAATGTCGAGCGCTCGCCTTTGACAAGACGGACGTGCCCGGCGATTTTTTGGTCTTTAAACTTTTCAACGACATACGTTAATCCATTATTGTACTCGTCCAAATACGGATGGTCGATCTGTTCCGGATCTCCCATTAAAATGATTTTGCTTTTTTCGCCAACGCGCGTTAAAATCGTTTTCACTTCATGTTTCGTTAAATTTTGTGCCTCATCAATAATGATAAACTGTTCCGGCAGGCTGCGGCCGCGTATATATGTGAGCGCTTCGACTTCAATCGAGCTCATTCCTGCTAAAATCGCGTCCAGCTCCCCTGCTTTTTTTGTGTTAAATAAATATTCTAAATTATCAAAAATAGGTTGCATCCACGGGCGCAATTTTTCTTCTTTTTCTCCAGGCAAAAAACCGATGTCTTTTCCCATCGGAACGATCGGCCTCGCAACAAGCAGCTTTTTATATGTGCGTAAATCCTCTGTCTGCATCAGCCCTGCAGCAAGTGCAAGAAGCGTTTTCCCCGTTCCTGCTTTGCCGATCAAAGTCACAAGCGGAATGTCCTCACGCATAAGCAGTTCAAACGCCATCGTCTGTTGCACATTGCGCGGGCGAATCCCCCATATATGTTCATAGTGAAACAAAAGTTTCTCCACTTTTTTTCCGCTATGATTCACAATGCCAAGCGCAGAAGCCGAGCTTCCAAAAGCGTCTTTCATGATAATAAATTGATTGGGGTAAAACGGATGATTGGCAATGTCCGCTAAAACAAGCTCTCCTTTTTCATAAAACCGCTGCAAATGTTCCGTCCCTATGTACAATTCAAGAAAGCCGGTATAAATATGGTTAACCTCAACGACGCGGTCGCTTAAAAAGTCCTCTGCTTGCAGTCCGATCGCGTCGGCCTTCACGCGAACAAGAGCATCTTTGCTTACTAAAATAACAGAACGTCCGTTTTCCTTCGCTTGTTCTTCAAGCGATAAATTTTTGGCAACCGCCAAAATGCGATTATCGTTCGTTTTTTCCACAAAAATTTCTTGGAGCTGGTGAAAAGAGCGATGATTTAATTCAATGCGCAACACCCCGCCGTTTTCCAGCGGAATTTTTTCATGCAGCTTTCCGCTTTCGCGAAGACGGTCGATCAGCTTGGAGACTTGACGCGCGTTTCTCCCCACTTCGTCCATATATCGCTTTTTCGAATCAACTTCTTCCAACACTACAGCTGGAATGACCACTTCATTGTCTTCAAATGAGAAGATGGAATACGGATCTTGCAATAACACATTCGTATCCAACACATATATTTTTTTCCCCAAATTCCCAAGCCCCCCATTTTCATTTTTTCCTTTTTTTGCTTATATTTGGACGGGATCGTTGTTATATAAGATATGAGGAAATGTATAAAGATAGAAGAAGGATTGCAAAATAAAATAAAAAAATAAAAATAGAGGTGTCATAAGGATGAACTGGAGCCGATATTTGCTTATAACGATATGTATTGGTTTATTAAGCGGATGCAATATAGGAAATAACGAAGGCGCCCGCGATGCGGACCGCCCGCTTGTCCGTGTCAAAAATACGGCCGATGAAAAAACAGCCGACAAATCAGCACGAGAAATCGCCCACCGTCTGGCAAGTTTAGCCAAGCGCGTACCGAACGTCAACGACGCTGCCGTTCTTGTTGTCGGAAAATACGCGATCGTTGGCATTGATATTGATGCCAATATCGACGCTTCTCGTGTCGGCACGATTAAATATTCGGTTGCCGAAGCATTGCAAAAAGATCCGTATGGGGCGAATTCGATCATCATTGCCGACCCCGATTTATACACCCGGTTAAAAAATATCGTCAACCAGGTCGACAACGGGCGGCCTGTTCAAGCATTTATGAACGAAATCGCAGATATCGTCGGACGCGTCATGCCGGAAGTTCCGAGTGATTTGTTTGAAACAACTCCGCCGGAACCAACCAAACAAAATGATTCACAATTAAATAAGCGTGAAGAAAAACAGCTGCATAACCGCCAAGAAAAACAGTCCAACGAACATTTAAATAAATAAGGAGCCTGGCCGAAGGCTCCTTATTATGCATTGCGAAGAGCGGCCATTACTTGATTGTCCAGTTTCGCCGCCGCTTGCGCATCGTACATCTTTTCATATTTTGGTTCTTGTATGATTTTTGAACCGTAAAACATGACGTCGCGCACTTCGTTAATGGCAACATCGACTAATGCCAATTTAAGCGGAATGCCTTCGATTTTCTCCGCCTTAATATGTGCTTTCCCGCTAATCGAATAGACTGACTCGTTGGCAATGATGTTCACAACAACAGACGGATTGTTGCGAATATTTTGCGCAATGCGGGAGCGGTTGTCAACGGCAAAATAAATGTGCTCTTCGCTGGGGGCATAAATCCATGAAATTGCGCTAACATTCGGGCCACCCGTCTCATGGTCGATCGTCGCGATCGTCACAAACCGTTCTTTTTGCAAGGCTTGGAACAACGGTTCCGTCAATGCAGGCTCCACTCTATTCGGCATTGCCTTCCCCTCCTTAAAAAATGCTTTGCAGTTATCATACCTTTTTTGCTTAAAAACGGAAAAGTAACAATGTTTTAGATTCATGATATAATAAAAATGAAATTGAAATAAAGCAACGAGGTGTACGATGAGAGTCCAATGTGTTCTTTGCGACCGAATTGACACGATCGATGATGAATCATTGCTTGCCAAACGATTGCGCAACCGTCCGATTCACACATACATGTGTGAGGAATGCTATCAACGGATCGCTGAAAAAACGAAGGCCCGCCTAGCGACCGGAAAATTTCGCATATATCGTTCGAACCTGACAAACGATGAATGGTAAAAACGCCGGGAAATGATCTTTGCCCGGCGCTTTTCTTACAAAGGATAATTGTCGTATTTTTCAGGCGCTTCTTCGATTTGCTTCAGCATTGCCTCAATAAGTTCCGCTGGAAAACACGCTGATTCTTCCTCGCCGTCTTTCTTGTACTCGACGATATACTTTGCTTCTTTTTTTACTTTTATATTTGTGACATGGAAATCGCGCTTTAATATTTCCTTAAAAAAGGCGGCAGTTTCTTGGGCCGCGGCATCATCCGGACGCGCCCGCGCCACAACATAAATCGTTAGCCAATTATAAAGGGCGCCTTGCAGCGACTTCATCGTCCCACCGCCTTACTCATGTTTTTTCGATTGATATAAGCGAAGCTTATAAATAATTAAAACGAGAGCCGCCACCACCAACCCTTCCGCGACAGGCAAAAATACCGCAAAAAACGTTAAAATTGTGCAGCCTAACGCGAGCAAGACATAGATAATAACGTTTTTCAACAGCGGCAGTTTTCTCGCAAAGCCAAGGCGATAAACAATAGCGGATAAAACGAATACAGTAATGTAAAGAAGCCACATTCCCCGTTCAGGATTTTCATGCACTTTGTATAGCGAAGCAAAAAAGGTAAGGCGATCAATAACGTTCACCATCTCTCCCCCTTATTTCGCCTGCTTGGCGGCTTTCTTTTTCTTTTCCATTTTTTCTCTCTCGCTTTTATTCAATATTTTTTTGCGCAGGCGAATCGATTTTGGCGTTACTTCACAGTACTCATCATCATTTAAATATTCCAGCGCTTCTTCGAGCGTCAACAAGCGCGGCTTTTTCATCGTAACGGTTTGCTCTTTTGTCGAAGAGCGGATGTTCGTCATATGCTTTTCTCTGCAAATATTGACGACTAAATCATTTTCGCGATTGTGCTCGCCGACAATCATCCCTTCGTACACTTCAGTTCCAGGCTCGACAAAAATAGTGCCGCGGTCTTCAAGCTGCATAATGCCATACGCAGTCGCTTTCCCCGTTTCCATGGAAATCAATACTCCTTGGCGGCGGCCGCCTATTTGCCCGCTTTGCGCCGGCGCGTAATGATCAAATGAATGGTTTAAAATTCCATATCCGCGCGTTAATGACATAAACTCTGTCCGGTATCCGATTAAACCGCGCGAAGGCACCATAAAGACAAGGCGGACTTGCCCGTTTTCGTTATGGATCATATCCACTAACTCGCCTTTGCGCATGCCGATCGATTCCATAATCGCTCCTGTATATTCCTCAGGAATGTCGATGATTACTCGTTCCACTGGCTCACAACGCACGCCATCGATTTCTTTCATAATGACTTCCGGCTTGGACACTTGCAGCTCGTACCCTTCGCGCCGCATGTTTTCAATTAAGATCGACAAATGAAGCTCTCCCCGTCCGGAAACGATCCAAGCATCGGGAGAATCGGTATTTTCGACGCGCAAGCTGACGTCCGTCTCCAATTGTGTGCGCAAGCGTTCTTCCAGCTTTCTTGCCGTCACATATTTTCCTTCGCGGCCGGCGAACGGGCTGTTATTGACTAAAAACGTCATTTTCAACGTTGGCTCATCGATGCGGAGCGGCGGCAACGCTTCTTGATGATCAAGCGGACATACCGTTTCTCCAACGTTAATATCTTCCATTCCCGCTACCGCAACAATGTCTCCCGCCCCCGCTTCGGTGATTTCGATCCGCTTTAAGCCGATAAACCCAAATAATTTTGTCACACGAAACGTTTTGACAGAACCGTCTAGTTTCATAAGCGCCACTTGTTGCCCGACTTTCATCGTGCCGCGGAAGACGCGTCCGATCCCAATCCGTCCGAGATAGTCGTTATAATCAAGCAGCGCCACTTGAAATTGCAACGGTTCCTCCCGGTTGTCGACCGGCGCGGGAATATGCGTGATAATTGTTTCGAACAATGCCGTCATATCTGCTTCTTGTTTGTGGGGATCTAAACTTGCTGTTCCATGCAACGCCGATGTGTATACGACCGGAAACTCAAGCTGTTCTTCCGTTGCGCCCAATTCGATAAATAAATCGATGACTTCATCGACCACTTCCTCCGGCCGCGCAAACTCCCGGTCAATTTTATTGACAACGACAATCGGGGTAAGCTGCTGTTCAAGCGCCTTTTTCAGCACAAAGCGCGTCTGCGGCATGCAGCCTTCATACGCATCAACGACAAGCAAAACGCCGTCAACAAGCCGCATAATCCGCTCCACTTCCCCGCCGAAGTCAGCATGTCCTGGCGTATCTAAAATATTAATCCGCGTTCCTTTATAACGAATCGCTGTATTCTTCGCTAAAATGGTAATCCCGCGTTCTCTTTCCAAATCGTTTCGGTCCAATGCTCGTTCTTCCACATGTTCATTGGCGCGAAACGTTCCTGATTGGCGCAACAACTGGTCAACTAATGTCGTTTTGCCATGATCAACATGAGCGATAATCGCAATATTGCGAAGATCTTCTCTTCTTGTCAATGTCGGTCACTCCTAATGTGTTAAACTGCTCGTTTATTATATCATAAAAGAGGATAGAAAAGCGGCATGTTTTCGTGTAGACTAAAGAAAAACTGCTAAACAATAGAAAGAGGGGATTGGGATGAAGCAGTTTCAACCGGTATCATTTTTACTAGCTATATTTGCGGTAATCGCCATCATGGCCATCGGCATTTTTATTGCGGAACAAAGCATGGCCGGCATTATTGTTTCCATCGTCGCTTTGTTCGTCATTTGCGGAATCGGCTTTGCCCGGAAAAAACGAATGCGTGAAAAAGGAATGCTGTAAAAACGGGACACCTCACCATTGTCCCGTTTTTAACGTTGTATATATTTTTGCAAAATTTCTTCATGCAATCCCGGCTTGGAAACAAATACCGAGTTTTTCTTGAGCAAGTCAAGCGGCTCGCCGTATAAGTTCGTCACAATGCCGCCAGCTTCTTGAACAAGCACAAGTCCACCGGCGAAATCCCATGGCGACAGCCTCATCGTAATATACGCATCCAGGCGCCCCGCTGCAACATATGCCATTTCCAAAGCAGCCGAGCCGTATGAACGCGTCCCTCTCGCATCTTTTACAAGCGGAGCTAGCACTTTTGGATCAATCCGTTTATTTTCTGTTACCCATGTCGCATTTAAGGAAATAACCGCTTCTGCAACAGATACCGGTTCCAAGCGGGGCAGCGGCTTACCATTCAGAAAAGCGCCCGCGCCTTTTCGCGCCGCGTATAGCTCGTCATTCATGACATCGTATATATATCCGAGAATTCCCACGCCATTTTCAAAAACGCCAAGCGAAATGGCGAAGTTCCGTTTTTGATGAACAAAATTCATCGTGCCGTCAATCGGGTCAATAATCCAGACGACACCTTGAAGTGTTTTGACTGCATCGCCAAATCCTTCTTCGCCGAGCACGTGATGGCCGGGAAACGTGTTTCTTATTTTCTCAATAAAAAACCGCTCTATGTCGCGGTCCACGTTCGTCACTAAATCATTTCGGTGCGCTTTCGTTTCGATCGTTATCTTTTCCGCCAGTGCGGCGCGAATTTTTGTTCCCGCTTCTTTGATCCAATGCTGGGCATGCTCATCTATTTCTTTCCATTGTTCCTGCATATATTCATCCTCCTGACTTTGCAGCATATGTATAGCATAGAATAATTGAAATCGTTCGTAAAGAAAAAAGGAACTGTTCAAGAAAAAAACGAACCGTTGGATCTGGTTCGCATAATGCCCTGTTATGCTTGAAGGCGCATTAACTCTTGACGCAGCTTTTCAAGTCTCTGTTTACATTCGTTTTTCTTTTCCTCATTATTTTCCATCATCGCCTCATAAAGAGTCGCTAATTCATAATCTAATTCAAGGCGCAATACCGCTATCCGCTTATTCCCCTCCGCACGCTTCACCGCATTCATCGTCTTTTTCATGAGCGCAGGCACCCCTTTCCATATAATCCCCGAAAAGCCGCCAACACAAACACCCGAATTTTCTAATCTATTTTGTTTTATATTATATTATGTTGGAAAAGGGTGGGATGCAACCAATTTGCACGTCTACTTTCTTTCCTGCACAAGCGACATTTATCCCATTTTAATCCAGTCGCCATTTTCTGCCTCTTTTGCTTTTTTCATCGCCCGATACGGGGAATATCCGCTTGCTTGCTCAAACTCATCACACAATCTTTTTTCCTCGCTTTTGCTCGGAACAATTTCTTTAAAGCGGCGGTAAATATTCATCAGCTTTTCGCGTTCCATTCCTTTTTCATAAACCGTTTCAATCGCTTCAAAAAATTTAATGACATCAATAATTTCTTGCGTCGACCAGTCGTAAGAAAACGGATACGAATAATTCACCGCTGACACCTCCGCTGTTAGTTTGCCCATCTTTCCCGGATTTGTTCCGCTTCGCTAATGATTCGGGAAAACAATTCCGCCACCGTTGGCACGTCTTTAATCAATCCCATTACTTGCCCCGCCCATGCAAATCCTTCATTTGTTCTTCCTTCATAAATAAAGCGGCGGTTCGCTTCTCCGCTGATATATTCTTTTAGTTGTTCATACGTTCCCCCCTGCTTTTCTATCTCTAAAATTTTTTCCGTCCATTCATTGGCAATGGCGCGGCCAGGCGCCCCTAAACTTCGTTTAATCACGACGGTATCATGTTCTGAACCGTTCACAAGCATCTCTTTATAAATCGGATGGGCGTGGACGCACTCTTTTGTGGCAATAAATCGCGTTCCCATTTCAATTCCTTCCGCCCCAAGCGCTAGCGCCGCCATCAACCCGCGCCCATCGCCAATTCCTCCGGAAGCAATCACAGGAATAGAAACGGAGTCCACCACTTTTGGAATAAGAACAAACGTACCGGTATCATATTTTCCTAAATGGCCGCCCCCTTCTTGTCCGACGACCATGACGGCATCCGCGCCAAGTTCTTCCGCTTTTACGGCTTGGCGAACAGCGGCGACAAGCACGAGCTTTTTCACGTTGACACCTTTTAATTGTTCAAAAAACGGAGCAGGATTTCCGCCTGTGACAGAGACAACCGGCACCTCTTCTGCCAACGCCGCTTCCAGCATATGTTGAAAAGGGCGGCCATGCTGTCCGATGGCAAAATTAACCCCGAATGGCCGATCCGTTTTTTCTTTTACTTTCCGAATTTCTTCGCGCAATTGCTCAGGAGTTTCTAAAGACATGGCGGTAATTTGCCCCAATCCTCCGGCGTTAGAAACAGCCGCCGCTAAATCAGCGTATGCTAAGTATGCAAGCCCTCCTTGAATAATCGGATATGTAATGCCGAGCAGTTCCGTTACCCTTGTTTGCCAAATCATTTTCATCCCTCCTTTTCTTCATTTATTATGTTTCTTGTTGACATGCCGATTTTCCTCTTTTATTTTCAATCTATGTATAGTAAAAAATTTGCTATTCACGGATGATCGATGATGCTTTGCAAATAAAAAAATAAATGCTATAATTGCATTTGTTTTATTTTTATGCAAAAAGAGGTGTGAAAAAACGTTGTCACAGTTCGAAACACCATTATTTACTGGACTGTTGGAACATATGAAGAAACATCCGATCCAATTCCATATTCCTGGTCATAAAAAAGGAGCAGGGATGGACCCTGAATTTCGTGATTTTATCGGTGAAAATGCCTTATCGATTGATTTGATTAATATCGGCCCTCTCGATGATCTCCATCACCCAAAGGGGATTATCAAACGCGCCCAGGAACTGGCCGCAGAAGCGTTTGGGGCCGATTATACATTTTTCTCCGTCCAAGGGACAAGCGGTGCCATTATGGCGATGGTGATGTCGGTGGCTGGTCCTGGCGACAAAATTATCGTGCCGCGCAATGTCCATAAATCAGTTATGTCTGCCATTGTTTTTTCTGGCGCAACACCAATTTTCATTCATCCGGAAATCGATAAAGAACTTGGGATTTCACACGGGATTACGCCTGAATCAGTGGAAAAAGCGTTGAAGCAACATCCTGACGCAAAAGGAGTTCTCGTGATTAATCCGACTTATTTTGGCATCGCCGGTGATTTAAAGAAAATCGTCGAAATCTCCCACTCCTATCATGTTCCTGTTCTCGTTGACGAAGCGCACGGAGCCCACATTCATTTCCATGAAGATCTGCCGCTTTCCGCCATGCAAGCCGGAGCGGATATGTCGGCAACGAGCGTCCATAAACTTGGGGGATCTTTGACGCAAAGCTCTATTTTAAACGTGCGTGAAGGGCTCGTATCGGCAAAGCACGTACAAGCGATTTTAAGCATGTTAATGACCACATCTACTTCTTATTTGCTGTTGGCTTCCTTGGATGTGGCGCGCAAACGGCTCGCTACGCAAGGCCGGGAGCTCATTGAAAAAGCGATTCAACTCGCCGAAAAAGCACGGCGGCAAATCAATGAAATCCCTTATCTTTATTGTGTAGGAAAAGAAATTTTAGGAACAGAAGCCACCTATCATTACGATCCAACTAAACTGATCATCTCTGTCAAAGAACTTGGATTGACAGGATACGACGTTGAAAAATGGCTGCGGGAAATGTATAATATCGAAGTTGAATTGTCCGATTTATACAACATTTTATGCATTATCACACCTGGGGATACGGAGCGGGAAACAGATGCGCTTGTCCACGCGCTTCGCCATTTATCTGAACAATTTCGTCATCAAGCTGCAAGGGGGGCAAAGCCAAAAGTGCTGTTGCCGGACATCCCTGCTCTCGCGTTAACACCGCGCGACGCCTTTTATGCGGAAACGGAAGTTGTCCCATTTGAGAAATCGGTAGGACGGATTATCGCCGAATTTATTATGGTTTATCCTCCGGGAATTCCAATTTTTATTCCTGGGGAAATTATTACGCAAGAAAACTTGAATTATATTAAAAAGAATTTAGAAGTCGGCCTGCCTGTGCAAGGGCCGGAAGATGATACATTGCAAACATTGCGTGTCATCAAAGAGCATAAACCAATTCGCTAAAAAAGCGTAAGCAAGTCAGCTTACGCTTTTTTTCATAAAAAAATGGGCGAGCATGCGCCCCTTTCACATGCTCGCCGGTAAACCCCTTCCCCCATCGCTTGACCGTTTCTCTATTGTTCATCTTCTTTTGTGTCGCTGCAATCACATTTAGAACATTTTCCGTAAAGCGTTGTCACTTTTTCATCTTCAAAATGCGCAATTGTCGCATCGCATGTTTGACAAACAATTGTGCCCATCCCCAAAACTCCTTTATGATGATATATTTATCAGCTAATTTAATAATAATATATCACATTTATGGTGTCAACACTTAATTTGTATGTCATATTTAACATTTATTCCACTATAAAACGGAGATAATACTCGGCCAACGGTTTTTCTAAATCCGCATCCAGCTCTGATCGATGTGAAAAAATCAATAGCCTCTGTTGCACAAACGTGTTACAATAAATATCAAGATGTTAACGATAGAGGTGATGATATTGGCGGCGCACGCATACATCAAGCTTGTTTCGCCATCGGAAAAGAAAACGGTTACATTGAAAGAAGTAAAACAATTGTTTCAATATTACCAAGAGCTCATGAAAAAAACGGGGGAACAACTTGGCTGGGGATATCAACAAGCTGCATTCCCTTACCAACTGATAGAAAGCGATGAGGGAAAAGGAAAATGGTTTTATTTAAAAGGAGACGGGCACCGTTACCGGACGATCATCGTCGGCGTCGGATCGCATGAAACTGGTGAATCATTTGTGCAAATCACATTGCCAGATGAAGCAACACATGGAGATAAAGGGAAAGCAAATGAATTTTGCAAGTTTCTCGCCAAAAAATTAGAAGGGGAACTTCACTTATTTAGCGGCAGAATTATGTATTACTACAAGCGATAGCGGTTCCGCTATCACGTTTATTCCCCTACTATAGCGCCTCCCACACGAAATGCTGGCAAATAAAGTACATCGCCGCTGTCAGCGTCGTTGTCCACAGCGCTTTCCAGGTGCGCAAGCCGATTTTCCGGGCCAATAAAAACGCAATATATAAAAACACACAAAGCATCATTCCTTTGAAAAACAGGCGATCGCGTCCTGACAGCCATTCAATCAGTGAAAAACTGCTCCAAATGATCATTTGCAACAAAAACGCGACATATTCTTTCATCCGTCATCCCCCGCATCTTCTTTACCATAACAATATGAGCCACCAAAGGAAAATATTATCCATTCATTGGACAAGAAGACGAGTTTATAAAAAATAGAGGCTGTCCCAAAAGGTCGGTAAAACGACCTTTTGAGGACAGCCTCTGTTTCTTTTTCTTACCATTTGGTTATTTATTCCTTTTTCGAAGCAGGAATTTCTCCTTATCTCCGAATTTTATCCTGTTTTTTCCTTGTTGGATCGGTCGTGACCGCCCACTTTTTCAAATTGTGGGCAGCACAAATAAGCCCCCATTCTACGGTAATTTTTGGGAGTCCTCTTAACAAAAAGCGCTGGAATTGCTGGTTATGCTTGATTTGCCCAAACACCGGCTCGTTTTCGATTTGCCGTCTTCGATATGTCATCGCCCCTTCTTCCGTGGACAGCCGTTTCCGGATTTCTTGCCGTTGTTGTTGATTTTTCAAGGAAACGCGGATGGTTTTCGTGTCTTTGCCTTTGGCACATGCTGCTTGAAACGGGCATCCGGCACATGCTGTACAACGATACGTCCGTTTGACGATGACGTACCCGTTGCCGATCGTTTCCTTCCGTTTATACACAAACACCAGCCGTTCCCCTTTAGCGCAAATCCACTCATCCAATTCCTCATCGTACGTCATGTTCTCGATTCGGCCGATCTCTTTCGCCCACACTTTCGTTTGTTCCCGGTCCAATGTGTTGTACTTGATCAGTACGACGATCTGCTTTTTCTCGCAGTACGTGTAGTTCTCCTCACTCCCACAGGCGGAATCCGCAATCGCTCGTTTAGGCATGGGACGCCCATGGGCGGCCAATTGCTCCAAATGCGGAATGAAGCATCCGGCATCCCCCGCCCGTTGATGCACGCTAAATCCAGTGATGAATTGGTTCCCTGTCCCTATCTGCACATTATATCCCGGTTTGAGCTGGCCGTTTTTCATATGGTCGTCTTTCATCCGCATAAACGTCGCATCGGGGTCCGTTTTCGAAAAACTGTTTCGTTCGCCTAACACTTTTTTGTATTCTTCATATTTTTTCTTACGGGGGAGAATGTCTAATGTCTTGTTCCAATTGCTGTTTTGCTTTCTTTAACGTGCGATTCTTCGGCTCTTTCTTTAGATGTTCTTCCACTTGTTCGATCACGGCTTCGATCTTTTCAGACGTGATCGGTGAAGCTTCCAGCTTTTCTTGAAAATCTCCTTCTTGTTCCGACTCTTCATCCTCTTTTACCACCTGTTCGATCGAGGCTACGATTTTCCGGAATTTCTCCTCCAACTTCTGATCGTACTTTTCCGTTGATTTGCGCCAAACGAACGTGTATTTGTTGGCGTTGGTCTCGATTTTCGTTCCATCCAGAAAATAATCCTCTAGTTTGACCAACCTTTCTTGACGCAGAGGATCGACAATGGAGAAAAACGTTTCGTAAATGATATCCTTCATCCGTTCCGACCGAAATCGGTTGATGGTGCGGAAATCCGGTGTTTGATGGCCGGATAGCCACATAAAATAAATGTTTTCTTTCAATTGCTTGGCGATTTGGCGAGAGGAATAGATCCGATTGGCGTAGGCATACAGGATGACTTTCAATATCATTTTCGGATGATAGGCTGGGTGACCTCCGCCAGGATAGAGGGAAGCGAGCAGAGCTGGATCCATTTTTTCCACGGCTAGATCCACGATTCGGCAAAGATGATGTTTGGGAATGAGAATTTCAAGATCCATTGGCAAAATGAGTTGATCTCGGTTAATAAATGTACATAAGAAAACCGTCCTTTCTTGGTAGGGTTGTGGTGACTCTATTATACCAAAGAAGGAACGGTTTTCTTCTTTTTTGCCCAAAAAATTGTCCCAAAAGCGAACGCTATGCGAACACTTTTGGGACATCCTCTGTAATGGTCTGACAGTAAAATTTTTCTATTCAGAAAACACCAATAATCTTCTTAATTTTCTTTAGTGTAATACTTTATAAAACTTACAAATGAAATCAAAACTATTGCAATGACATTAGCCGTAACAGTAACCCGTTCATTCTCAACAAACACGTTAAACAACCAAACAAGAAAGAAAATGACCAACAAAATATCTTTATATTTTTGTTTAATTGTTTTTTTCATCCCACTCTTCCTTTCTTCAATTTATTATATCAATTAGAAAAATTTTGAAAATATTAATTAAAAATGTTGAAAAAAATTGATAAATTCTGATATTAAATATATAGAATTACTTTTTAACCAAATAAAGGGAGGTGATTCCAATGAACAAAACAAAAAGTTATTTATCGTTCCTCTTATCCTTTGTATTAGTTCTATCCACTTTGGGTGGTGCAGGAATTGCCCAAGCGCAAGCAGAAGAAAATTACGTGGAAGAGTGGATTGAAGAAGAATTGCCGGGATTAGATGATTACCAACAAACATTATCCATCATTGAGCAAATTCCTGAATCAGTTGTTTTAGAAGGAACTGATGCCATTATTAACTGGTACAAAGAAACTATTGATGACCCGGCTGTCCTGTCAGCAATAGAATATCAATACAACCAAACAAACCAAGGAGAATTCCGTATACAGGGAGTTATCGGATGTATTTCTGCTGTAGGAGTTGCGCTTGTCTCGTTAGCTTGGGCACCATCCAAAATTCTAAAAGTTAAGTCAGCATTAAAAGCTCTTGGAGGAACAGCAAAATTTGTCTCTACCGCTATCAATTACTATCAAAACTACAGAAAACTAAAGTATTCTCGGACTGTTGCTTGGGAACGAGCAGTGAATGCCGCCGCTTCTAATGTTGCCCCAGATTTAAAAGATGCTTTATTGAGTTTCTTTGGAATTGCTTCCATTGTTTCTGCTTGTACTGAATAGCTTACTAAAAGAGGATGTCTAAATTAGACATCCTCTATTTTGCCATTTTATTTACTAATAATATGGATTGGAGTGCCGAGGGCAACTTCCGCAGCTTCCATCGCTATTTCACCCAATGTTGGGTGAGCATGAATCGTCAAAGCGATATCCTCTGCGGTCATTCCGGCTTCGATCGCAAGACCAAGCTCTGCAATCATGTCAGAAGCGTTTGGACCAACAATTTGCGCTCCGATCACAACGCCGTCTTCTTTGCGGACGACAAGTTTCATAAAGCCGTCTGTATCATTCAACGAAAGGGCACGGCCGTTAGCAGCAAACGGGAATTTTGCCGTAACTACTTCTATGCCTTCGTCTTTCGCTTGTTGCTCAAAATAACCGACAGATGCGCATTCTGGATCTGAGAATACTACTGCCGGAAGAGCTAAATAATCAATTTCAGACGGTTTTCCGGCAATCGCTTCTGCAGCGATTTTTCCTTCATATGACGCTTTGTGCGCAAGCGGCGGACCTTGGACGACATCCCCGATCGCGTAAATGTTCGGAACGCTTGTGCGGCATTGTTTGTCAATTTCAATTAAACCGCGGTCTGTCAATTTGATGCCGATTTGTTCCAAGCCGAGCTCATCCGTGTTCGGGCGGCGTCCGACCGTCACAAGCACATAGTCTGCGTCAATCGTTTTTGTTTCGCCTTTTACTTCAAAAGTTACCGTTACGCCGTCTTCGCGCTCCTCGACGCCTTTCGCAAGAGCGTTAGTGAAGATTTCTACCCCTTTTTTCTTTAAGCGGCGTTTGACAATCGCCGTCATTTGTTTTTCAAAGCCAGATAAGATTTCATCTGCCCCTTCGATGATCGTTACTTTTGTTCCAAAGTTTGCATATGCTGTTCCTAATTCTGTTCCGATATAACCGCCGCCGATCACGACAAGCGATTTTGGAACTTCCTGCAGACTGAGCGCGCCTGTGGAATCAAGCACGCGATTGGAAAATTTAAAGCCAGGAAGTTCGATCGGGCGAGAGCCTGTTGCAATAATCGCGTTTTTAAACGTATATGTTTGCGCGCTATCTCCATTGACGACGCGCACTGTATTTGCATCAACAAAATACGCTTCACCGCGAACGATTTCGACTTTGTTTCCTTTTAGCAATCCTTCTACGCCGCTTGTCAGTTTTTTCACAACGCTTGCTTTCCATTGTTGTACTTTCGAAAAGTCAACGGTTACGTTTTCTGCTTTAATTCCGATATCTTCCGAATGTTTCGCTTCAACATAGCGATGGCTTGCGGAAATAAGCGCTTTGGACGGAATGCATCCGACATTTAAGCACACGCCGCCAAGATTCCCTTTTTCCACAATCGTTACTTTTTGCCCTAATTGCGCAGCGCGAATCGCTGCCACATAACCGCCAGGACCTGCTCCAACAACGAGTGTTTCTGTTTCAATTGCAAAATCACCGACTACCATTGCTTTACGCCTCCATTAATAATAATTCTGGGTCATTTAATAAACGTTTAATGTGATTTAACGCCTTTTGCGCTGTCGCACCGTCAATCATGCGGTGGTCAAAGCTTAATGATAACGCTAATACTGGAGCAACAACTATTTCGCCATCGCGAACAATTGGTTTTTCAGAAATGCGGCCGATGCCAAGAATCGCCACTTCCGGATGATTAATGACCGGAGTAAACCATTGACCGCCGGCAGAGCCGATATTTGTTATCGTGCAAGAAGCACCTTTCATTTCATTTGGAGTCAGCTTGCCTTCCCGTGCTTTTGTCGCCAGTTCGTTAATTTCTTTGGCAAGCGCAAAGATTGGTTTGCGGTCAGCATGTTTAATAACAGGAACAAGCAACCCCCTGTCTGTATCGGCAGCGATGCCAATGTTGTAGTAATGTTTGTAAATCACTTCTTCTGTTTCATCGTCAATCGATGTGTTTAAAACCGGGAACTCACGCAACGCCGATGTTAATGCTTTTACGACATACGGCAAGAACGTAAGCTTGATCCCTTTTTCCGCCGCAACTTCTTTGAACTTCTTGCGATGCGCCACAAGTTTTGTTACATCCACTTCGTCCATTAATGTAACGTGCGGAGCGGTATGTTTCGAATTGACCATCGCCTTGGCAATCGCACGGCGAATGCCGCTCATTTTTTCGCGGGTTTCTGGGAATTCGCCTTCAAGCACAACTGGTTGTTGCGCTGCAGAAGCTGCTGCCGCTTTTTCTTCCTGCGCAGCTGGCGCTTCCTGTTTCTGTGCTGCTGCAGAACCGCCGGCAAGGAACGCGTCGATATCGCTTTTTAGCACACGGCCATTTTTTCCTGTCCCTTGAACAAGACGGATATCTACCCCTTTTTCACGGGCATATTTGCGCACGGAAGGCATTGCGATCACGCGGCGATTCGGATCGACTTCTGTTTGTTTCGATGGCGCTTCTTGCGGAGCTTCCGCAACTCCATCTTCTTTTTTCGACACTTCTTGCGCATTTTCCTTCTCTTTCGGTTCATCTTGTTCTTGCCCTTTAAACGTCATATTCTCATATCCAGGCGCATCTAATGTGATTAATGTTTGGCCAACCGTTGCAACTGTTCCTTCTTCAACTAAGATTTCTAATACTTTTCCTTTTACAGGGGACGGAATTTCAACAACCGCTTTATCATTTTGCACTTCACATAGCACATCGTCTTCGTTCACTTCATCGCCAGGTTTGACAAACCATTTGACGATTTCCCCTTCATGAATACCTTCACCAATATCCGGCAACTTAAATTCAAATGCCACTGCTTGTCGACCTCCTATTGTCTTTTTCAATTTCAAAAAGAATGGGGAAAGAGGAAGGAGGTGGTAAAATCCCCTCCTCTTCCTATAACCGTTTAGAAGTTAATGACTTTTTTCGCTGTTTCAATGACATCTTTGAAGTTAGGCAACCATACAGATTCCGCTTGCGCGAACGGATATACCGTATCCGGAGCAGTAACGCGCAATACCGGAGCTTCCAAGCTTAAAATGGCACGTTCGTTAATTTCCGCAACAACGTTTGCGGCAATTCCTGCTTGTCTTTGCGCTTCTTGCACAACGATCGCGCGCCCTGTTTTTTCAACAGAACCGATAATCGTCTCAATATCTAACGGTTGAACGGTACGCAAGTCAACGACTTCGGCAGAAATTCCTTCTTTTTCTAATTCCGCCGCCGCTTTTAACGATTCATGCACCATTGCGCCATAAGCGATAATCGTGATATCTTTTCCTTCCCGTTTAATATCTGCTTTACCGATTGGAATTGTATATTCTCCTTCTGGCACTTCTTGGCGGAACGAACGGTACAATTTTAAGTGCTCTAGGAAAATAACAGGATCATTGTCACGGATCGCAGAAATAAGCAACCCTTTCGCATCATATGGTGTGGACGGAATAACCACTTTTAATCCAGGCTGCTGTGCAACTAACCCTTCTAAGCTGTCAGAGTGCAATTCTGGTGTATGCACACCACCGCCAAATGGTGAACGAATCGTTATCGGAACATTATAGCGCCCGCCAGTGCGGTAGCGGATACGCGCCATTTGTCCGCAAATAGCATCCATTACTTCATATACAAAACCAAAAAACTGAATTTCAGGAACAGGACGGAACCCTTGAAGCGCTAACCCGATGGCGAGACCGCCGATTCCCGACTCAGCAAGAGGGGTGTCGAATACGCGATCTTCCCCAAATTCCGCCTGCAATCCTTCCGTTGCCCGGAATACGCCGCCGTTAACGCCAACGTCTTCCCCAAATATTAATACATTTGGGTCATTTTTCAATTCGATGCGCAACGCATCCGTGATTGCTTGAATCATTGTCATTTGCGCCATGGCTTACTTCGACTCCTTCTCTTTATAAATTTCATACTGTTCTTTTAAGTTAAATGGCAGCTCTTCAAACATGATGCTGATCAAATCGGTTACTTTTTGTTTTGGCGTTTCGTCTGCTTTTTTAATCGCCTCTTTAATATCTTCTTTTGCTTGTTCAATCACTTTGTTTTCTTCTTCTTCGCTCCATAATCCTTTGTTTTCTAAAAACTTGCGGAAACGGACAAGCGGATCTTTTTTCTCCCATTCATTTTCCAATTCTTTCGTGCGATAACGAGTCGGATCGTCTCCTGACATCGTATGCGGGCCGTAGCGGAAGCACAATGTTTCAATCAGCGTCGGTCCTTCGCCGTTGACCGCGCGCTCGCGTGCTGCACGCACTGCCGCATATACCGCCAGCGGGTCCATACCGTCGACTTGGATGCCAGGAATTCCCGCTGCCACTGCTTTTTGTGCAAGCGTTTTAGCTATCGTTTGTTTTTCTACTGGAGTGGAAATAGCAAAACGGTTGTTTTGAACAACGAAAATCGCCGGTGCTTTAAACGCGCCCGCAAAGTTGATTCCTTCGTAAAAATCGCCTTGCGAGGTGCCGCCATCACCTGTATATGTAATTGCCACCGCTTTTTTGCCGCGTTTTTTCAAACCTAAAGCAACGCCTGCTGCTTGAATGTATTGGGCACCGATAATAATTTGCGGAGGCAATACATTGACGCCTTCAGGAATTTGGTTGCCGTGGAAGTGGCCGCGTGAGAATAAAAACGCTTGATAAAGCGGAAGCCCGTGCCAAATAATTTGCGGAACATCACGGTATCCAGGTAAAATGAAATCCTCTTTTTCCAACGCGAAGTGGCTGGCAATTTGGCTTGCCTCTTGCCCCGCCGTTGGCGCATAAAAGCCTAAACGGCCCTGACGGTTCAACGAAATGGAACGTTGGTCAAGGACACGCGTATATACCATCCGGCGCATCAATTCTTTTAATTGATCATCGCTTAAATCCGGCATTGCCGCTTCGTTAACAACTTCTCCTTCTTCGTTTAAAATTTGAAACGTCGGAAATTGCTCAGCAACTTTGTCAAGCTGTTTCTGGAAATCAAATCTGGATGTTTTCGCACCCATTCTATTCACCTCTACCTTTCATAATTTAAAATAAAGAGCGATTCGTAAACATGATGCACACAGCATTAATTTACCCAAAATCTTAATAAAAAACAGCAGCCCTTATTTCCACGGTGCAAATGAAAAAAAAGCGTTACAAGATCTGTATCAATTATTCAGCTGATTCGATTAATACAACTCTCATCTTCACTTTTAAGTTTACACTTTCTTTCCTTATGCGTCAATTACTTTGATTCAACGTTATTTTTTTATAATATGTGAATTTTTTATCAAAACTGTTATAGTACATTAATTAAAACCTGTATTACACCTGTTTCATATTCGCGGATAAGAAAAAGAGGCTACAAAAAATATAGCCTCTTGGTGCCGAAAACACTTTATTTCCATATAATATGAGATAATCGCTTCATCTCTTTATTGTATTTTTCCGTATCTTCGTTCAACCGCTGGTTAGCGGCAATGAGTTTTTTATATTGTTCATTCACGCGCTCAATTTGCCGCTGCAGCTGTTTGGGCGTCGTATGCCTATTTTGCAGCAAAAGATAGAGATCTTTTTCCAACGATAACATTTCTTTATAATGAAGATATAGATCGTCATACGTTTCATAGCGCTTTTTTTCGATGTCGACTAGACGGACTGCTTGTCTTTTTATATTTTCATCATGAAGCTGGCTCACTTTCTTCTTGACGGCATTGATCTCCCGCTTTGCCGACTGAATTGCTTTATGTTCTTTTTCCACCTGTTTGTCCCGTTCTTCTACCAGTTCCAGCGATTCTTTCGACAATTGCTCCACTTTTGCAAACTGTTTCATTCCGTACGACATCATTTGATCGTATAATTTGTTTTGTTTTTGTTCTAATTCATTCAGTTTTTTCTGTTGCTCTGCCGCATTTTGTTCATATGCAGCAATCTTTTTCAGCGCAGACAAAACATCTTGTTCGGCGGTAAGTTTATCGCAACCGCCAAGCAAAAGCAAAAACGCCGTCAACCAGATAAACCGCTGCATTGCTTTTCACAACCTTCTTCCTTTCTTTTAAGCACATTCCGTTTTCATTTTAGTTTACGGGCAAAACAAATTTTTGTTAGACTTAATTCAGACACCAACGTCGTACAGGGAGTGAAAAATGATGATTACCATGAAAGATATTATTAAAGAAGGGCATCCAACTTTAAGAAAAGTGGCTGAGCCGGTTTCTCTTCCTCCATCAGAAGAAGATAAACAAATTTTGCAAAGCCTGCTTGATTACGTAAAAATGAGCCAAGACCCTGAGATTGCCGAAAAATACGGATTGCGCCCGGGAATCGGGCTGGCAGCTCCGCAAATTAATGTATCGAAACGAATGATCGCCGTTCATGTCACTGATGAAAAAGGCACTTTATATAGTTATGCATTATTTAATCCAAAAATTGTGAGCCATTCTGTCCAGCAATGCTATTTAACAAGCGGGGAAGGATGCCTATCCGTCGACCGCAATGTTCCGGGATACGTACCGCGCTATGCCCGCATCACCGTAACAGGGACAACGATTGACGGCGAAGAAGTCACGCTGCGTCTAAAAGGGCTGCCTGCCATCGTATTTCAGCATGAAATTGACCATTTAAACGGCATTATGTTTTATGACCATATCGATCCGAAAAACCCGTTTAAAGTGCCTGACAACGCGATCCCTATCGAGCGTTAAATGAAAAGAAGGGCTATACCCCCTGCACCGGGATATGCCCTTTTTTATTTAATTAATTCGAGCTGTTTTAATCCGTACAATATCCCCTCCTCCCCGACCGGCTTTGTGACGAAATCAGCCACTTTTTTGACTTCTTCCCGCGCGTTTCCCATGGCAACGCCAGTTCCAACAAATTTCAACATTTCGATATCATTTAACCCATCGCCAAACGCGTACACATTTTCTTTCGCAATGCCGATTTTTTCAATCATCCGTTGAATTCCTTCCGCTTTCGAACCTCCTGTTGGCAATACATCGGTTGACACGTTATGCCAACGGACAAAACGAAATTCCGGAAATGCCTTCACATACATTTGCTCTTCTTCCGCCTTGCAAAACAGAAGCGCTTGGTAAATATCTTCATTTTCGTAATAAAGCGGATCAAACGGAGGATGGGAAAATTTTAAACTTTCCATGCTGGTATGAATATATGGATGATCCTCCATGCTCGCTCTCGCTTCATTCACATTCATAAAAACGAGCGGATGGCCATGTTGGTGCGCTGCTTCCTTTAATTCATGCAGTCTTTGGCGATGAAGCGGATGTTTATAAATGACGTTCCCTTCAAATACTACGTATTGGCCGTTGAAACTGACAAACGAATCAATTCCTAACTGTTGGAGCAAATTAGAAAACATAAACGGCGCTCTGCCAGTTGCGATTGCAACATAAACGCCAGCTTTTTTCAATTCTTGAACGGCTCTCACCGTCGAAGAAGGAAGCTTTTTTTCTTCATCAAGCAATGTTCCATCAATGTCAAAAAATATAATTTTCTTTTCCACGGTCTTCTTCCCCTCGCATTTTTCTTCATCCTTAACCGTACTGAAAAAAGCAGAAAATGTCAATTCATTACTGGCCTTATCCTTATCCACTTTTATCCATGAAAAACAAGCCTCCGCTTACATATAATATAATATAGGAAGAACATTTACTTTCGCTAAGAAATGAGTACAATAGGAATTAAGGAGTGATGAAAAATGTTGAAAAAGCTGAAAAAAAAGCTGCTTCAACAATGGAAAGATCTGCTCCGGAAAAAATCGATTGCCTAAACCGCTACAATAAACGCCCTTCCATCACGAAGGGCTCCTTTCTGAAAACCAGCAAATAAAAAAAGCAAAATTCGTCAAAGATAGTAAAAGCGAGCGTTTTCCCTCTATATTTTTCCCGCAACATTGGATATGATGATGAAAATGCATGAAAACTATCGCTATTTTTATATATAATAAAAAAGTTAAAGAAACCATTGTTTATAAGGAGAGATTTTCGAATGATTTTCAAAGTGTTTTACCAAGAAAACCCTGATGAAGTGCCTGTGAGAGAAAAAACAAAAACGCTATATATTGAAGCGGAATCGGAACGGGAAGTACGCCAAAAACTGCAAGGACGCACCATGAATATCGAATACATTCAGCCGCTTAAGGGTGCTCACTTAGAATATGAAAAGAAAAATCCAGATTTTAAAGTATTGGAGATTTGAATATGAAGTTTTTAAATGATCATCAAGTTGGCGTATTTGCCCTCGGCGGATTGGGAGAAATCGGGAAAAATACATATGGCGTGCAATTTCAAGATGAAATTATTGTAATCGACGCCGGAATTAAATTCCCTGAAGATGAGTTGCTCGGAATTGATTACGTCATTCCCGATTACACGTATTTAGTCAAAAATGCGGAAAAAGTAAAAGGATTGTTTATTACTCACGGGCATGAAGACCATATCGGTGGAATTCCATACTTGCTAAAGCAAATAAATATTCCAATCTACGGCGGAAAATTAGCGTTAGGGCTTATCCGCAACAAGCTGGAGGAGCACGGGCTTCTTCGGCAAGCGAAACTGATTGAAATTCGCGAAGACGATGTCATCCGCTTCCGAAAAACAGCGGTGACATTTTTCCGGACGACGCACAGCATTCCTGACAGTTACGGAATTGTTGTGAAAACTCCTGTAGGACAAATCGTTCATACGGGAGATTTCAAATTTGACTTCACTCCTGTCGGTGAGCCGGCAAACTTAACAAAAATGGCGGAAATCGGCAAAGAAGGTGTCCTTTGTTTGCTTTCCGACAGCACAAATAGTGAAATCCCGCACTTCACCATGTCCGAGCGCCGCGTCGGCGAAAGCATTCATGACATTTTCCGGAAAGTGCAAGGACGGATTATTTTTGCGACATTTGCTTCCAATATCCATCGGCTACAGCAAGTAACGGAAGCGGCTGTAATGAATAACCGGAAAATCGCTGTATTTGGAAGAAGCATGGAAGCAGCCATTGAAATCGGACAAGAGCTCGGTTACATTAGATGTCCTAAAGATACTTTTGTGGATGCCAATGAAATCAACCGCCTTCCTGCCAACCGCGTGACGATTTTATGTACTGGCAGCCAAGGCGAGCCGATGGCGGCGCTGTCGCGCATTGCCAACGGCACCCACCGGCAAATTCAAATTATCCCTGGCGACACCGTCGTCTTTTCTTCATCGCCGATTCCGGGCAATACGGTAAGCGTTAATCGGACGATTAATATGCTTTACCGCGCCGGCGCTGAAGTCATTCATGGCCCGCTGAACGATATTCACACATCCGGGCATGGCGGGCAAGAAGAGCAGAAGCTGATGATCCGCTTGATGAAACCGAAATATTTTATGCCGATTCACGGAGAGTACCGCATGCAAAAAATGCACGCGAAGCTCGCGATAGATTGCGGAGTGCCGGAGGAAAATTGTTTTATCATGGATAACGGTGAAGTGCTTGGCCTCAGCGAAAACGACGCCCACATCGTCGGCAAAATCCCGTCCGGCTCTGTTTATATTGACGGCAGCGGTGTCGGCGACATCGGTAACATCGTCTTGCGCGACCGCCGCATTTTGTCAGAGGAAGGGCTTGTCATCGTCGTTGTCAGCATCAATATGAAAGATTTCAAAATCGCGGCCGGCCCGGATATTATTTCGCGCGGGTTTGTGTATATGCGCGAATCCGGTGATTTAATCAGCGACGCACAAGCGCTCATTACGAAACACCTTGAAAAAGTGCTCGAACGCAAAACAAACCAGTGGTCGGAAATAAAAAATGAAATTACCGATACGCTTGCTCCGTTTTTATATGAAAAAACGAAGCGGAGACCGATGATTTTACCAATTATTATGGAAATATAAATAAAAAAACAGCTGTTCCGTGCTTCGGAATAGCTGTTTTTATTTGCTTACCGCTTTTTCTTCAAAACGATCGATATCCTCATCCGCACCGATCACGACTAAAATGTCGCCCTTGCGAATAATTTCAGATGCCAACGGCGATACAATCACATCCGCGCCACGTTTAATGGCAACAATGTTAATCCCATAGCGGGCGCGGATATCAAGCTCCAACAGCGAATGTCCGTCTAACCGCTCGCTTGCCACAATTTCGACGATGCTATGCTTATCCGACAGCTCCAGATAATCAAGCACATTGCTAGAAAGCAAATTATTGGCGATTCGTTCGCCCATGTCCCGCTCTGGGTGAACAATTTGATCAGCGCCGATTTTTTGCAACACTTTTTCATGATAATCATTCGTTGCTTTAACGGTAATATGTTGAACGCCTAATTCTTTTAAAATTAATGTCGTTAAAATGCTTGCTTGAATATTATCGCCGATCGCAACAATCACATGGTCAAAATTGCGGATTCCTAAACTTTTTAACACGTTTTCGTCCGTTGCGTCCCCAACAACCGCATAAGAGGCGATCGAAGCGAATTCATTCACGCGGTCTTCATCGATATCGATTGCCAGCACTTCCATTCCTTGTTCGCTCAGCGTGCGGCAAATGCTTCCGCCAAAACGGCCAAGGCCGATCACAGCATATTGTTTCTTCACATTCATTCCTCCAATGGCAATATCCGCTTATTTTCTCTTTTCATTGTAATATTTTATCAAAAAAACGCAAAGAAAAAAGGAACGAAACTGCATTCGTTCCTCTTGCTCCTGTTATTGTTGTTGCTGCGCGTTTTCGTTTTCTTCCAACACGCGGTTCACACGCTTTTCCAACATTTTCATGCCGCTTCCGCCAGCTTGGAAGTGGCGAAGCTTTCCTTCAGCATCAAATACATAATAAGCCGGAACATATTGATTTTCAAACGCGTCAGTAATTTTATGCTCATTATCGACTAAAATCGGCTGCGTAATGCCGTGTTCTTCCGCTACTTTTTTGACAAGCTCTATGTCTAAATCGTTTTCCGAACGCGGCATATGAACAGAAACAACATTTAGCTTATCTTTATAGCGGTCACGGAATTCATTGACTTGCGGCATCGCTTCTTTGCACAAGTGGCAGCTTACCGACCAAAAATGGATTAACGTTGGCTTGTCGCCGATCAATTGCTCTCTTGTCACTTCACCGTTTAACGTTGCAGTAGCCCCCGTTAATTCCGGCATTGGTTCACGCAATTTCATATTCATCCCTCCATTGTTAAAGAAAGGTCTAACGTCAAGTTAGACCTTTCTTCATTATTTATATTGTCCATTACACATCTAATGTTTTTTGACCTGGTTTCCAGTTTGCCGGGCAAAGACCGCCAGTTTGTAGCGCTTGAAGCACACGCAATACTTCGTCCACATCGCGGCCGATGTTGTTATGATGAACAACGGCGTATTTCAATTCGCCTTCTGGGTCGATGATGAATAGACCGCGGAGGGCAACACCTTCTTCTTCAATAAGGACGCCGTAGTCGCGGGAAACTTGATGAGTAGGATCAGCCGCTAAAGGATATTTGATTTTGCCAATACCGTTTTCTTCGCGAGGCACTTTCATCCAAGCTTGGTGCGAATAGACAGAGTCTGTCGAAACGCCGATGACAACCGCATCTAAATCTTCAAATTCATCATAGCGGTCAGAAATTGCCGTAATTTCTGTCGGGCACACGAACGTGAAGTCCATTGGATAGAAGAAAAGAACTGTCCATTTGCCGTTTTTCATGTTTTCCTCAAGGCTGACACGGCCAAAATCGCCATTTGGCAATACTGCTTGAAGGTCAAAACGAGGTGCTTGTTTTCCTACCATGCGTTCTGCCATATGTATCCCTCCATTTTCTTTTTCCAAAATATTTTTTTGATGGTACAACATACATTGTCGAGTAATATTATAATGGGATTATTATTTTTAGTCAATATTAAATGATAATTAATTTAAAAAGAAAGTAATTTTTTTGCTACCTCCGCTTCCATATTGGCCTGCCCCAACTTCGTTTAAAAACATTTCTTTGATTTTTAGTATATTATTAGTCTCTATCAAAAATAAAATGATTTGCTCAATCAACCGTTTCGCTAAAACAAACGGGCTGTTGGCACAGCCAGCCCGTTCACCGTTAGCGCACTTTTTCGTCAACTTTTCGACAAATTTCTTCCGCCGTCAGACCGCTCGCTTCGATCACAGGACAAGCAACAACTGCATTTTGAATGCCCATGACATTCGCGTCTTGGCCGGTAATTACGCAACAATCGCAGCCTTTGGCGTCATTTTCTCCGCGAAGCGGTATGACTTCATATCCTCTTTCCTTTAACGCTTCTTGCACGTTTGTTAACGAATGTTCGACACCGATCCTCGCCATAGCAATCCACCTCCTCATACACATAATGTGCCTTAAGGAAGGTGGAACTATACCATTTTCATGATTCATTTATTCCCTTTCCATGTAATGTACGCTGTCAAAAACGCAATCGCTTGATCAATCGCCGCTTCGTTTGGCGCTAACTTCGCATGATGCAAACCGTAGGGAGAATCGACGCCAAGCCAAAACATAAATCCCGGAATATCTGCAAGCATATAGCCAAAATCTTCCCCTGTCATTGCTTCTTTACAGCGAATGAAGCGAATTTCTGGATAGTCTTCGGCAAACCGGATAAATTCCGCCGTCAACCCCGGATCGTTGTAAACTTGATGATACATGGAGCCATAATCAATTTCCGCGTCGCATTGATACGCAACCTTTATTCCATCCACCATCGCTTCAATCCGCTCTTTCACTTTTTTCATCGAATCAACCGATAATGTGCGGATCGTTCCTTCCAAGCGCGCACATTCCGCGATCACATTTTGCACGGTGCCACCGGAGATTTTTCCAATGGTAATAACGGCGCTGTCAAGCGGATCGACATTGCGCGCAACGATAGACTGAAGCTGCGTAACAAGCGAGCAGGCGGCAACCACCATATCGTTCGCCAAGTGCGGAAACGCCGCGTGCCCGCCTTTTCCTTTTAAGTCAATAAACAATTCTGACGTATTCGCAAACAGCAAGCCTTCTTTCGTCGCAATCGTGCCGACTGGGTATTCCGGGGCAATATGTAAAGCGATAATCATATCCGGCTTCCATGCTTGCATGATCTCGCTTTCTAACATTGGCTTCGCTCCGCCCGGTCCTTCCTCTGCCGGCTGGAAAATAAACAGCAAGTCATCTTTGATCGGGTGCTCGGCAAAATGTGTAAGCAATCCGAGCGCGATGCTCATATGCACATCATGTCCGCATGCATGCATGTTTCCTTCATGCTCCGAGCGGTACGGCAAGCCGGTTTCCTCCTTAATCGGCAAACCGTCGATATCGGTCCGATAGCCAATCATTTTTCGCGGGTCTGTTCCGTTTACTTTCACAAAAATCCCTGTTTTCCATGTCTTTATTTCCAGCCGTTCTTGCGGCAATGTGTGAATATAGCGCAATAAATACTGCTGTGTTTTAAATTCTTGAAAGCCTAGTTCAGGAATTTTATGCAAATCACGGCGAATTGCAACAAATGGGCTAATTGATGACATACGAATCTCCTCCATTGAAAAAAGAGCTGCCCAAGCGAATGGACAGCTTTTGTTTTTTTATAATTGACGGAGCTCTTGCTTAATCTCCGTTTTTGCTTTTGTTTTTTCATCAATTTGTTTTATGACACGCGCCGGAACGCCGGCGACAACCGTATACGGCGGCACATCTTCCACCACGACAGCGCCAGCGGCAACGACAGCGCCCTTGCCAACGGTAACCCCCTCTAAAATAACGGCGTTTGCGCCAATGACAACGTCATCTTCGACAATCACCGGTTTCGCAGAAGGAGGCTCGATAACTCCCGCCAAGACAGCGCCAGCACCAACATGGCAATTTTTCCCGACCGTCGCGCGCCCGCCGAGCACCGCGTTCATGTCAATCATCGTTCCTTCGCCAACAACGGCGCCAATGTTGATGACCGCCCCCATCATAATGACCGCATTATCGCCAATTTCCACTTGGTCACGAATGATCGCCCCCGGTTCAATGCGCGCTTTTACCTCTTTTAAATCAAGAAGAGGAAGCGCGGAATTGCGCCGGTCATTTTCAATCACATAATCTTCAATCTTGTCTTTATTTGCTTCTAATGCTGCTTGAATTTCTTGCCATTCGCCGAAAATGACGCCAGTATTTCCGGCAATGAACGTTTTAGCGTTCTCTCCAAAATCGATGCCCTCGAGATTTCCTTTTATGTATACTTTAACAGGAGTCTTTTTCTTACTATTTTGAATAAAAGCGATAATTTCATTCGCATCCATCATTTTCATGTCCAAACATCCTCCTTTTCTTCTCTGCTCTTTTTTACTTTAGCAGAACAGAGATAACAGTGACAAGCACTAATTTTTTATTTATGAAACGTGGTTGCGATATTTCCATAAACGCAGCTGTTTGTTAACACGCTTTAAAAATTCCCGCCTAGTAAAAATTCCTTCAAAATAGCCATCTTTATTTTCAACACAAACAAACGGATGATTTACGATCAGCTCAACCCCTTTCAACACGTCATCATCCAATAAAAGGCGCGGAATGTCTTTATTCATCACTTCTTCCACTTTCATTGTTTCCAGCCGTTCAAATTCGATGCGTTCCAATCCTAAAATCGCATCCATAATCATTGTCATGCTAATTAATCCATGAAGTTTATACGAAGTATCCAAAACAGGAATCGCGGAATATCCCGTTTTCGTTAACACTAATAACGCATGGTCTAAGTAGTTGCCAAGCTGGACATGCGCGACTTTATCGGAAGGAATCAGAAATTGCGCGATCGTCATATGTGCAAACCCATTGTTTTCAAAAATTGTCATCCCCATTTTCCGCCTTTCTCTTTTCAGCGTTTTCTTTTTTCAGTTTATCATATTTTGATTGTTTTCTTATAAAAAAATCACTATCGCTTCACTTTCAGCGATAGCATTATGTAAAATCATATGTTTTGAAGAAGCCGATCGTATAAATGCAAAAGCTGCTGATGCCGTTTTTCATCTACTTGCTTCTCGCCATTTTCTATATCGGCGAGTTCACAACTAATAAGCTCCAATGCATATTGCTGTGCAAACAAAATATCAAGAAGCAATATTTGCTCTTCATGCGATAACATTTCCAGCAATTGTTTCCCCATTTTCATTCCCCCTTCAGAAACAATATATTCAGCAAAATGCAAAGAAAGACTTTCCCCTTCATTCCCATATGCGTTTTTCCCGCTATTGCATAAAAAAAGAGCAATCCCAAAAGGGCTGCTCATATTGCCTTGCTTTATCCATAACGCAATGCCAAAAACAAAATCACAATCGCGGCTAATAAGAAAGCCGAAACATATGCCAATAAAACAGGGTTGCGCAAATAAGCGTGTTCTTGCACTTTCTCGGGGAGCGGGGCATCTAGCTCCCCCTGCCATTTTTGCTGTCGGCCAAGACGGTATGTGTACACGCCGCCCGCAACTGCTATAAAAACGGCAATGATCGATAATGCAAACGCCCACTGTGCCATTATTCTTCACCTCATGCTTACTTTACCACGAGGAAAAGATTTTATGCAGTTTTAGAAATGGGCATCGTGTTCAAATAAATAACTATATGATAGATCGATGAATAAATAATGGCGATCATCAATCGGGTATGAATATGTCCGGATCGTTTCCCCTGTCTCAATATCTGCGTATAAATCGGAAAGAATTCCGCGTTTGCGTGAGCGCATCCGGATAATATTTTCTAAAAAGTACGGCCGCCAGCTCCAATTTTTCATATAATATTGCGGTTGAAGTTCCCATTGATTATCTTGTTTGAAAATGTTGGCCGACTGTTGAAAGCCGTCTTCGTCGCAAATATAAATGCGGAAGCAAACGTCATTCAGCTCATTGGCTAAAAGCGAGATCAGTTCATTAAAATCAGAGACTTTTTTATATTTTGCTAAAAGTGCAGTCAGCCGCTGCTGAAACTGTTCAGAAATATGATAGAGCGTTTCTAGTTTTTTCTTTTCTTGCTGAATAAAATGGTGGCATTCTTGGCGCAGGCGCTCTTTTAACATATTGCGCGGCACCAGCTCGGCAGACGGTTTCGCCAAATAGTATCCTTGGTAATAACGCCCGCCATTGCGCCATGCGTACTGCAATTGAAATGATGCTTCAATATCTTTGTATAAAAGCGTTGCCCCGATTTTACGGGCGAGCAGGGAAAGGGAATAAATCACATCTTGGTACGCTTGATTGACCGATGCCTTCCGCAATTGGCGCAAATCAATTTTCAAAACGTCCGGCGACAATAACCCGATTCTCTCCAAATTGCTGCTATGTTCGCCTATATTATCCACCGCAATTTGAATTCCATATGTGCGAATATATGTTAACAAATGGCTTAATTGATTCAAATCCCCTTTAAAATGTTGTTCATTAATCTCTAACACGATGCGCTCAAGCGCCAGCCCGCGCGCTTCATACTGAAGAAGCAGCTGCAAAAACGACTCGGCGCGGTCAAGCATCAATAAATTCGCATCACGATTTAAAAAGATAAGCGGTGTATCATCATCAAGGGAAAGAAAATAATCAAGCGCTTTCTTTGTTACTATTTCATCGACTTCTAAACGAAACTCTTCCGGTATCGTTTCGTCATGAAAAAACGGACCAAGGCTTACCACGCCCGTTTCTGATTCGTATCTCCCCAGCACTTCATATCCGACGACACAATGTTCATCAGCGCTAAAAATTGCTTGATAGTGCGGAAAAACTTTCTGTAAATTCGCCATAACGTCTAATGCATCCATCTTGCTCACCTCTTTTAATGACACGCCGACTTTGCCAAGTTATGAATCATGTTTAATGATTAAACCTGTTAATTAAAATCTTATATGAAACATTATTCGCCGTGAAGATTCATTTTTCTTCACATGGACTCATCCCTCTATCGTTTGGAGGCGATTGTTTCATCGTTGGATCAGTTTCATTTTACTATTTCTTCATTGCTTTGAAACAAACCTCTTTATGTCTGTTTTTATTCAACATTTTTATCTAATAAAATTAT
Source organism: Parageobacillus thermoglucosidasius (assembly GCF_001295365.1). Taxonomy (GTDB): domain Bacteria; phylum Bacillota; class Bacilli; order Bacillales; family Anoxybacillaceae; genus Parageobacillus; species Parageobacillus thermoglucosidasius. The sequence goes on along the minus strand of NZ_CP012712.1, from coordinate 1,653,158 downwards.
ATCGAAGGTCAAGTTCCCGTTCATTTTCCGTTCTATCGTTTCGGGATTTCATCGACCCAAAAAGACTGCGTGGGACATTTATGCTCAAGCTTGCTAACAGCAAATTGATCCATCACACCATTGGAAAAAAGCGGCTTCCTCATGCAAGGAAACCGCTTGTATGCTCATTCGGCGTTTTCTTTTTTATTGCCATTCTGCTCCTGTAGATGATAAGCAGCAGACGGAATGCGCTTTCAAAATGGGTGTTGGTTAAGCCACTGCCCTCCGTCCATTGTGATGCATTCCCCATTGATATAAGCAGCATCATCAGAAAGAAGAAATGCAGCAAGCGCAGCAATTTCTTCCGGTGTGCCGAGGCGCCCTAACGGAACGCTTTCGATGGTCCGCTTTTCCGCTTCTTCCGATTCCCACAGCCGTTCCGCTCCTCCTGTCCGCTCAATTGGCCCGGGCGCAATCGCGTTGACGCGGAATCCGTATTTCCGTCCCCATTCTACCGCAAGCGTCCTTGTCATTGCCAATACGCCCGCTTTCGCGCACGCGGAATGAATGACGCCTGCGCCAGCGTTCCAAGCATATGTTGCAACCATGTTGATGATGGAACCTTTTTGCCCATTTTTAATCCAATAATTTCCGACCTCGCGGCTGCAATAAAACGTGCCGTTTAATACGATATTAATAACGCTGTTCCAGCCATTGATCGACAGCTTCTCCGCAGGGCAAATAAAATTGCCGGCAGCATTATTAATGAGAGCATCAATTTTTCCAAACTCCGCGTCTGTTCGCTTAACCATTTCGGCGACTAATTCAGGATCACGCACATCCATTTGAATTGGAAGAACTTTCCCGTTTGGAGATTCCACTTCCTTTTTCGCTTCTTCAAGCGCTTCAAGACGTCTCCCTGTTATAACGACATTTGCTCCTTCGGATACAAACCGTTTTGCCATATATTTCCCCATCCCGCTCGAGCCGCCAGTTATAATGATTACTTTTCCGTTCATGTTTCTCCCCCTTTGCTCAATGACTGATTACTCATTCATTTTTATCTTACTATAAAATGAACGAATTTTCTAACATTATTACTTCCCTATTGTCCTTTGTTTCTTTTTTCCATATAATAAAACTAATTGTGAAAGGACGGCACATGATGGAACGATTAGAAATAACGAAGATGAATCGGCGAACATTTTTAAAAAAATTGCTTGGCATTGGTGCCGGCGGAATGCTGGCGACATCATTGAGCTATTACTACGCGCGCTTTATTGAACCAAGGCAATTAACCGTTACTCATCATGTCATTTCCCATCCGCTGATTCCGGAAGAATTTACAGGAATCAAACTTTTACAATTTAGCGACGTTCATTTAGGCCACTATTACGGATTAAAACGTTTTCGCCGCATCATTCAAAAAATAAACGAATTGCAGCCAGATATCGTGTTGTTTACAGGGGATTTATTGGATGAGCCAAACAAATATCCGCACATTGAGGCAGTTGCCAGCGAACTTTCGCGCATCCGTGCCCCGCTTGGAAAATTCAGCATTTATGGAAATCACGATCATGGCGGGTATGGAACAAACATCTATCGTGATATTATGGAGAAAGCCGGATTTCGAATGCTTGTCAATGAACATACCCTCATTCGCAAAGCGCGAAGCTTCATTGCCATTGCCGGCGGGGATGATATGATGCTTGGCAAACCGGATTTTTCTAAGATGATAAAATCAATCCCTGATTCGACCTATACGATCGTGTTATTGCATGAACCGGATGGCGCTATGCAAATGAGCCGTTATCCCGTTCACCTGCAGTTATCGGGACATAGCCATGGCGGGCAAGTCCAGCTTCCTTTCATCGGCCCGCTCATAACACCGCCGCTTTCCGAAACGTATTATGAGGGGTTTTATCAAATTAACCATTTAACGTTATATGTTAACCGCGGACTCGGCACGACAAGAATACCGCTTCGTTTTCTTTCACCGCCAGAACTTACTGTCTTTACGCTGCAGCATCAAGCATAAGAAATGTGAAACAACGCCGCTAAAAAACGTCCGCTTCTTTGTCTGCCGCTGCTTACCGTCAAACGAACGAAAGCGATTTTGCAAGCAAATGTTCATTTTGTATAATAAAAACGATGAGATATGCTATGAAAAAGGAGACATGGTGATGGAACCGTTAGAACCGACAGTGGATAACCTAGCAAAAGCGATTTTTACCGTTAACCGCCATGCCAAAACCGCGTTAAATCCGTCTTTTCTATATCTTCTTAAAAAGAAAGCCATCGAAAAACTGCTGCAAGAAGGAAAAGCAAAAAAAATTGGCTTACATTTTTCCCGCAATCCAAAATATAGCCAACAGCAATCGGATGTGCTCGTCGCTGTCGGCAATTACTATTTTCATATTCCTCCAACAAAAGAAGACTTCGCACATCTGCCACACCTTGGAGCGCTTAATGACTCTTACCGCAATCCTGTCGCAAGAATGCCGCTGTCTCAGGCGAAAACGCTATTACAAGCATATACAGGCATCAAAGAAACGCCGCCAAAGCGAAGAAATCCGTATCAAAAACCTGTGTTTAAGCGGCTTGGAGAAAGCTATTATTAAAAAAGCGGTTCTTTTATGGAACCGCTTTTTATTATGAAAGGAAGCAGACGCATCGAGCCGTTTTGTCCGGCTTTTTTGGGCGCCCGCGCCTGAGCCGCTTTTATATGTATGATTTCATCAATCCGATTATAAGATATGCGCATCAATCATGTTGACGAGCTCGCCAATTTGCGGTTTGCTGACTTGCGCTGTCGCGCCAACTTTCTCGCCTTTGTGGCGGAGATCGTCGGTAATCAGAGAAGAAAAAATAATGACAGGAAGTTTCTTTAATCTTTCGTCTTCGCGAATGCGCTTTGTTAAATGATGCCCATCCATTTGCGGCATTTCAATGTCGGTAATAACAAGCTGCACTTCTTCAGCGATGTCTTTTCCTGCATCAACAATCGATTGTAAATAGTGAAGCGCATCCTCGCCATTTTCGAAAAATTCCACCGATCCGTATCCCGCTTCCGTTAACGTCTCGCGCAACATTCTTCTTAACAGCGGCGAATCTTCCGCCACGATGATCTTTTTTTGGGAGCGTTCGCGGGTTCCAAGCTGTTTCATTTGTTGCGCGCTTATCCCTAAGTCTGGGTTAATGTCGACGATAATTTTTTCAAAATCTAACAGTAAAATCATTTGTCCTTCCAATTTCACGACACCAATAATTTGTGCTTCCAGCCCTTGGTACATTTGCGATGGTTTTTCAATTTGTTTCCATGAAATCCGATGGATGCGTGTCACATCATGTACATGGAAAACAACTTTAAGTTGATTAAACTCTGCGACAATAAATTTATCATGTTCAGGGTGTTCGGAAGATGGAAAATGCAGCACTTTTGCCAAATCAACAACCGGAAGCACTTCTCCGCGCAGCTCAATGATCCCTTCAATATGCGGATGAGCATGCGGAATTTTCGTAATCGGAAGCGGGCGAACGATTTCGCGCACTTTCATGACATTGATCGCAAAGTGGTTATTCGCAATGATAAACTCGACAATTTCCAGTTCGTTCGTACCGCTTTCTAATAAAATCTGTGATTTTTCCGTCATCGCAATTACGTCCTTCCTGCTTTTTAATATCTTATATTTTTATTATATTGGTGAATGCGCAAAGAAGGAATATGTTTTCGTGTTTATTTTCATAATTATTTTGCAATCTGACAATGGGGCAGCATATTGCCATGACTCGCACTTGCCGGCTTGATGCCGCAGACGAGCTTTGCCGCGAATCGCAATAATCTCGTCATCGGAACGAGCGGCAACATGCACCGTTTCAATAAAAATCCATCATTTCTTTTTGGGATCATTCCCTTTATGAAACCGGAACCAGCCGTTCCGCTTAAACCAAAAAAACATCGCAATCGCAATCACCGCCATTACTCCAAGAACCGCAAAGTAACCATACTTCCAATGCAATTCTGGCATATAATCAAAATTCATTCCATAAATGCTGGAAATAAACGTTAATGGCATAAAAATCGTCGTTATGACCGTCAATGTCATCATAATAGTATTCATCCGGTTTGAGTTGAGCGACAAATAACTATCGCGGATGTCAGAGGTAATTTCGCGATTTGTTTCAATCATTTCTGCCAGCTTGAGAAGATGGTCATAAATATCATGAAAATATAGTTGGCGCTCCTTCATCCGCTGCAGACGTTCAGAATGAATAATCCGGTACAGCAAATCGCGCATTGGCACAATCGTTCTTCTTAACTTCGATAAATCGCTGCGAATGTCAAACACTTTTTCGATGATTTCTTGAATTGTTTCATCATTTGCATTTTCTTCTAATTCATTCAACACATCTTCAATATGATAAATCGGCGGAAAATAGTCATCAACGATCTTGTCTATGATGCGGTACATGACATGGAAAGGACCTTGCTGGACATCTTCTTCGCTTTTGATCCGTTCCCACACTTCATTCACGGCATGGATGGATTGCTTATGAAAAGAAACGACAAAATTTTGTCCAACAAATAAATCAACTTCCTCTGCTTCCAGCGAGCTTTCTTCAATCGCATGCAGCACAACAAATAAATATTGGTCATAAAAATCCAGCTTAGGCCGCTGCACATACTCCAAACAGTCTTCAATGGCAAGCGGATGAAAATGAAAAAAGTCAGCCAGCAGCTTTGCTTCATCTTCCGTCGGTTCATGAAAATCAACCCAATACCATGAAATGTCAGCGCTATTGACAAACCGAAGCGGAACATTATACATCACGTCAAACTCTTTTGTCACCGCGCATGTCCGAATCATATCCATCACCTTATCTCCGTCATTTGCTTTCCTTTTACATATGATAACCGAAAATATGTGACATCCCAACAAAAAAAGGATATATTGCTATAGAAAAATACCATGCGAATATTTATCAAAATTTTCTTTACTTTTTTATTAAAAATTAGGATAATATAAAAAAGGGAACTTATTGTTCCTAAGCAAGGGGGAATCACATATGTACGAAAAGCAATATCCTTATGAAGGAGCGATTTTATTCAGCCAAATGGAAGAAACAAATAGTTATGGTCCTCTCGCGGAAAAAGTGCTGGAACACGCGATATTCCTGTTTCAAAAACAAAAATTGATGGAAAAAATCGATGAGGCATTGATGGCGCGAGACAAGTCCCTCTTTTTAGAACTTTCCGCACAATATAATGAACTTCTTAAAAAATACGGTGCGTAAAAAGGAGAGAAAGATGTTCGAGTGCGAAACGTCCGAATCATATAATTCAAAAATAAGGTGAGCCGCTTTTCCAAAAACTTTCTTTAAGAAAAACGAAGGCGGCTCACTTTTATTTTTTCATCATTCTCACTCCATCGTCAAACATGATAAAATGTTATCAAGCGATAGATAATGACGGAAGGATGAATAATTGGTGGAACATCTGATTCATTCGCGTGTAAAAAACATTGAAATATCCGGCATCCGCAAATTTTTTAACATGGTTGCCGACCGTCCCGGTTTGATTTCATTAACGATCGGGCAGCCGGATTTTCCGACTCCTGAACACGTGAAAGAGGCGGGAAAAGAAGCCATTACCGGCAATTTCACCACATATACGCATAATGCCGGTTTTCTTGAATTGCGCCAAGCCGCTTGCGATTTTATTCGCGAGAAATACGGACTGGATTATCAGCCTGACGAAGTAATCACCACCGTCGGAGCAAGCGAAGCGCTTGACATTACCTTTCGTACCATTTTAGAAGAAGGAACAGAGGTCATTTTGCCCGGCCCCGTCTACCCGGGATACGAACCGCTGATCCGGCTTTGCGGGGCAAAACCAGTATATATCGATACACGGCCTAACGGATTTCGTCTATCCGCCGAGTTAATCGCTCCTCACTTAAACGAGCGGACTCGCTGCATCGTGCTCCCATATCCTTCGAACCCCACCGGAGCCACACTATCGGAACAAGAACTCCGGGAAATTGCTGCGCTTGTGAAAGGCCGGCCGATCTGGGTTGTCTCGGACGAAATTTATAGTGAACTCGTTTACAACGGCCGCCACCATTCGATTGCGAAATGGCTGCGCGAACAAACTATCGTTATTAACGGATTAAGCAAGTCCCATTCCATGACAGGATGGCGGGTCGGTTTTGTGTTCGCTCCGTCTTTCGTTACCAAACATATGCTCAAAGTGCACCAATACAGCGTTTCATGTACATCTTCTATCTCGCAAAAAGCTGCGCTCGCCGCCTTAACAGCTGGAAAAAATGACGCAGAAGCGATGCGTTTGCAATACAAAGAACGGATGGAATATGCTTACCGCCGTCTCATCGATATGGGATTGAAAGTGGAAAAACCGAACGGTGCCTTTTACTTATTTCCATCTATCGCCGCTTTTGGCCAATCCTCTTTCGATTTCGCGATCGATGTCGTAAATAAAGCCGGCGTAGCGCTCGTTCCCGGCAGCGCCTTTTCCCAATACGGAGAAGGACATGTGCGCCTTTCTTACGCTTATTCACTAAATATGTTAAAAGAAGGGCTGGATCGCCTTGAACGATATATTAAAGAAAGACAGTGAGCATGCTTGAGCGTACTCACTGTCTTTTTTCTTTCGTCACATAGCTGGAAGAAGTTTGCTGCGCGGACAGTGGACAAAAACACTGCCACCATCTTCGTTATGCATCGATCCATACCGTTTTTTCAAAAAGAAAACGTCTGCTTCGCCGCATCCCGAATTTCCCATCCCGATGCCGTCTTTTGCAACACCGGAATGACAGAAAGCGCTCCTTGCCGATGAATGTAATCCATATCTGCTGCAAGGCCGTGAGCCAACATCCACCGCCCGGTCCGCGAAGAGGCCAGCACCGTTTTTCCATCGCTTTCCGTATGATATTTTTCATAAAAAAGCAGCGCCGCCATGGCAGCATCAGATAAACCGCGCTCGGAAGCGCCACATTGAAGCAAGCAGGAAATAAAATAACCGGCCCCGTAAAAATCTTCTAAACAAAACCGCCCTGATGAACCTGCACAAATAGCGACAATGGTTTCTGAGGAATGATGGCGGCAAATATGTTCGGCAAGCGCCCGGCCATTGAGTAAGCTCCCGGCGTAAAGATGACCGGCATTCATGGCCTTGCGAATCGCAACCGTTCCGTTAGTCGTTGATAAAATAAGCGTTTTTCCTAAACAAAATGTTTGCAAAAAAAGGGGGAATGGGGGATAAAACCCGTCAATGGTGTTGCCTTCATACTCCCCGACAAGTTCATAATTGCCGTTTGCCAGTAAGTTCGCTTGCGCTTTCGCTTCCTGGGCGCTTCTCGCCGGAATGACGGAAGCGGCCCCAAACGAAAGCGCAGCGGTGATCGCCGATGTGGCTAGCAAAATATCAAATACTACCGCCACTTTCCCGTTCCCTAAAGCTACTTCGTCAATGTCTTCCTTGCGAAGCACAACATGAACGCTTCTCATCTATTCACCTCAACGCATCGCTAACTGCCATGCATATTTTATAAGTTCCGGAACAAACATGCCAAAATGGCGGAAACGCTCATCATTTGTTTGCCCGCGGCGATAGCGATAATAAATTTGCTGGCAAATGACAGAAAGCTTAAAATAAGCAAACGTTAAATAAAAATGCATGTTCGAAACATCGCGTCCACTTTTTTCCGCATACGCCCGGATAAATTCATCCCGCGTATAAAATCCCTGATATACAGTAACCGGCGTTTTTCCAAATCCGTTTTTTAGCGACAGCGGGTCGTCCTCTTGAATCCAATAACTCATTGCCACCGCCACATCCGCCAGCGGGTCTCCGACTGTCGACATTTCCCAGTCGAACAACCCGACCATTTTCGTAATATCGTCTTCTGCAAACAACGCATTGTTTAATTTATAATCATAGTGAATAATTGCTGCTTCGCTTTTTTCCGGAATATGGCTTGCAAGCCATTTCGTTAACGCTTCCACTTCTTGAATATCATCTGTCTTCGCCCGCTCGTACCGTTGAATCCAGCCATAAACTTGCCGCTCCATAAACCCTTCCGGCTTCGCCATGTTGGCTAAACGCGTTTTTGTGTAATCAAGATGATGTAATGCCACAAGCGTATCCACCATTGTTTCCGAAATATTCCGACATATTTCCTCCTTCGGAGTGACATGTGCTGGAAATTCTGTATCCAATACGATGCCTTTGCGCCGCTCCATAATGAAAAACGGGCTTCCGATAATCGATTCATCATCACAAAACAACAGCGGCTTTGGCGCCAACGAAAAGAGCGGATGAATTTCTGTGAGCCATGCGCTTTCCCTTTTCATATCGTGCGCTTTTGGCGCCACCGGACCAAGCGGCGGGCGGCGCAGCACCGCTTCCCATTCACCGCACGATAACAAATATGTCAAATTAGAACGCCCCGCCGAAAATTGTTGGATTTGAAGAGGCTCTTCTGGAAAATCGGGAATCATCTTTCTTAAAAAAGCCGTTAACTTATCGGCTGGCAATTCTTCTCCTTTGCGCACAGGAATAATCGCTGCCACTACTGTTTCTCCTTTCCATTGCGGATGTTTCCGGCACTGCCGAATCGATGGTTCTTCCATGCGATTAGCGCAAATTACGCTAGCACTCGATTGCTGTTTCATGGAACTGTTGCCAATACAAGCAATACGTGAATCTGCTTTTTACTGACTAGTTAGTATGTTGAAATAAGCGGCAAAAAGCTGCCCTCTTCGCTTCGCCGGCGATGTCGCGGCAGTCATTAGCCCGGACGCTGAATTGTTTCGTCTCGCTGCAAGCCTTTGGAATTAGCCGATAGCAGACGACCTTTTCTCCATTCCTTCCAGCAAAATCGCCACCATTTGTTTCGCTACTTCGAAATCGCTTAGTTCGCCATCAGGCCGAAACCATTGATAGCTCCAGTTTGCCGCCCCCAAAACCGTCAATGCCGCGATAGACGGGTGCAAATCTTCGCGAAACTCTCCATTTTTGATTCCTTTTTCAATTAACGATTGAAGTCCGTAGCGAAACATGTCGCGTTTTTCGCTAATCTTTTTTAAATGTTCTTCATTTAAATGTTTCATTTCCCGGAAAAAAACGCGCGCCTGTCTCCCCTGTTTCTCAATGTTATGAATCAGCATATAGACGATGTCCAATACTTTTTCCTTTGCCGTTTTTGCAGGATCGCCGATAATTTTCTTTTGCTTTTCCAGCAATCCTTCAATATAGCGGAGATGAATATCCATTAGCAATTCTTCTTTGCTTTTAAAATAATAGTAAAATGTTCCTTTTGTCACTCCCAGCGCATCCACAATATCTTGAACCGAAGTTTCGCTAAATCCATTTTCATCAAATAGTGCGATGCTTGCTTCCATAATCTTTTCCTTCACGCTCTTTCACCTTTCCTGTCTTTTGTCATTCCCGTCATTATATCATAAAACGTTCAAGCCGATGTAGCAACTGGCATTTGACTTGACCGTCGCGAAAGAGCACGTTTCTTTCTTTATTTGGGGCGGGACACTTCTTTGTGAAGGGCGCGGCGTCAAATTTTCCGGCATTTGTTTTCGGCAATTCGTCAGCATAATGGCAACACGCCTCCCCCTTTTGGGCACCTTTCCGCTGCAAGCTTGAGGCAATTTTTTCGACAAGATAAGCAAGCTCGCCATCCGGCCATAAAAAGCGAATGCTAGATTGCCGCCATATTGTTTGGCCCGTTTCTTGTAACAACATATCGCACAACGTCATATGAGGAACAGCAAACTGGAAAGCTATATGCTTCAGATATAACGAAGCCGCCTTCTTTTTTCTCCACTTTTTTTAAAAGCCCGCATGTGTGCCGCCATCGACAACGATCAATGATCCCGTCACGAAATCGGAAGCGCGGGACGCTAAAAACAACACTGCACCTTTCAAATCATCTTCTCCGCCAAAACGTTTTAGCGGCGTGTTTTCCAAAATTTTTTTCCCCACTCGTTCAAGAATGACCTTTGACATTTTCGTCGGGAAAAATCCCGGAGCAACCGCATTGACATGAATCCCGTATTTTCCCCATTTTACCGCTAAATCTTTTGTTAACGTAATGATTGCTCCTTTGCTTGTGTTGTAACCGATCGTATTTAACACTTCCGGATTGGTTCCGCCGAGTCCGGCGATGGAAGCAATATTGATAATTTTGCCGCTTTGCTGCCGAATCATCACTTTTCCGGCGGCTTGGCTCATCAAAAACGTTCCGGTGACATTGACGTCCATCACTTTCTGCCACGCCTCTAGCGGCATTTCCTCCGCAGGCGCCCCCCATGTCGCGCCGCTGTTATTGACTAAAATATCAATTCGTCCAAATTCGTCTGCCGTCGCTTGAACGACGCGCTGCACATCGTCCGGATTAGTGACATCGCATGGCAACGCAAGTGATTTCACGCCAAGTTTCTCTAATTTTTCTTTTACTTGCTCACACGCCTCCACTTTCCGCGAACATACGACAACATTGGCTCCCGCTTCTGCCAAACCGACGGCGATTTGCTCGCCTAACCCTCGTCCTCCTCCTGTGACGATCGCTGTCTTTCCCGTAATTTTAAATAAGTCAAGCACATGCATTCTGACTCTCTCCTTTTATTATTGATATTGCCGCAATTCTAACTTAGCGATCTGCTCTTTATGCACCTCATCCGGTCCATCGGCCAGACGTAACGTGCGCGCATTCGCCCAGTGTGCCGCAAGCGGGAAATCGTCGCTGATTCCCGCCGCGCCAAACGCCTGAATCGCACGGTCGATCACTTTTAACGCAACATTTGGCGCGACTACTTTAATCATCGCAATTTCTTTTTTCGCTGCTTTGTTACCAAATTTATCCATCATATACGCCGCTTTTAATGTCAGCAGCCGTGCTTGCTCAATCTCAACGCGCGACTGGGCAATCCAATCACGGATAACCCCTTGTTCCGCCAGCGTCCTCCCGAACGCCACCCGCTTTTGCACGCGCTGGCACATTAACTCAAGCGCCCTCTCCGCCGCTCCGATCAGACGCATGCAATGGTGGATGCGCCCTGGGCCAAGACGTCCTTGCGCAATGGCAAACCCTTTTCCTTCCTCCCAAATAATGTTTTCTTTCGGCACACGAACATGGTCATACGTAATTTCCGCATGGCCGTGCGGCCCATGATCATATCCAAACACGGAAAGCATCCGCTCTATTTTCACTCCCGGTGTATCAAGCGGCACAAGAATCATCGATTGCTGTTCATGCCTCGGCGCGTCTGGATTCGTTTTTCCCATGACAATCGCGATTTTGCATCGCGGATCGCCGGCTCCCGATGACCACCACTTCCGTCCTGTAATCACATATTCGTCGCCATCGCGGACGATGCTCGCACGGATGTTCGTCGCATCGCTTGACGCAACATCCGGTTCCGTCATTGAAAAACATGAGCGAATCTCCCCGTTTAACAACGGGATCAACCATTTCTTCTTTTGTTCTTCCGTTCCATAGCGAACGAGCACTTCCATATTTCCTGTATCGGGGGCATTGCAATTAAACACTTCTGGCGCGATGAGGGAACGCCCCATCATCTCGCAAAGCGGAGCATACTCTAAATTGGTCAGCCCTGCTCCATATTCACTATCTGGCAAAAATAAGTTCCATAACCCTGCTTTTTTCGCTTTTGCTTTTAATTCTTCGATAATCGGCGGGATAGCGGACCACCGCGATTCTTGCGCATTAAGCTGCGCTTCGTACACTTTTTCATTCGGGTAAATGTATTCTTCCATGAAAGCGCTTAATTTTTTTGACAGTTCTTTTACTTTCGGTGAATAAGAAAAATCCATATATCCCCCTCCTTTTTATACTGACCGGTTAGTATGCAACTTTATTTTACTATATCTCTATTTATAAAAATATTCAATATTTTAAGATAAATAACATAAAAAATGACAAACTATTTGTATACCGATTTTAAGCTTTAACATGGCGATAAAATCTGAGGCCAAGAAGCGGAGGTCTTACTTCGGCTTCTTTATGGAGGAACATCATTGGGTTTTTCATTGCCTCTTTTTGAAATCAATGTTATTTTTTTATAACTTGTGACATCTGTCCGTTTCAAAAATTCCGGCAATACATTTAATGTTTATAGATACTCTTGGAGGTGATTTCCTTGTTTTGTCCTAGACCAATTATATGCCCACCGAGATATGTGGTGCGAGACCGTTACATTCCTCGTGTAGTCCCTTATATTCATCCGGTTGTCAATATTAATCGCTACAATATCGTCAATGTTCCGAGACATATTTACAGACCTATTACAAAAAACGTGGTTGTTGACCCTGGGTACCCTACGCATTGCTGCTAAGCACACAAATGCCCTGCTTTTACCAAGCGAGGGATTTGTATAGTAAGAAGAAAAAAATGCCCGGAAGCTTAAACCGTTTTTCCCAATGAACACGGACCGCCATCCGCCGGTTTTTGGCAAAATCCTTATGGCGAAAATTTGGCCCCAAAAAGAAAAGGAACACTGGAAAACTCCAGTGTTCCGAGTTTTTTGAATAAGGATACATCATTGTAATTATTCTTGAATGTACCGTTTGTATAAAGCTTGCGTGCCGCTATTTTCCTCTCCTGCTTTTGCCAGTTCTTCATACATCGATTTCGCAAGCGCAAGCCCCGGCAGTTGCAAATTCATTTTTTCCGCTTCTTCCAACGCGATTTTCATATCTTTAATAAAATGTTTAACATAAAAGCCTGGTTGAAAATCTCCCGCGAGCATGCGAGGCGCCAAATTGCTCAATGACCAGCTTCCTGCCGCGCCTTGCGAAATGCTTTCTAACACTTTTAACGGATCCAATCCTGAACGTTTCGCGTATGCAAGTGCCTCACAGACACCAATCATGTTTGATGCGATCGCAATTTGATTGCACATTTTCGTGTGCTGGCCAGCGCCAGCCTTTCCTTGGTGGACAATATTCGTCCCCAATCTTTCCAAAATCGGCTTGCATGCAGAAAAGACTTCTTCATCGCCGCCGACCATAATCGTCAACTTTCCTTCTTTTGCGCCAATATCCCCGCCAGAAACAGGGGCGTCAAGCGCATAAACATTCCGTTCTTTCGCCGCTTTATAAATTTTTTCGGCGAGCGATGGAGTTGATGTGGTCATGTCGATCACATATGTACCTTCTTTCACATTCGCAAGTATTCCTTCTTCTCCAAAATACACTTCTTCCACATCTTTTGGATATCCAACCATTGTTATGACAACATCCGCCTCTTTCGCAAGCTGAGCGACTGTTTCTTTCCAAACGGCTCCCTCGGCAATGAGATCGTTCGCCTTTTCTTTCGTCCGCGTGTTAACAAGCAGCGGATACCCAGCTTTTAGCAAATTGCGCGCCATGCTTTTCCCCATTACGCCAAGACCGATAAATCCGATTGTTTTCACCGTCTTGTCCCCCTCCCTACGATGAATTCATCACAAAATATTTGCTTTGCGGCGCTGCTTTTTCATCCTCTTTTCGCTTCATTCTGCAATGCAAAACCTTTCGTCGATCCGGCAATGCCACGTTTTGTTCATGGAAAGAAGGCGCCAATCCTGTCTGCCGAAACTTGCAAAAAGATCCGCAATGAACTTGTGCGCCTGCACGCGAAAAATACGTTCATCTTTATTAAATCGCTCTTACCATTCCGCCGTCAACAATGAGTGATTGACCGGTGATGTAAGAGTTAGCTTCTGAAAGAAGGAATACAACGGCGTTGGCAAATTCCTCCGGCGTACCGTAACGGTTAAGCGGAATCGCGCTTTTCATGCGCTCCTCCATTTCCTCCTGCGAAATTCCTAATTTTTCAGCATTAATTTTGTCCAAAAACGCGACTCTTTCTGTTGCAATTCGCCCTGGTGCAACGGTATTAACTAAAATGTTGTACGGCGCAAACTCGGCAGCCAGTGTTTTCGTCAAACCGACGATGCCAGTGCGGAATGTATTAGATAAAATTAATCCCGGAATCGGCACTTTAATGGAAGAAGAAGCGATGTTGACAATTTTCCCACCTTTTTTCTTTAAATACGGAAGCGCTTCGCGAATAATGCGGATATAGCTAAGCAAATTCAACTCAAACGCATAGTACCAGTCTTCGTCGCTGATCGTTTCAAACGTTCCCGCAGGAGGCCCTCCAGCGTTGTTTACCAACAAATCAATTGTTCCATAAGTATCTACCGTTTTTTGCACAAGGCGGCGAATATCTTCCGCCTTCGTAATATCTGCTTGAACGTAGGCAACTTTTCCTTTATTTAAACCACGCAACTCTTGTTCTACCTCTTGCAGTTTCTCTTCGTTCCGGCTTGTAATCATAACATTCGCCCCTTCCAGCACAAGCTGCCGGGCAATTGCTTTGCCAAGGCCTTGACTGGATGCGACGACAAGCGCAGCTTTTCCTGATAAGCGCAACTCCATAGCTTTTTCCTCCTCCACCATAAACGTTTTTATTAAAATAATTTCGTCACGCTTTCCCCTTTTCCTTCTTTACAAATATTACAAAAAAGCAGCTCATGCATTGAACAAAATGATCATATCCTCTATTTGCATGAAACACGTTTTCGTGCACCGTTAACTTGCTTCTCCCGTTTTCACGAGCGCATCAATCGAAAAACGCATTAACAAACATATTATCGCTTCTTGGCAACGTTCCGTTACCATCGAGCGGAGCGCTCCATTTTAGCATCCGTTAATCGGAAAAAGGAGGAGACTCCAAAGAGACGGTTTTTTGGAGTCTGCCTCCTTTTTCTTAACTTTCTAAAAGAAGATCTTCTGGATTTTCGATCAAGTCTTTGATCGTTTTCAAAAAGCCAACCGCTTCTTTTCCATCAATAATTCGATGATCATATGATAACGCGACATACATCATCGGACGATTTTCGATTCGCTCTTCGTCGATTGCCACAGGACGAAGCTTGATGGCATGCATTCCTAAAATGCCGACTTGCGGTCCATTAAGAAGCGGAGTGGAAAACAGCGAACCAAACACTCCACCGTTTGTTATCGTAAACGTTCCGCCCTGCAAGTCGCTTAGCGATAGTTTATTGTTGCGCGCTTTTTCAGCCAATTCAGCAATATCTCTTTCGATTTCAGCAAAGTTTTTCCGATCGCAGTCGCGCACCACCGGAACAACCAATCCTTCGTCGGTGGAAACAGCGACGCCAATATCGTAATATTTTTTCAAGATAATTTCATCACCTTGAATTTCCGCATTGACGTAAGGATATTTTTTCAATGCCGCTACCGCCGCTTTTACAAAGAAAGACATAAACCCGAGGCGCACATCGTGCTCTTCGAAAAATTTCTCTTTTTTCCGTTTTCGCAATGCTATAACCGCCGACATATCGATTTCATTAAATGTCGTCAACATCGCCGTAGATTGCGTTACTTCCAATAAACGTTTGGCAATCGTCTGGCGGCGGCGCGACATTTTTTCGCGGACAACCGGCTTGCCGTCATCTTGTTTCGCTACAGATGGAGCTGGTTGCTGCGGCTGCGGAACCGGTGCTGCCGGCGCCGCTTGCGGTCTTGATTGTTGTTGCGCAAATGACTCCACATCTTGTTTGCGGACACGGCCTAACGGATCAACAGTAGGGACTTGTGTTAAATCAATGCCCTTTTCTCTTGCGATTTTGCGCGCTGCCGGCGAAGCAACCGGGCGCTGTGCCGGATGAGTGCCAGCCGCGACTGGCTGTTCCTGTTTTTCTTCCGTGCTGACCGCTGCCGCTTCTTGCGCTGCTTCTGGCGTTGCTTTGCTTGCTGCTTCTTGTGCAGCCGGCTGAGCAGCCTGCCCTTCGCCAATGACAGCGATCGCTTGCCCTACGGCGACTGTGTCTCCTTCCCTTGCTAAAATTTGTTGCAATACTCCGGATTCTTCCGCCATAATTTCAACATTGACTTTATCTGTTTCCAATTCGCAAATCGATTCACCTTTTTCCACATACTCACCAGGCTTTTTCAACCATTGCGCGATGGTCCCTTCTGTAATGGATTCTGCTAATTCTGGAACTTTGACTTCAGCCACGTTAATGACCTCCCTAGATCTTGCTATTATTGTTCTTTTTTCGTTAATGCACATTGAATGATGCGTTCTTGTTCTTTTCGATGGACGACAGGATCGCCTTCTGCAGGGCTCGCCCGTCTGCGTCTTCCGATATAGCTTACATCTACCCCATCTGGAGCGATTTCACGCAATTTCGGCTCGACATAACACCAGCTTCCCATGTTTTGCGGTTCTTCTTGAACCCATACGATTTCCTTAATGTTAGGATAGCGCACTAAAATCGCTTGCAGTTCCTCTTTCGGGAATGGATACAATTCTTCTATGCGTACGACATGGAGCCAATCTAAACCTTCCATTTTATTGATTTGTTCCGCCAAATCAACCGTCAACTTTCCTGTGCCTAAAATGATTCTTTCCACTTTCTCGCGGTTTTCGCCAAGCCCTTTTTGTTCAAGAACAGGCTGGAACTGTCCGTTCGTGAACTCTTCCACATCCGAAGCAGCCAGCGGATGCCGCAGCAGGCTTTTCGGCGTCATCAGCACTAACGGGCGCACTTCCTCCCATTGCAAAATGCTCGCTTGCCGGCGCAAAATATGGAAATATTGGGCAGATGTAGACAGGTTCGCTACCGTCCAGTTATTTTCCGCCGCTAATTGCAAAAACCGTTCTAAACGGGCACTCGAATGTTCCGGACCTTGTCCTTCATACCCGTGCGGAAGCAGCATAACAAGGCCTGATTTTTGTCCCCATTTCGCCCGTCCGGACGAAATAAACTGATCAAACATTACTTGCGCCATATTGGCAAAGTCGCCGAATTGCGCCTCCCATAAAACGAGCGTTTCCGGCGCAAAGACGTTATACCCGTATTCGTAGCCCAGCACTGCTGCTTCTGTCAGCGGGCTGTTGTAAACAACAAACGAGGCGTTCGCTTCGCTAATATGATGAAGCGGCACAAATTCTTCGCCTGTTTTCACATCATGCAACACAAGATGGCGTTGGGCGAACGTACCGCGCTGCGAATCTTGGCCGGTAAGCCGGATTGGGACACCATCGCGCAAAATCGTCGCGAAAGCAAGAATTTCCGCATGCGCCCAATCAATTTTCCCATTGCCGTCAAACACGCCGTCGCGGCGTTTTAAAATGCGCTCTAACTTATTAAACACATGGAAATTAGGAGGAAACTGCAATAACTCTTTGTTCAGCCGGCGCAATACCTCTTTTTCCACAGCCGTTTTAACAAATGGCAATTTTCTTGCCACCGGTTTCGGCGGATCCATGATAAAGTCGAGCTTTGTCTCGTCTTTCGGAACTCTTTCGTACGCGTTTTTCAAGCGCTCGGCAACTTCCCGTTCCATCTCTTCAACCGCTTCTTTTGCAATAACCCCTTTTTCCACCAGCTTTTGCGCATAAAGTTGGCGAACCGTCGGGTGCTGTTGGATCACGTTATACATTGTCGGATTTGTCGCCATCGGTTCATCCATTTCGTTATGGCCGAAGCGGCGGTAGCCAATTAAATCGATGACAAAATCTTTTTTGAAGCGCTGGCGGTATTTAAACGCAAGGTTCGCCGCCGCCAAACACGCTTCCGGATCGTCGGCGTTTACATGCACAATCGGTATTTCAAAGCCTTTTGCGATGTCAGATGCGTATCTCGTGGAACGTGAATCATAGCTTTCTGTCGTGAAGCCGATCATATTGTTCGCAATAATATGAATCGACCCGCCCGTCTGATATCCACGCAAGCGGCTTAAGTTCAATGTTTCTGCGACAATTCCCTGTCCAGGAAATGCCGCGTCTCCGTGAATCATAATGGCGAACGACGAATCTGTATCTTGAGACGGCACGCCCGCGTTCGAGCGATCCTCTTGGGCAGCGCGTGTAAACCCTAAAACGACCGGGCTGACTACTTCGAGATGGCTCGGGTTGTTCGCCAGCGTTATTCTCATCGTATGCTCATTTTTGTTTCGCAAGCGGCGTGCTGCGCCCAAATGGTATTTTACATCCCCCGTCCAGCCATACGTAATCGCTACCGAACCTTCCGACGGGATGAAATCTTTGCTTTCCGCATGTTGAAACTCGGCAAAAATCATTTCATACGGCTTGCCAAGAACGTGAGCGAGCACATTTAAGCGTCCGCGGTGCGCCATGCCGATATTAATCGCTTTCACTTCATTCTCAATGGAATGGCGGACGAGTTCGTCCAGCAGCGGAACCATCGAATCCAACCCTTCGATGGAAAAACGCTTTTGGCCGACAAACGTGCGATGAAGAAACTTTTCAAATCCTTCCACTTCCGTAAGGCGGCGAAGCAAGGCCACCTTTTCTTCATTCGACAAACTTGGGTAATATGCACCTGATTCAATTTCCCGAATTAACCAGTTTTTTTCTTCTAAATTATGTACTTGCGAAAATTCAAAAGCAATTTTATCAGTATATATTTTTCTTAAATGGTTAATCGCATCCAATCCATTGCGGACGTGCGAAGGCGCGTGCGGGCAAATAAACGGAACCGGAATTTCTTTTAAATCTTCTTCCGTCAGATCGAATTCACTTAACTCAATGCGTCGCAAATCTTTATTTTGCTTGTTTAATGGGTTGACATCTGCTGCCAGATGGCCGTAATGACGAATGTTGTCAGCTAGCTTAACGGCCGCAACGAGTTTGCTAAATATCGTCGGATTCTCAGGAAGACGGAACGTTTGGTGAGTTTTCGCGGCGCTTTCGCTATACTCAAACCGTTCGGCTTCCGCTGGCGGCGCCCCCCACTGTTCAAACAGCTGCTTCAATTCGGGGTCGACGCTGTCCGGGTCCTCCAGATACTGTTCATACTTTTCCATCACGTATCCAAGGTTCGGACCATAAAACTGACTCCATGGTTCTGCGTTGCTTATCGTTTGCTTTGCCATTTTTGAAAAACCTCCAACTATTTTCATTCATTTGGGAATAGTCGGACACGCCCCGCTCATATGAGCAAAATACGAAACGAGGCATGCCGCTCGTCATACATTGTCCCCAAACAAACAAAGAAATAACGTTATAAACGTTTTCAATCTATATTTTAGCACTATTATTCATTA
Source organism: Parageobacillus thermoglucosidasius (assembly GCF_001295365.1). GTDB lineage: Bacteria > Bacillota > Bacilli > Bacillales > Anoxybacillaceae > Parageobacillus > Parageobacillus thermoglucosidasius. The sequence goes on along the minus strand of NZ_CP012712.1, from coordinate 1,634,038 downwards.
AAATCGATGATTAAAAACTAAAAATCGTCATATAATTTATTTTTTTAAGTAGAGTTTAAAAACATAAAAAAAAAGCGGCAAACATACATGTCTGCCGCAGAAACATAAAAATTTACAGTTTAAATTTTTCCACAAGCTTTTGTAACTTCCGTCCCATCTCGCTTAATGATTCCGCTGATTCCGTCACCGTACTTAATGACTGTAATTGATTATCAGCCGACGCTGCCACTTCTTCAGCAGCAGCCGCGGATTGCTGTGCGATCGCGGAAATGCTTTGCATCGCTTCGATCACGCCATCCTTGCTTTCATTCATCCGATTTGTTTCATCTGTAATATTAGCGATCGCTGTTGTTAACTCTTCCATCATTGACGCAATTTTGAAAAATGAATCGCCGGTTACATGGACGGCCTGTTGCTGTTGTTCGTACATATCTTTAGAATGGCTTAGCGCCTGTATCGCAAGATCGACTTGCTGTTGAATCATCGCGATCGTCTGGCGGATTAAGTCGGTCGCTTTTGCCGATTGCTCCGCTAACTTGCGCACTTCTTCCGCAACAACGGCAAATCCTTTTCCATGCTCTCCCGCTCTTGCTGCCTCGATGCTGGCATTTAAGGCAAGCAAATTCGTTTGCCCCGAAATCGCTGTTATCGTTTGAATGACTTCATCGATTTTTTTCATTTTTTCAACTAAGTCGTTCATTACTTTTTCCACCGCAAACAGTTCTTTTTTCGCCTCATCCGATTTTAATTGCAGCACATTTAAGTTCTCCAGCCCGTTATAGCTTGCTTCTTTTGTTTCATTCGATAATGTTTGCATATTTGCCGCCGATTGCGTAACAGTTTCAATTTGCTGCGAAAGCGCTGCCGTCCGTTCGTTAATCGTATCTAAGTCGCCGGCTTGCTCCGTCGCTCCTTTCGCAATATCGTTAATGGCGCTTGCAACTTGCTCGCTCGTCGCCACTGTTTCCTCAGAAACAGCGCTGAGATGATCGGCGGAAGCGGCCAGCTCGGCTACCGATTCATTAATTTGGCGAATAATCTCCCGCACTTGCGAAGTCATATAATTGAAATGATTGGCTAATTGTCCTATTTCATCTTTTGATTTCACTTGCACATGCACCGTTAAGTCTCCTTGGGCTACTTTTTCCGTTTGATGCTGAAGCGCCACTAGCGGCTTAACGATCGAGCGGGAAAGGAAATAAATGATAACGATGCCAATTAATATGGCGATAGCGGCAATTGTAAACATTTTAACAGCGAGCGAATTGCTGATGACAAACAAATCTTTCTCTTTATATACAGCGCCAACCTTCCAGCCTAACTCAGGAATAGTGTCAAAATACATAACCCGTTTTTCATTTTCGGATGTATATGTATAGAAGCCGCTTTTATTCGCTAACATGCGCTTGACGCTTGGATTGTCTGACATATCTTTTCCTTTATATTTTGGGTGGACAATCGCGATTCCGCTTTGATCAACCAAAACGGGATAGCCGTTATACCCGACATCGCTACCATTAACAATTTTTGTGACAGCATCTAACGTCATGTCCATCCCAATCACAGCGACGACACGCCCGTTTTCTGTTACCGCTTTGGCCAATGTAACGACATTCTTTCCGGTTATTTGATCGACATAAGGCTTTGTCCAAATGACTTCATCTGGATTTGCTTCCGCTGCTTTATACCATGGACGAGCTGTCGGGTCATAGCCATCAGTCAGCTGCATCGCCGGCGTTGCATACATTTTTTTATCGGTTGTGCCAATATAAACAAGCTGCACATTTTCATGGATTTTTAAAAATGTGCGAAATTCTTGGTCAAGTTCCGACCATGCTGTATTATTTTTCACCATTCTTGCCACAACAGGGGATTCGCTGAATTGCAGCAAACTATTTTCCTCGCTTTGGAAACTGTCGCGAATATCCCCGACTACCCCTTTTATGATCGTTCGTGCGCGTTGTTCAACATCTTCTTGGATCACTTTTTTCGTTTCAACGACCCCGACAATTTGAGTGATCATCAATGAAACGATCATCAACAAAGCCATCAATGCGATAAGTTTTGCCTTTAATGTTTTGAACACTTCCCCATTTCTCTCCTTTGCGCATTTTCATTTTTTGTCGAATCTTGTTGTATTCATTATAAATTTTATCATTATTTTCCGTCTATAGGAGCAGCTTCTCATAATGAAAAATTTATGAACAAGCGGTGGCAAAATATATTTGGCAAATGACCAATGTTATTCCCAAAAAATATGCACACACCGGGATAAATCGTTTTATTATTTTTGGAATGAAAACAAGAAATATTAAAAAATAAGGAATACAATATTTTTTTCATGCTATGCCTGCGATGGTTTTATATGATATATGATTTTAACGAACTATTCAGAAAAAAGAAGAAAGATGGAAAAGAATAGAATAGTATATTAATAACAATGTACTGCAAAAATGATTACACAACGATGTAAAAACGAGGTTTCGCCATTCAGCTGCGTTTAACAAGAAGCTTTCCGCAGCTGTTTCCAGCTGATGATGGTGAAACAGAGAACAACTCGCCGCTTATGTTTCGTGATTGCCTTAAAAGCCGCTGACCGCCGCTCTTCATCGGCTTCCCGTTTTTACAAAAGCAGCAGGCGGGGTATTCGCTCGGCATTCTGGCACTTCTTGCGACAAAAAACAAACGAGCGCTTTCTCATTCCCGTACAACCGGCAGCTTCGGATCAGCCAATGCTGCACAAATTAGCAAATTAGCGGTGGAATATGACTCCACCGCTAATTCCATTATTCTATATGAAACGTTTGTTTCACAAACGCAACGACCTCTTCTGCTGTGCTCATCGACAGCAGCGTTTCTTTAAAGCGCGCCGCATCTTCTTTGGACAATTTTTTCATTTGCGAACGCGCGCGCAAAATGGAAGTTGCGCTCATGCTGAACTCGTCCAATCCTAACCCGAGCAAAATCGGAATCGCTACAGGGTCGCCCGCCATCTCACCGCACATTCCAGCCCATTTTCCTTCTTTATGCGCCGCATCAATCACATTGCTAATCAAGCGCAAAATGGCTGGATGATACGGTTGGTAAAGGTAAGAGACTCGTTCGTTCATGCGGTCAGCAGCCATCGTATATTGAATTAAATCATTTGTGCCGATGCTGAAAAAATCCACTTCTTTCGCAAATTGATCGGCAAGGACTGCTGCCGCAGGAATTTCCACCATCATGCCGACTTCAATGTCTTCTTTGACCGGCACGCCTTCGCGCTGCAATTTCTCTTTTTCTTCTAAAAGAATCGCTTTTGCTTGGCGAAACTCATCAAGCGTGGCGATCATCGGGAACATAATTTTCAAATTCCCGTATACGCTCGCCCGCAATAAAGCACGAAGCTGTGTGCGGAACATATCTTGCATTTCTAGGCAAAGGCGAATCGCGCGGAATCCTAAAAACGGGTTCATTTCTTTCGGCAAATCTAAATATGGAAGCTCTTTATCGCCGCCGATATCAAGCGTGCGCACAACAACAGGTTTTCCTTCCATGCGTTCAAGCACCGTTTTATATGCTTCAAACTGCTCTTCTTCTGTCGGCAGTTCAGAGCGTCCCATGTATAAAAATTCCGTACGGTATAAACCAATTCCTTCTGCTCCGTTTTCGAGCGCTCCTTTGACATCATCCGGCGTGCCGATGTTGGCAGCTAATTCCACATGATGCTCGTCGCTCGTCACCGTTTTTTCATGAACGAGCTTTGCCCATTCTGCTTTTTGTGCTTCATAGCGGGCGCGTTTTTCTTCATATTGCGCGAGCATTTCTTCCGATGGATTAACAATGACGTTACCGTCCAATCCATCGATAATGACAACATCACCAGTTTGAATTTCCGCTGTCACTTGTTTCGTGCCGACAACAGCCGGAATTTCCATGGATCTTGCCATGATCGCCGAATGAGATGTACGCCCTCCGATATCGGTTGCAAAACCTTTAACATATTGGCGATTTAACTGGGCTGTATCGGATGGGGTTAAGTCTTCGGCAATAATCACAACTTCTTCAGAGATAAGACTTGGGTTGGAAATCGTAACTCCAAGCAAATGAGCAAGTACCCGCTTTGTCACATCGCGAATGTCGGCGGCGCGTTCTTTCATATACTCATTATCCATCGCTTCGAACATGGAAATGAACATCTCCGCCGTTTCATGCAACGCATATTCCGCGTTCACTTGCTCCGCTTCAATTTTTTCTTTCACCGGATTCAATAATTCTGGATCATTTAATACAAGCAGGTGTGCAGCAAAAATCGCGGCTTTGTCTTCCCCTAATTGTTGCAACGCATGCTGTTTGATGATTTCCAGTTCTTCTTTCGCTTTTGCGACTGCCGCTTCGAAACGTGCAACTTCTGCTTGTGGATCAGAAACGGCTTTTTTCTCTACAACGAAATTAGGGGTTTCTAAGCGGTACGCCTTGGCAATGGCGATACCGCTCGATGCAGCAATTCCTTGAATTGTCTTTGTCATTATTGTGCAAGACCTTCCTTATTTAATGTTTCTGTCAATGCTGCCATCGCGTCTGCTGCATCTGCCCCTTCCGCCGTAATTTTGATTTGAGCACCTTTTGGAATTCCTAATGACATAACACCCATGATCGATTTTAAGTTTACCGTTTTTCCATTATACTCCAAATTAAGGTCGCTATTGAATTTGCTTGCCGTTTGTACAAGTATTGTCGCAGGGCGAGCGTGAATTCCAGATTCTGAAGTTACTGTAAATACTTTCTCAGCCATCGTTGTCATTCCCCTTTTCCATTATATTTTCGTTTGACATCATATCAAATAATATCAACAATATTCAATTGACAAAAGTAAATTTACAAGAAAAATTCACTTTATTAGCGAATTTCCGCGATACGGTCTTCTCCTTTTGTTACCGCTCCTTGTTTTTCGACATGAATTTTCTCGTTCGGTTGCAAATTCGTGAAAATAATCGGCGTCATAATAGAAGGAGCGTTATTTTTCACATATTCAAGATCAACGCTTAAAATCGGCTGGCCTTTTTTCACTTCGTCCCCTTGTTGTACGAGTGCGGTAAAGCCTTGGCCGTTCAATTTGACCGTATCGATACCGAAATGGATTAAAATTTCATGGCCGCCAGCAGATTCAATTCCGATTGCGTGTTTTGTCGGGAATACATTTACAATTTTTCCGTCCACAGGAGAAACGACCGTTCCATCAGTCGGCATAATCGCAAAGCCGTCCCCCATCATTTTTTGGGAAAACACTTGATCAGGCACTTCAGAAAGCGGAACAACCTCTCCTGTTAACGGCGAAGCAATCGTTTCTGTTTTCACTTCTTTCGCTTCTTTTGGTTCATTTGCTTCTTTTGTTTCTTCCTGCTTTTCTGCTTGTGCCCGTGCCGGAGCGCGGCCTTCCATAATATCTTTAATTTGCCCTTTTAATATATCGGACTTTGGACCGAAAATGGCTTGCACATTGTTTCCAACTTCAAGCACACCTGCTGCACCTAACGCTTTTAAGCGGTCTTTATCGACTTGTTTTATATCGTTGACAGAAACACGCAAACGTGTGATGCACGCGTCTAAATGGGCGATATTTTCTTTGCCGCCAAGCGCCGCCAACACTTCGTACGGGAGATCGTCCCCTTCTGCTTTCACCGCCGGCGCTTCTTCCGTTACTTTTTCGCGGCCTGGTGTTGCCAAATCCCATTTGCGAATCGCAAAGCGGAATCCGAAGTAATAAATGACTGAAAACACTAATCCGACCGGAATAACGAGCCACCATGCTGTCCGGTGTGGCAATACGCCAAATAGCAAGAAGTCAATGACTCCACCGGAGAAAGTCATTCCAATTTTTACGTTCAACAAATGCATAATCATAAAAGATAATCCTGCAAAAACCGTATGGATCGCAAACAGCGCTGGTGCAACAAATAAGAAGGAAAACTCAATTGGTTCTGTAATCCCAGTCAAAAACGATGTTAGCGCCGCTGATCCCATAATGCCGGCAACGACTTTTTTGTTTTCTGGACGCGCTTCGTGATAAATCGCCAGCGCCGCCGCCGGAAGACCGAACATCATAAACGGGAATTTCCCTGTCATAAACGTTCCCGCGGTTAATTCCACTCCATCTTTTAATTGCTCAAAAAAGATTTTTTGGTCACCATGCACCACTTGTCCTGCTTTATTGACATATTCGCCAAACTCAAACCAAAACGGCGCGTAGAAAATATGATGCAAGCCAAACGGAATAAGCGCACGTTCAATGACTCCGAAAATAAATGCTGCGAGCGTCTTATTGGCATCAATCATATTATGAGAAAACGCGTTTAACCCATGTTGAACCGGCGGCCATACTACTGTCATGATAATCCCAAGCAGAACAGCAGAAGCTGCCGTAATGATAGGCACGAAACGTTTTCCGGCAAAAAAGCCAAGATACTGCGGCAATTCAATGTTGAAATACTTATTGTACATGTAAGCAGCCAAGATACCGACAATAATGCCGCCAAATACCCCTGTTTGCAATGTCGGAATTCCTAATATATTCGCAAATGCCGGGTTGTCGCCGATCATATCCGGAGTAACGCCTAATATCACGCTCATCGTAATATTCATAATTAAATAGCCGATAATCGCAGCAAGCCCGGCAACTCCATCGCCGCCTGCCAGTCCAATCGCTACCCCGACGGCAAAAAGGAGTGAAAGGTTTGAAAAGACGATGCCGCCTGCCTGTTCCATGACATCGGAAACAAGGACAATCCAATGTGCTTTCAACGCCGGAATTTTATCCGTCAATGCCGGATTCTTCAATGCATTACCAAAAGCAAGCAAAATTCCTGCCGCCGGCAAAATCGCAACAGGCAGCATGAGCGCTTTACCGACTTTTTGCAGTGTACCAAATATTCGTTTCATTTTTATAACCTCCTTCTCTCTATAAGTTTTGCAACAAACGTTACGTTCATGTACGGCAAACGAGAAAATTCTTCCGCGGCTGTCATGAAAAATAGCGCGCCCCATATGGATGTGAACAAACATGCGAATAAAAACAAAAGGCATGAGCAAAGAAGGACAAAATAGAACGCTTACAATAAGAGGAAAATAAAAATTCCCTCTTATCCGTTCCACTTTGTCTTCTTTACTCATGCCTGATCGAATCAGTAACACGTAAAGAGAGACAACTTTATTTAGTTGTTTCTGTCTCCTTTTTAGCAAGCCTTTGCAGATGCATTGTTAAATATACCGCTTCTGCTTCGTCTACCGGCATTTGTAACGCTTGTTGCATCACTTTAATCAACTTCCAGGCAAGATTATAGCATAGCGGATAGGCATCTTTCAAGATTTTCGACAATTTTTTTGGTTCTTCGACTTTTTCTCCTTTTTTTATCCGCTCAATGGCGTAGCGCAAATGGCGAATAAACCGCAAATAATGGATGCTGTTGCGATCAATCGAAATATGAAGCTGTTGTTCGACAATTTGAACAAGCTGGGCGATAAGTTGGGAATGTTGATTTACTTCAGAAAGGCTGTGTTTGGAAATTGCACTATGAATGTGCAGTGCGATAAATCCGGCTTCCCCTTCCGGCAGCTTGACCCCTAATCTTCGGTTAATCATATCGATGACTTCACACGCAATTTCATATTCCAACGGATATAAGCTTTTTGTTTCGACCAAGAACGGGTTTTTTAAATCAAGCCCTTTTTTCAGCCGCTTCAGTGTAAACGAAATATGGTCAGTCAGCGCGACGTGAATATGCTCGTTTAGCGGAACATTAACCCGCTGTTTAATATGCTGGATCACTTCGTTCATCAGCCCGATAAATTCTTCATCAAGCTCTGGCAGCAATTTTTTGTATTGTTCCTGTTCCCGCTCATTTCTTAAAATGAAGCATTTTTCAACGGCACTTTGCTCAATATAATCCCCTTTTTTCTTCCCGAACCCGATTCCTTTTCCAAGCAAAACAACTTCATCGTACGTTGGATGTGAAGCAATTAACACATTATTATTAAGCACTTTTTCCACCCGAAAGGACTCTGTCACAAAGCCCCACTCCTTTAAATAAAACGTTTGCACTAATACAGTAATTATCATCTTACGCAACGTTCTGTAAATCGTCAATGAATAAATATTGACTTTTCTTAAACCAGCAAAATTCGTTTTTCTTTTTCCTCCCCCTCTATGATGAAAGCATGTTACAATGTTGAAGGAAAGGTGGGAACGATATTGATTAAACTGATTGTCAGCGATTTGGACGGAACGCTGCTTGGATTTGATAAACGTGTGAAAAATGAAGATAAACGCGCGATTCAATTCGCAGCGGAACAAGGAATTGATTTGGCGATTGCGTCCGGCCGAATGGATAATGAAATTTTAGACGTGCTGAAAGAATTGCAACAAAAAGCGCATCGCGTCAGCCAAAACGGTGCGTTCATTTACACGAAAACAAATTTGCGGCTCCATGCGCTCACTTTTTCCCCGCAATTAGCGCGGCGAATTTACCAGCAAGTAAAGGAATGGAAAGCGATCGTGCTCGTTTGCGATGAAAACACCTATTTTATTGAAGAAACGAACGAGCATACCAATGAAATAGAAAAACGGCTGTTTTATGGACTATATGAATGCCCAAACATGCTGGATGCGATCGGCAAAACTATTCATCCGTCGAAAATTACTGTACTGGCGGAAAATGAACAAATTGTTGAATTTGAACGAACTATCGCCAATCAGTTTGGCAATCATGTCGATACATTCATTTCTGAATCACGCTGTCTGGATATTATGCCAAAAAATATTAGCAAAGGAAACGCGGTTCTCGCTTTAATGGAACATCTTCGCGTGCAACCGCACGAAATCGCTTGTTTCGGCGATGCATTCAACGATATCCCGATGTTCCGCTTAACCCCTTACAGCTTTGCCATGTCTCATGCCCATCCTGCTGTGAAAAAAGAAGCACAATACGTTGTCCATTCGGTAAGCGAAGGGATACAAATGATACTTGCAAACGCCCCTTCGGCAAAAATGATGCAACAAAAGCTGGCTGATTAAAAAATGCCAGCTTTTTTATGTTTTCCCCTAGTGAGGCTCATACTATAAGTGGGCATGCAAACAGAAATAAATCCAGAATATGACAAAAAACGTTTTTTGTTTTCGGTTATCCAATTCATGAACGGTTGCAATCAGGACGCAATCTGCTGACAAGAGGAGTTGCTATAGAAGAAGACGGTGTTTATCTTTTTCTACAAAGAAACGGTACACCGCTTTTATTCATTCATCCGCCTGGGATGGGCCATATCGTTTTCCGCCATCCGCAATCTTGATCAGGCCATTGCCGCGTCATTACGCGGCAATGGGAAAAGAAATAATAAAGGAGGCTCAAGCCTCCTTTCTCTTTCGTTATGCCGCTTGTTCCGTAGCTTGCTTTCCTTTGAAAATCGCCTTTAATAGCGGCGGTGTCACGATTGTTGTCACAAGGACAACGACAACGAGCACGGCGAACAAATCAGGGGTCAATAATTTGGTTTCCAAGCCGATACCAGCGATAATCAATGCTACTTCACCACGTGAAACCATTCCGGCCCCAACCGCAAACGAACTATTCCAAGAAAATCCGGCCAGTTTTGCCCCCAACGCGGCGCCGACCAGTTTTGTCAATACAGCTAATCCGCTCAGCCCAATCATTAACCAAATATGCTTCAGCGCACCGGAAAATTCGACGGCTACCCCGATGGAAGTAAAAAAGACCGGCACAAAAATGGAGTATCCAATCGTTTCAATTTTTTCAAACACTTCCTGTTTGTAACTTGTAAAACTAACGGCCAATCCAGCGATATACGCACCGATAATCGCTGCTACTCCCGCTATCTCGGCAAAATAGGCAAATACGAAACAAATAATTAATGCCGCAGAAATGACGGACTCTGATACACGCAACGGCGCAAATAGCCGCAGCACAACCGGAACGGCTTTCCACGCCAATAAAATCGCAACGGCGAAGAAAATGATTTTTTTCAGAATGACGGCACCAAGGTGAACGTCGCTGCCGGTTAAACTCATTAAAAACGCCAGCGCAATGATGACAAGAATATCATCGATTACTGCGGCACCTAATATTGCAGAGCCTTCCTTTGACTTCAGTTGGTCCATTTCTTTCAGCGCCTGCACCGAGATGCTTACGCTTGTCGCTGACAGCAACAGCCCGAGAAATACGGCCTTTTCCATTGATAATCCGATCGCCACTCCCGCCGCATACCCAAGCGCCAACGGGACGACGATTCCAAGCACCCCGACATAGGTGGCGGCTTTTCCTGTGCGCTTAAATTGATCGATATCTGTTTCCAGCCCTGCGATAAACATTAATAAAATAACGCCGATCTGGCTTATTTCCTTTAAAATGTCCGTATCTTGCACAATCCCTAATACGCTCGGACCAAGCACGATGCCAATCAACAGCTTTCCGAGCACAGCTGGCTGTCCTAAGCGGACACTGATATCCCCCGCAATTTTTGCAGCAAATAAAATAGCAGCCAGTTGAACAATTAACATTCTCCACTCTCCTTATTTATTTTTTTCATGGAAAGAACTACGTTTAGCGTATGCAAAAGGTTTCATTCTTAAAAAAGAAAAGGGAAAACGCAATGACTCGTTTTCCCTTTTTCTTCGGTTACACTCCACATGTTAGCGGGCCGCTAACGTATTTTGGAAACTGTCCTGCTTCCAATCGTTTGTCAAACAATCGGTAATTTTTCTTCCTTTTCCTGATTGCACTATTTTCTATTTGCAACGGTATAAAAGAAGAAGTGCACTATCTCCATTTTCTTGCAAATAATTGCAACTTCATCAGAACATTTGGCAATTGTTCCAACGGTACTGGGCGGCTAAAATAATATCCTTGCATCTCATCACAGCCTTTTTCCAGTAAAAAGCGGACTTGCTCTTCCGTTTCCACACCTTCAGCTGTCACGCTTAAATTTAACCGGTGTGCAAGCGAAATAATGGCCTCGACAATCTCTGCCCCTTTGCGATTTTCGTGAAAATCGCGGATAAAAGAGCGGTCGATTTTCACCGCATCAATTGGAAAACGATTTAAATAATTTAGCGAAGAGTAGCTGACGCCAAAATCATCGATGGCGATCATAATTCCTTGCTCTTTAAGCGCTTGTAAAATCCGAATCACTTCATTTGGCTCTTTCATAATTGTCGTTTCCGTAATTTCGAAAACAAACGATGATGGCGGAACATCGGCACTCGTTAAAATATTGGACACTGTCGCTTTTAGCGAGCTGTCCATAAATTGCCTTGCCGATAAATTAACAGCCATTTTCAGCGCAGAGAATCCGCTTTTATGCAAAGTTTTCAAATCATCGCATGATTGCTGGAGCACCCATTTTCCGATTCTCTCAATCATATTTGTTTCTTCGGCAATTGGAATAAATTCCGCCGGGCTAACCATGCCTAGCTGTGGATGCTTCCAGCGGATCAACGCTTCAACGCTGACCGTGCCTGACTGCACATTTACCTTTGGCTGGTAATAAAGGGAAAATTCATTATTTTCAAGAGCGGTTTGCAAATCGTTTTCCAAACGGATTCGCTTAACAAAAATATCATGTAATTTTGATTGATATTGAACAACACGATGGACACCGTTCGTTTTCGCATAATAAACCGCTTTTCCCGCATTACTTAGCAATGTTTCTACCGAACGATCCGCATCATGCGCATAGCTTACCCCGATATTGATCGTGACATTTAGCTTTTCCCCGGCAATGAAATACGGCTCATTCAGCAAACGGTCAAGCTTTTTTAGCAACCAGTTCACTTCTTCTTTTTTGTTATATGTATAAACAACCGCGAACTCATCATCGCCAATTCTCGATAAAAACACTTGTTCTGACTGGATCTTTTTCAACCGCCGCGCTACTTCCTTTAACAGTTCATCCCCGTTGGAATGGCCAAGAAAATCATTAATAAACTGAAAACGGTTAACATCGACTAACAGTACAGCGATACTAACATCCCGAAGCAGCAGTTCATTCAGTTTTTCCCTTAAATAATTACGGTTTGGCAGCACAGTTATCGGGTCATATTGCGCCATAAATTCAATTTTTTTCTCTTTGCTCTTTTGTTCCGACAGATCGCGAATAATGAGAAATTGCGCGCTTTGTCCGTAGTAATCAATGGACATTGCCTTCACGTCAACCTCTTTTTGCTCCCCGCATAACGATGTTAATACCCACTCATTTTCCTGTTGTTCTCGTTTTTCGAGAAAATCGCTTAGTCTTTTCCCTTTAACAAAGTCGATCCGTTCGGCCTTCACCATTTCCAGTCCGGCCGGATTCATGTAGTGAATCACTCCGTCGGCTTGAATGATAATAGGATCAGGCAGAAATTCGATCACTTTCCGGTATAATTCCTCGCTTTGTTGAAGCTGCTCCCGTACTTGAATAAAGTCGGTCATATCGCGAAGTATCGACAATCCCGCAACTGCTGTGCCGTCATTTCCGAAGACTGGAGTCACATTTGCCGACACATGCACTTTTTTCCCATCTTTTCGTACTAATGACAAATGAACAGACGTTAATGTTTGACCGCGGCTGAGCTTCTGCAAGCTTTGCTGCAATTTGCCATGATGTCCCGGCAGAAAATCAGCGATTTTTTTGGCAAGCACTTCTTTCTCGCTCCAGCCCAACAGCCGTTCTGCTTCGCGGTTAACCCGCAAAACACGTCCAGCCAAATCAAACATCACGATTGCATCATGCGTCTGTTCAAGAAACGAATGAAACAGCTGATGAATTTCCTCAAACTGTTTCTCACGGGCAATTTGTTCCGTAATATCCCGAGTAAAACAGATCATGTACGGCATCGTTCCATCCTTTGTAAATACAGGAACAATCATCGATTCAGCGATCCGCCATTCACCTTTTATATTCACTTGATCGCGATATGTAACAATCTTTCTTGTTTCAAGCGCTTTTCGATACTGTTTATTTAAATACGCAGCCATTTCTTTTGGATAAATATCCTCAATGCATTTCCCGATATCTTTTTCGGTCAAATTCGCTAAATAAAGCGCATGAGAACTAGCACGAACGTAACGGAATCTAGGTCCTGCTTCCACTTTCATTAAAAACATTACATCGAACAGCTCGTTCATAATCGTAAACAATAGCTGTTCATCAACAATGATGTCATAAAAAAATTGATTTCGAGTCATCTTATTCATCCCTTTATGTCATAAAATAACTGCGGTCATCAATATGTCCATTATCGATATGACTATGTAAATTGTTGCCTAATTAAGATTAATATGCTCTTTCACTTATTTTTTCGGCAAAATAGTCTGTATCGTTAATACATTTTTCCGCTAAATTTTCTGGGAAATCGTACCATTGGATTGCCACCATTTTAAAACGTAATGAATTTAAAATATCTTCGTTTAAAAATTGACAAAAGCATAAAGATAAATTTATGATGATAACAAGTTCTTTAGTTACAAAAAATTAGTTTGTTGTATTTTTAATCTTAACGACTGTAACGAAACTGGAGGGCATAAAATATGGCAAACACTACTTCCACATCCGCAAAAGACTTTTTTGCTGTCATTCACGAGCGGCAATCTGTGCGAAAATACGACCCAAATGTTTCCATTAGCAAAGAAGAACTGCGCGACATCATTGAAATGACAGAAAAAGCGCCGTCAGCATGGAACCTGCAACATTGGCATTTTGTCATCATTCATGGAAAAGAAGCGCAACAGCGCCTTTACCCAATCGCCAATTATCAACAACAAGTTGTCGATGCTTCCGCCGTCATTGCTGTATTAGGCGATTTAGAAGCGCATAAAAATACGGACGCGGTATATGATCCATTAGTAAAAGAAGGAGCAATGTCACAAGAAATAAAAGAAAGAATCACACAGCAAATCGAAGCAGCATACCAAAATAAACAATATGCCCGTGATGCAGCATTTAGCAACGCCTCGCTCGCCGCTATGCAGCTTATGCTAGTAGCTACGGCAAAAGGATGGGCGACATGCCCAATCGGCGGTTTCAATGCTGAACAATTTCAACAAGAATTTCATATTCCTGACCGCTATATCCCGGTTATGCTCATTACAATCGGCAAAAGCATCGCACCTGCCCGCCGTACGACACGGTTGCCTGTAGAAACCGTCACCACATGGGTAGAACGATAAGCGTCTGCTTCATATGGCAAAAATCAAAAAGATGACCATTCGGTCATCTTTTTGATAATATGGTTATCCCTTTGTCAGCTTCCCGCTCTATCGAACGCTTCTTTACGGTTTTCGGCTTGAAAAAACTCCAACGCAATGTGTTGCGCCGTCTACATTTCGTGCACCCAGTATAACAATTTATTAACAAGCGTTTCGACATGCTCTTGCGGAGCTGCTTTCTTCAATGATGATGCCAATCGTTCTTTAAGCGTTTCCGTTTCCTCATCGTAACGGATCAAAAACGACCACTCAAGATCGGGAATAGCTACAACAATATATTCTTCTTTTTTATTTTCATAAATGTAAACATTGGTTGGCGTCCGTTCATCCAATAATGCCGCTTTCCGGATTTTCATCTCATCCCCCGTCCTTTGTGTGCTATTTTACATGTTGTGTATTTTAGCAAATCCATGCCGAATGTTCAATGCAGCATCGCTATAGCAGCCGTTAGGGCCAATCCGTCTACTCGGCGTAAATCATCTTTCTCGTCATTCCGCCATCAATGACAATGTTTGTCCCAGTGATAAAATCATTTTCATCATCGCACAAATACAGACAAGCGCGCGCGATATCTTCCGGCTTGCCGACACGCTGCGCTGGATGCTGTGCATGGTCAATTTCCCGCAATTGGCCATAATCCCCCGTTTCGATCCATCCCGGGCTGATTGCGTTCACGCGAATACAATCACCGGCAAACGACACAGCTAACGCATGAGTCAATGACAAAATTCCTCCTTTAGAAGCGGCGTATGCTTCCGAGTGAGGCTCCGACATGAGCGCCCTTGTTGACGCGATATTGACAATCGCTCCGCCTGTTTCATTTTTCCGCATATACTTCGCTGCTTCGCGCGATCCAAAAAAGACGCTCCGTAAGTTGGTGTGAAGCACATCGTCCCACTCTTCCACCGTTAACTCATATGGAGATTTCCATCTTGACACACCCGCATTGTTAATTAAATAATGCAAACTGCCATACATTTCAAACGTTGCGCTCATCAGGCGCTCTATTTCATCGACTTTCCGAACATCAGTCGGAATAAAGCGCGCCTCTAATCCTTTTTCTTTTAACGCCAGAACAAGTTTCTTCCCCGCTTCTTCAGCAATATCGGCAATCACCACATTCGCTCCTTTTTCCGCAAACATCGTAGCAATCGACTTTCCAATGCCATTTGCTCCGCCGGTTACGACAACCACTTTTTGTGAAAACTTCATCTTCCTCCCAACCTTTCTCCTTTCTAATTTCGCAGCAAATAGCGGTCTAGCAATAAATCATCTTCTAACAAAAGTATACCACTTTGGCTGTTTGCATCAAAAAAGAGACCGCAGCAAAGGCGGTCTTGTTTATGTTTACCGATATGAAACACATGAACCTGGGAATAATGGAACATATGGCGATGCTCCCCCGTAGTAAGAAACAGGCGCGTAATAGACTGGTGCCATCGGTGCCCCGAACGGCATTATCGGGCTACACGCAGGAAACGGAACACTTGGCACCATCCATGTCATTGGCAACATCGGCGGAACCGCGGGGCCCCCTGCTCCGCTGACAACGCCCGGCATTTCTGCTGTTGGCGGTGCCTGTATCGGCGCTGCTGCAGGAAAATTAATATTTTCATTTCCCTCCATTGGCACTCTTTCTTCCGTGTCAAACGTCATCGTTGGCGGTGCGACATCCCGACTGTCAACATCATCA
Source organism: Parageobacillus thermoglucosidasius (assembly GCF_001295365.1). Lineage (GTDB taxonomy): Bacteria > Bacillota > Bacilli > Bacillales > Anoxybacillaceae > Parageobacillus > Parageobacillus thermoglucosidasius. The sequence goes on along the minus strand of NZ_CP012712.1, from coordinate 1,618,111 downwards.
TGATCCACAAACGGCGTCACTCCGTCTGCCACCGGATGGTGCCAATCTGCCGCAGGATAATAGCCCTGCGCCGGCAGGAACGGGTAGGAAGGATCTGGCATTGACATAGCTGGCGGTATGTTGTTTTCCCCCCGCTCCATGCCACCCTCCGTTCTTTCTTCTACATCATAGCTTTGCTCATAAAAAAATGGATCATCCATATACGAATCCCAATGATTCACACTTTTCTCCTCCTCATTTTTCATTGATGATACACACCCATCCATATTGTATGTGGAAACAAGCAAAGGGTGTTTGCCCTCAAAAAAATGGGTATTTATCCTACAGCACTGCTGCGCTACTATTATGTTTGTGACGAACATTCATCGGTTGGGGTGAGCGAGCGGTGGATGAAAAATTAGCTGCTAAACTTCTCGATGAATTGCGCAACGGAACGGTTTCGGAGCTGCTAGTGAAAAAAGAAGATTTTCTCACGTTTCGCAGCGTTCTTGTCAAACAAAATGACTTTAAACACTTCCGCGGCATCGCGCAACGAGGGGGAGATGTGATTTACCATTATCAAGAAAAACCGCGAAGTTAATTCTCCATCATTCATTAATAAACGCCGATTTTCCAGTGCGAAAATCGGCGTTTTTTCTAAAAAATTCCATCTATCCTATGACACTAGTAATATCAATAAAAAACATGATTTTCCCATATTAATGATAGAAGAGAAAAACCTTGTTACTCTTGTAACGAATGAGAGGGAAAGAGGGAGTTTGATGAAAAAATAAAGAAGCTGATGCTGGCATCGGTTTTTTGCGGCGCGTTTTTCCTTGGAAGTCATGCTTATGCCGCAACAACTCATACAGTAAAACATGGGGAAACGCTTTGGAACATCGCCAAACAATATGGCGTCCCATTAAAACAGCTGCAAAAACAAAATGGGAAATACACCAATGTCTTATTTTCTGGAGAAACGTTAGTTATTCCTAAAGCAACGATTTCGGCAAGCGAAAAAGATTTATTAGCCCGCCTTGTTCTCGCGGAAGCAAAAGGCGAACCATATGCAGGAAAAGTAGCCGTAGCAACCGTCGTATTAAACCGAGTGGACCACCCTGATACGATTCGCGCAGTGATTTATGAGCGCTCTGGCGGCCATTATGCGTTCACACCGGTGCAAAACGGAACGATTCATGAACCGGCAGACCGTGAAACATATCAGGCCGTTGAAGAAGCACTTGCCTTTTCGCGGTTTAGGAAATGGTTCATTATATTTTTATAATCCAAAAACGGCGAAAAGCAACTGGCTGCGTTCGAAACAAGTCACTGTCGTGATAGGAAACCACGTATTTGCCAAGTAAGAAAGGAGTTTTTTACAAGCTCCTTTCTTTTTTAGAAAAAATCGGTTATAAATATGCCATAAATCCCTTTACTTCAACATGAAAATGAGGCAAACTATAACAAACACAATAAAAACAAAAAGGAGAATGAACATGAAAAAAGCAAAAGTTGGCGACATTATCGAATTTAAAAACGGATTGCGCGGAATTGTGGAAAAAGTCAATGAAAATTCTGTCATCGTTGATTTAACGTATATGGAAAATTACAGAGAGCTGGATTTGCAAGAACGCACCGTCGTCAATCATAAAAATTACAAAATCATTAAATAGGAATGAAAACAGAGGCTGTTCCTTTATATTCGAACAGCCTCCATCCATTTTGCTAGGAAATGCTGGCTACTTGATCCGATTCATATATATGGGTGCCGTTTTGGCAAGAAGCCGCAGCGCAAAACATGGCAAAAGCAAGCTGTTTCGCTTCCACCGGCTTGTATTTTTCCCATTTGCCAACAAACAAAAACGGAAGACGGCCAAGCAGCCAGCCCGCCATTTTTTCTCCAAAGCGAAATTCTTGCCGCTTTCCAAGAAGAAGCGAAGGACGGAAAATGTGCAATGACGGAAGCGAAAGCCTTTGCAGCGCTTCTTCGGTTTCCCCTTTCACTCGATAATAAAAGAAAAAAGAGCGCGGGTTGGCTCCGAGAGCAGAAACGGTTAAAAAGCTTTTAACACGGCATTTTTCCGCCAGCACCGCCGCACGCAACGTATATTCATAGTCCACTTGGATAAACTGCTGCCTTGTTTTTGCCTTTTTCCGCGTTGTTCCAAGGCAGGAAAACACATCATCGACGCGGAAATACCGTTCATATGATTCTAATTCATTGAAATCGATCACCACTTGCTGGAGTTTCTCGTGATGAATAGGCAATGGGCGCCGGACTAAAATGGTTACTTGTTTATATATATCTGATTCCAACAACAATGTTAGCAATTCGCTGCCAACAAGCCCGCTCGCCCCGATTAACAGCGCCTTCCTGGACACCAAGGCTAAAACCTCCAACTAAAAAGTCAATGCCATTATATATGACTTTCGCGAAAAAAACACTGCTTTTTTCCAGCATAAAACGGCATCTTCCAAAGGAAGATGCGCATTAACGGTTATCCACTTTTTCAGGATACAAATCATGGTTCATTAAACGGTATTCCGCCATTTTCTCATACTTCGTCCCCGGGCGCCCCCAATTGCAATACGGGTCAATCGAAATGCCGCCGCGTGGTGTGAATTTTCCCCACACTTCAATGTAACGCGGCTCCATTACTTTAATTAAATCATTCATAATAATGTTGACACAGTCCTCATGAAAATCTCCATGGTTGCGAAAACTGAATAAATACAATTTTAGCGATTTGCTCTCGACGCATTTTTTATCAGGAATGTAGCTAATGTAAATCGTCGCAAAGTCCGGCTGCCCAGTTTTCGGACATAACGTCGTAAACTCCGGGCAATTGAATTTCACGAAATAATCGCGGTCCGGATGTTTATTCTCAAACACTTCCAACACTTCCGGGCTGTATTCAAACAAATATTTTGTTCCTTGGTTGCCAAGCAATGTAAGATTTTTTAATTCTTCCTCTCTTCTTCCTGCCATCATTATTCCCCTTTCCTGCTTATTCATTTGCTTATACGCCGCGCTTGTTTCCCCACAACAGCGCGTGCAGCTGCGGCAAAACGCGCACATCGTTCAGTTCGTTTGATTGCGCCACTTTTTCCACCAACCAGTCCAGCTTCGCCAACAACTTTTCACGCAGCGCCGCTACATCTTTTTCCATTATATCGTCATTCCCGGCTTGCAAATAAAACGAAATCTCCGGGTAACGCTTGTGGATTATTTTTGCATAGTCAAAATCATCGTCATCAAATACGACGACTTTCAAGCTAACATGGGACGCGCGCCCCGCGCCGACCAGCTTACCGATGATGTGATCAAGCACCGCAAAATCCGTCTCCATTCCGGAACTTGGCGGTTTTGGCGAAATCGTGACATCATCAATATCATATAGCCAATCTTGCCAGCGGCTTCCTTGTGTTTCGACGGCAATGCGAACGCCTTTATTTTTTAATAATAAAACAAGCTCTTCAAGCGCTTGAATGAGAACAGGATTCCCTCCCGATATCGTAACATGGCGGAAACGGTCGCCGCCAAGTTCGCATAGGCGTTCCCAAATTTGCCCGGCAGTCATTTGCCGAATTTCTCCTTTTGCCGATCCGTCCCATGTAAAGGCAGAGTCGCACCAGCGGCACGAATAATCGCAGCCGGCTGTGCGGACAAACATCGTTTTCTGCCCGATCACCATGCCTTCGCCTTGAATGGTCGGCCCGAAAATTTCAAGGACGGGAATTTTTTTCGCCATGATTATTTCCCCGCTTTCGGACGATAAACAACGTAGCTTGTCGGCGTTTCGCGCACGAACACTTGCAGACATTTTGGCTTGTTCGGCAATGTATCCAAATGCGCTTGCACCGTTTCATAAATTTTGCGGGCAATGACTTCGCTTGTCGGAAAATCGTTGCTGTTTTGCTCATTAAACCAATCTTGATGTTCGTTCATTAATGTATGATCCAGTTTGCCATGAATCAGCTTTTTCAACTCTTGAAAATTCACTAAAAATCCCGCATCGTCCAATTCATCGCCCGCCACTGTAATGTTCACAGTGTATATATGGCCATGCATGTTCGCGCATTTTCCCGCTTTCTCATGTGGAATAAAATGAGCTGCGGCAATATGCATATCCTTATTTAATTCGTATTGGTAGTTGTGAAATACTTGCGGATAAAGCTGATGGATCATAATTGATTTGCCCCTTCCTTTTCTTTCATGTATTCTTCGAGCCCCCGTCTGCGCAACACACAAGCCGGGCACTCGCCGCAACCGTCAGCGATAATCCCGTTATAACAAGTTAATGTTTTCGTGCGCACAAACTCAAAAGCGCCAAGCTCATCGGCGAGCTTCCACGTCTGCGCTTTCGTAAGCCACATCAATGGCGTATGAATCACAAATTGGTAATCCATGGCCAAATTCAATGTGACATTTAGCGATTTGATAAATATATCCCGGCAATCCGGATAGCCGCTAAAATCTGTTTCGCATACGCCTGTTACGAGATGGCGGGCTCCTTTCTGCTTGGCGAGCACCGCTGCGAACGACAAAAACAATAAGTTCCGCCCATCCACAAACGTCGATGGCAATTGCCCGTCTTTTTGCTCAATGGCGATATCGCTTCGCGTAAGCGCATTTGGTGCCAATTGATTTAATAGTGACATATCCAAAACGGTATGGGAAATACCGAGTTCCTTCGCAATCGAAGCCGCCACTTCAATCTCAAGCCGATGGCGCTGACCATAGTCAAATGTCACCGCTTCAACTTCGTCAAATTGTTTTAACGCCCAAAACAAACATGTCGTGCTGTCTTGACCTCCGCTGAAAACCACTACCGCTTTTTCCTTTTTCCCCATCGTCGCTCTCCTTTCTTTCCTTTCCAGAAGAACGAGCGTTCTAAAACAAAAAAGCTATACCCTCTAAGGATATAGCCTGTCCCTAGTTTTTTATAGAGGGTTGTTCTAGAACCTCTCCCATACCACATCGGTATGGAATTCTTCTTCAATTTTCTTTGCTTGCTGAACCATTGGCTTTTCTTATTGTACCGCTTTTTTTGTTTTATTGACAACCATACAATAAGGCGAGAATGTGAACAAAAAATAAAGGCAAAACCTTGCTAACTACATTCCAAATATATAGGAATGTCATCATTCTGTCCAATAGATAATATTGCCAAACAAAATGGTAATGTAATCATTTTCACTATTTAAAAATGAACATGGCTATCTTATCGTAACAGATAGTTTGCAAACAAACATTTTGTTTGATCGACTGTTGATATATCTGAATATTCCGTATATATTGAAAGCAGTAAGAATAGGGAGGGACAAACGATGAAACATTTAATTAAACGGCAGCGGGCGAAGCAAGCATTAAAAAAAGTTGTCAATGTCGCTGAAAAACTGCGGCAGTCTCTTGACATAAACCGTCCGCTAGAGGAGCAATTGGAACGTATCCGTTCGTTCCTTGACCGCGAACTGCAGCAAGATGAATATTTTTTAATCGTTGATGAAACAGGGCGCGCCATCATTCATACGAATCGATTGCGCGAAGGCCGCGTTTTTTCCGATGAGGTGGGGCAAAAAGCCGCTAAAACAACGAAACCGCTTTTGCAAGTGTACGAACGCGATACTGGGGAGGTGCTCATCGACGCAAGCTGCCCTTTATTAACAGACTTTAATGGAAAGCGTTTTAATTTGCGATTGGGAAGATTAATGCACCGTCCTTATTTGCAAACTTACTTTTTATTTCTGTCTATTGTGCCTGCCATGCTCAGCTTTCTCATCACGCTGCTTTTTTCACTATCTCCGTTATGGACATGCGCTGCGACTATTATCGCCAGCTTGATCATGAGCACGCTTTTTTACCGGTCGCTTGTCAATGAACTGCGCCACTGGTATAGCGTCACTCGCTCCGTTTCATCTGGAAACCTTCAAACAGAAGTACATACTGCCCGAAAACGCAATGAATTTCATCAAATCGCATATGAAATAAACAAAATGATTTTCGGCATTCGCGCGATGATCACAGAGTTAGCGAAAGCCGCCAAAACGGTGAATCAAGTAAGTGAGCAACAGCAGCTGGAAACAAAACGGCTTTCAGAATCGTTTGATGAAATCGCCGCAGCAATGGAAACGTTCCGCGAAGGCACAAAACAGCAAACCGCATCGGTAGAACAAGCCAATCATTTAGTAATCCAGATGGTCGAACGGGTGCAAAAAATGCAAGAAGAAGTGGAACGTGTCGTTTCACATGCAAAAACTGCGCTCACATCGATGGACGAAGGAAACCGCCTCATTGAAGAAACAAAACAAAAAATGGATACAATGCAACAAGAAATAAACAAAACGACGGCATTAATCCACGCTGCATCGCAAGAAGCAGCCAACGCCCAAAACATGATTTCCGCCATCCGAACGATCACGAAACAAACAAATTTGCTCGCGTTAAACGCATCGATCGAAGCCTCGCGCGCGGGAGAAGCAGGAAAAGGCTTTGCCGTCGTCGCTCAAGAAGTCCGCAAGCTTGCTGAAGATACAAACGATTTTGCTGCAAAAATTTTATCTTCACTGCAGACGATGACAAACGTGCTGCATAACGCCGTCCAAGCCGTACAGGAAAACGAGCAGCATGTGGAAAAAACGAAACATTCGCTATGGAAAACGGGCGAAACATTCGCATTATTCCATCAAATGTTTTCTGAACTCAACGCGCTTTTGCAGCAAAATCAAATCCATGTCGAAGCGGTTACTGGCAATGGCCGAAACCTTCAGCATCTCATTGGCGATATTAACATCATCGCCACCGATTTCACAAATATGGTGCAAGAAACTACCGCCGGATTGGAACAGCAAACTGCCGCCATCCATGAACTGGCGAAAGAAGCGGATGTTTTGCTTGCTTCTGTTCAACAGCTTCAGCAAATTGTCAACCGGTTTCATTAAAAGCGGCAAGAAAATAGAAAGCACTTCTGACAATGATATTGCGGACAGCAATGGTTGATTTTTTCTTTCCCCTTGCCGCCCAACTGCAGCCGTTTGCCTGTTGGCATCCGGCAATGCGAACACTGGCATTGGCTCGCCGGATTGTCAAAGCGTTTGTCCGTTTTCCGCGGACAAACGCTCTGCGCTATTTTGGCATTTTCCGCATACACAGCAACAAAAGAAAGGCGAAGCTGATATACCCAAACAACGGGTATAAAAACGACAACAGAGAACTATAACGAAACAAACTGGCCGCGAACAATAAAGCGAACAAAGCGATCAGAAACAAGCTATCCGAAACCGAAAACATCGTGCGAAATTGCCGTTGCAGCCCAAACACGCCGCCAATAATAGACGTCAAAATTTCTCCGTAAATGACGAGAATATACATCCAATAAAATAAGGAAAAAAAAGAACGAATTACTTCCGCCATTGGAATATCGTAACTCAATACATGCGGGAACGATAATAAAACGAAGTGGCTGCTCAATAAAATGCCTGTGAGCAGCAATCCCCCCATCATTGCTCCGCGCTGCACGGTCGTCTCATCATCGGCTTCCTGCGCTAATGGCACAAGCACAGGCTGCGCCATCGTTAAATTAAAGGCGGCATACGAAAGCGGGGCAAGAAACGCCTTTAATGAATGATCGATTGTCAGCCATCCTTCGCCGCCCCATTTTCCCATGGCCAGCAGCTTAAAAAGAACGACAGCGCTAAACAGCACCATGGCCGGAACAATCAGTGCATTAACACTTAACAAACCTTTTATATCGTATAACATCACAACGAACGATAAGCAAAGCGTTATCATGATCCCTGCCTGCTTTGGCAGCCCGAGCTGTTCTTCAAACACCGCGCCTGCGCCCGCGATCATTACCGCAACCACTCCCATAATCATTGCCGTCATAATAACTGTCACAAGCGGGCTCATAACATTGCCAAATAAATAGCGATTAAACTGCTGGTAAGATGCCGCGCCAATTCTGCGCGCCATCACCATCATTCGCGCTCCCATCCATGTGAATAAGCCGCCGCTGATAAACACTCCTATCGTGCCAAAAGCTCCGTATTGGGTGAAAAACTCGACGATTTCCTTTCCTGTCGCAAATCCCGCGCCAACGACGGTCCCGACATAGACAGCAGCAATTTGCCATGCTTCCGACCATTTTTTCCACACTTCTGTTGTCACATCCTCCTTGTCCACGCTTTATTTCATATATATGTAAACGCGGACAAAGAAAGACGAAATAATAAAAAAAGGATGCTACAACGAAGCATCCGGTTTTATTTCACTGTAATTTGTTCGAGTTGGTGCTCATGCAATTCTTTCGCCTCTACGTGGATTTTTACCGAGTATGTTCCTTTTTCTTGGAAAGTTGTCGCCGCTTCATATTGGCCTGCTTGTGCCTCGCTCGCATCAATAAACTCATGCTTTCCGTTATTTTTCCACACTTCAAAACGAACCGTAGCGTTTGTCAACGGTTTTCCATCGTGAGCAATCTGCGCCGTCAAACTTGCCGATTGATTAGCCACATATTCTTTAGATTGCAGCGTTATCGATAAGCCAGCGTAAGAATGGCCGCTATGTCCATCATTATGATGATTCTCAGCATTTTCATGTTGCTGTTCGGGCTCTTGACCAACGATAATATCTTTTTTCGGCATATTGTGCATGTTCCGCGCTGTGACATGCGCAACGACGGAATATGTTCCCGGCTCTGTAAACGTTTTAGTGACGGAATATTTGCCGCTTCCTTCATTCTTCGCCTTTAACATATCATGTTTTTCACTTCCATGTTTCCAAATTTCAAATTTTACTTCATCGGCATCGTCAACTTTTTCCTCTCCGTATGTTACGACACATGCTATCGTTGTTTCTTTGTTTAACTCAATATGATCGGCGGCTTCTATTTTCACTTCCAATATCGCCGGCTTTTCTCCGTTCTTTTCTTGGGCGCAAGCCGCGAATAAAAACAACGACGGCATCAGCAATGCCAAAAACGCATAAACTTTTTTCATCTTTTTCACCCTCGCTAAATTTTTTTCTGTCCCAAACTATATCACAAATTTGCCACATTCTATACCATCGTTCACCGTTTCTCCAAAAATATTTCACGATTACAACAAATTTTTAAAAAAAAACACTTGAAAGTCAAAGATAGTCAAAGTATAATAAAGACAGAAAGTCAAAGATAGTCAAAGTCAAACGATAAAAAGGAGGTTATGCCTCATGCTTTGCCAAGTATGCCAACAAAACGAAGCAACAGTATTTGTCAACTTGCAATTTAACCATGAGAAAAAACAAATGCATCTTTGCCATGAATGTTATGAAAAACAAAAACAAGAGCTTTCCATCCCAATGAACTTCGGGTTTGGAGGCTTTTCGTCATTCCCGTTTGATGATTTCTTTATGGATGGATTTTCGCCAATTTCGGAAATGGGAGCGCCACAGCCAAACACCGCACAGCCATCGCACCGCAACAGAAAAGGCGGCGGCTTCCTTGATCAATTTGGCCGCAACTTAACGCAACTGGCGAAAGCAGGTCTCATTGATCCAGTCATCGGCCGCGATAAAGAAATCGAACGCGTCATCGAAATTTTAAACCGCCGCAATAAAAACAACCCGGTATTAATCGGGGAACCTGGCGTCGGGAAAACGGCGATCGTCGAAGGACTTGCCTTGAAAATTGCCGAAGGACAAGTTCCGGAAAAACTGTTAAATAAAGAAGTGTATTTGCTTGACGTCGCTTCGCTTGTCGCCAACACGGGCATTCGCGGGCAATTTGAAGAGCGCATGAAACGTCTTATCGCTGAACTGCAACAACGCAAAAACGTCATTCTCTTCATCGACGAAATTCACTTGCTCGTCGGCGCCGGTTCGGCGGAAGGTTCAATGGACGCTGGCAACATTTTAAAACCTGCGCTGGCCCGCGGCGAATTGCAAGTCGTCGGTGCGACAACATTGAAAGAATACCGACAAATTGAAAAAGACGCCGCGCTTGAACGCCGCTTCCAACCAGTGATCGTCCATGAGCCGACCGTCGAACAAGCAATCACGATTTTAAAAGGCATCCAGCCGAAATATGAGCAATTCCACCATGTCAAATATACGGATGAAGCGATTGAAGCATGCGTCAAATTGTCACACCGCTACATTCAAGACCGCTTCTTGCCGGACAAAGCGATCGACTTGTTAGACGAAGCCGGCTCAAAAGCAAACTTGCGCATCGGTCCGACAGATGAAAAACAAATTCAAGAGCGCCTTGCGCAAATCGCTAAAGAAAAAACAAAAGCAGTGAACGAAGAAAATTTCGAACTGGCAGCGAAATTGCGCGATGAAGAGCTGAAATTAGAAAAACAACTGCAAAACGGTGTAAATCAAGAGCGCCCTGTTGTCGATGTTGCCGATATCCAACGCATCATCGAAGAAAAAACAGGCATTCCTGTCGGCAAACTGCAAGCTGATGAAAAAGAAAAAATGAAACATTTAGAAGAAAACTTGGCGAAAAAAGTGATTGGCCAAGAAGAAGCGGTGAAAAAAGTGGCGAAAGCGATCCGCCGCAGCCGCGCGGGATTAAAAGCAAAACATCGCCCAATCGGTTCATTCTTATTCGTCGGTCCGACCGGCGTCGGAAAAACAGAGCTGGCGAAAACGCTCGCCGAAGAATTGTTCGGCTCGAAAGACGCAATGATTCGCCTCGATATGAGCGAATATATGGAAAAACATTCGGTATCGAAATTAATCGGTTCACCTCCGGGCTATGTCGGTTTTGAGGAAGCCGGCCAGCTAACGGAAAAAGTGCGCCGCAATCCATACAGCATCATCTTGCTTGACGAAATTGAAAAAGCGCACCCGGACGTGCAGCACATCTTCCTGCAAATTTTAGAGGACGGCCGTCTCACTGACAGCCAAGGCCGCACCGTTAGCTTTAAAGACACGGTCATCATCGCGACAAGCAACGCCGGTGTTACCGATAAAAAAATTACGGTTGGATTCGAAAAACAAGGAACAACGCACACAAGCGTTCTTGAGTCATTAAACGCCTACTTCAAGCCGGAATTTTTGAACCGTTTCGATGCGATCATCGAATTCAAACCGCTACAAAAAGAACATATGTTGCAAATCGTCGATCTGATGCTCCATGAAGTAAAAGCGACATTGCGCGAACAACACATCGACCTTGACGTAACGCCAGCAGCGAAAGAAAAATTGGCGGAACTCGGCTATCATCCAGCGTTCGGTGCCCGTCCGCTCCGCCGCGTCATCCAAGAACATGTCGAAGACAAAATCGCCGACGTCTTGCTTGATGAAAACGATCAAGTACAAGCGCTTCGCATCGATGTCGAAAATGACGCGATTGTCGCAAAAGCTTTGCATAAACAAACCGCCTGATCCCTTGATGGGAAAGGCGGTTCTTTTTTTGCCTATCTGCCGTATTTTATCCGCTTGCACATTATTACATAATTTGCTTACGGCTTTTCAGAAACAGCCATTAGATAAACTTAAAACAAAAATCAAATCCTACTAAATGCTGTTGATAGGCGGCAGCCCCATTTTTTCGCAGACTGTCACGGTTGATTGGTCCATTAAAATTTAGTGATTACGTTAAACCCTTTCGTATTATATTGTGACATATTTTCAAATACAGCGTTTACCTCTTCCAATTTGATTTCACGTTCAACTAAGCGCTTCGGATTCAACCGCCCGGAAGAAATCAAGCTCAGCAAACCGCGATAGTCAGGATGAGGATTGCCGATGCTTCCAACAAACTCAATTTCCGATGCTGTAATCAGGTCAACAGGGAGCGAGACAAAACCTCCTTCTTCTGATGTGGTTAAACCCACTTGAACATGTCTTCCTCCTTTTCTTAAGGATAGAACCGAATTAAGAACGGTATCTTTGATGCCTAAAGCATCCAGTCCGACATGTGCGCCCCCTTTTGTGATTTCCTTTATTGCTTCGACAACGTTTTCTTTTCTAGCATTGACGGCCGCAATAGCGCCTTCCTGTTTTGCGATTTCAAGCTTTTGATCATCAATATCAACGGCTATCACTTGCGCTCCTAATGCATTGGCCACCTGAATAGCAGAAAGACCTACACCGCCAGCTCCATGCACAGCCACCCAATCACCAGGCTTGACATGTCCTCTGACAATACCGTGATATCCCGTCATGTAACGGCAGCCTAAAGCAGCTGCTGTTAAACTGTCAACATTTTCAGGGAGTCTGATCAAGTTAAAATCGGCATTGCGAACTAATACATATTCCGCATAACCGCCTTCCAATCCAGAAACCAAGCCATAAATTTGCAGGTTTTCGCATAAATTCGGCACACCTTTTTTGCAATATTCACATCGCCCGCAAGCGGAATGGAACGGGACGGTGACACGATCTCCCGGACGGAACGACTTCACCTCTTTGCCAACTTCTTCGATGACACCCCCAAATTCATGTCCAGGTGTTATCGGCAATTCCGGGGACAAACCAATCCACGCCCAATCCCCTTGCCACGCATGCCAGTCGCTTCGGCAAACTCCGCAAGCTTCGATTTTAATTACCGCATCTTCCGGACCTGGTTGAGGATCCGGGACATTTAAAATTTCCAACGGTCTTTTGTGCTGAACAATTTTCGCAGTTTTCATTGCCTCTCCCCCTTATTTTAAAAAACGTATTATTAACAATATTATTAATATTCATTATTTTAACAAAAATAATTATATAGTTAATTAGTTACAACATTTTTGGTTTCTCGAAAGCTAGTTACGCAAGTTAAAAAGATAAATGGTATTGAATGGAATGTAGCGCTTTAAAAACTTTATTGCCATTCCCAGTGTGGAGGCAAGATTGAGTCAAGAATAAATAAAAAACCGTTTCAATCAACAGTCGTCAAAAATCTATATGGTATTACGATCATAATGCCAACCTTGCTGCTGCAAGCCACAAAGAATCAGCGAAAATTAATAGCAGGATGCGATTGCCGAAAAATGCGGCAATCCCTCCTGCTACTATCCTAAAAATCATGGTTATTGTGCAAGCCGGTTAAAAACATAATAGAGCTGGCTAAAATACCAGCAATGATATAACGCCAACATCCAAAGACCGCTAAGCTGCTATAGGCGCTGATAGTGGAAATTCAGCCCTTGGTATCGGCGATGGAATTTTCATGCGAATCAGCCAGCTTTTTGGCAAGGCCATGCATTAAAAACTGGATTGTCCGTTCCATTTCCGCTTCATCGTCCCAGTCGTAATCTGGCAACATAATAAACCGCGCCAGTAAAAATCCGGCAATTGCCGTGATCGTCATGCGGATGACCGAATCAGCGGGAATGGCGGCCAATTCTCCTTTTTCTTGAAAATGCTCGACGATTCGCTTAAATTTCTGGTAGATGTGCGTCGTAAAAACGTGCTGAACCTGCTCTTTAATTTCCGGATGAAACGCGATTTCCTGCCAGAACACCCGGACGGCCGGCAAGTACTTTTTCAAAAATTGATAACGGTTTTTCAAAAGAGCGCGAATGAAGTCTTCATAGCTTTGATACTGGCTTTCAAACACTTCTTTGACAAATTCTTTCGCCAAAAATGGGGCGACGGATTTAAACAGCGTCGGAGTGACAATCGCCAAAAGCAAATCCTTTTTTGTTTTATAGTGGCGGAAAATCGTTCCTTCGGCCACACCTGCTTTCTTGGCGATTTCGCTTGTCGAAGTGGCGGCATAGCCTTTTTCGGCAAACATTTCAATCGCCGCTTGCAAAATTTTGATTTGCTTTTCACTAAGCTTCACATCTTCCCCGTTTCGCTGCAACAATTCTTTCAGCCATTGCTGTTCATTCATTACCTTATGCTCCTTACAATTTTCGATATTTTTTTAATGCCACTACATTTAATATCATAAACAATATAGCAAAACCAAGTAAAACATATACGTCTTTGGCAATTTCATTCCAGCCATTGCCGCGAACCATAATTTCCCGCAGCGCATCCGCTCCGTACGTCAGCGGCATGACCACGCTTAAAGACCGGAGCCATTCCTCCATCGTATCTAAATTAAACAAGCCGGAAAAGAACACTTGCGGGACGACAACGAGCGGGATAAACTGCATCATTTGCAGTTCATTATTCGCAAAAGCAGACAGCAACATCCCTAACGTTAAAGCAGTCATCGCCAATAAGAATGTTATCAACAGCACGTATACGAAAGAACCTTCCATCATCATGTCAAGAATATCAATAGCAAACCAAGCAATTAAACTCGCCTGCAATGTTGTAAATAATCCAAATCCTATAATGTAGCCAGCCACAATTTCCCAGCGCTTAAGCGGCGTCGAAAGCAAGCGTTCGAGCGTTCCGCTTGTACGCTCGCGCAGGAACGAAACGCCAGCGATTAAAAAAACGAAAAAGAAAACGAAAAAGCCGATTAACACAGGACCGAAATTATCAAATAGCGCCATGTCTTCTGAACCATGCAAGTACGTTGTTTTCCATTGCAACGATTGCGCTGGCGGGGCTAATTCTTGAAGCGCTTTTTGCACCGTCATCAGCACCGCTTTATTTACCGTCGGATCGCTTCCTTCTAACGTAATTTTCGGAATTCCTTCATCCATTTTTATGAACGCGTCAATTTGTTGTTTTTCTAACTGCTTGCGAGCCGTTGCTTCCGTAAGTTTTTTGACATCAGCGTCGTATTTTTCTAACTTCTCCGCCACAACTTCTGGCGTTTTTGGACTAACGGCAATCGTTGGTTTATATTCCTCGCCATTAAACACAAGGTTCATCAAAAACAGCACAAACATCGGAGCCACAATCATTAACGCAAGGGTGCGTTTATCGCGGAAAAACTGGCGGATGATGCGAATGACGATGGCGCGGACTCTCATCCTCTTGCACCTCCAAAATATAAAAAGGCTTGCTCGATCGTTTCGGAATTTGTCTCTGTCTTTAACTTTTCCGGACTGCCGACCGCGATGAGGCGGCCATCGCGGATCATGGCGAGGCGCTGGCATTTTTCCGCTTCATCCATGACATGGGTCGTTACGACAATCGTCGTTCCATTTTGGCGGATTCTCTCCAGCTCCTCCCAAATGGCCTGGCGAAGCACAGGATCAATGCCAACCGTCGGCTCATCTAAAAGCAATACTTCCGGTTCATGTAGCAAAGCTATCGCCAGCGACAACCGCCGTTTCATCCCTCCAGAATATTGATGGACAGGCTTTTTGATATGATCTGTCAGATTGACAAGATTCATCACGTCATAAATGCGTTCTTTTTGCTTTTTTCCTTTTAACCCATAGATCGAAGCGAAAAATTGCATGTTCTCCAATGCCGTTAATTCCCCGTATAAGGCGTCAGACTGCGCCATAAAACCAATGCGCTGCATCACCTGTAAGTCAGGCATTTTTTGATTTAATACATGAATCGTTCCACTCGTAGCTTCGTCAATGCCAGCGATCATTTTGACAATCGTCGTCTTCCCCGCCCCAGAAGGCCCGAGCAATCCGAAAATTTCTCCTTTGTGTACGTCAAGCGACACATCTTCAACAACCGTTTTTTTCCCAAACCGTTTTGACACATGTTCAAGACAAATACACGGCTTCTCTGGCATGAACTTTCCTCCTTCTATAGTGAGTGATTACTCACTTATATTTTACACGATATTGATTTTATCTTAAAGTGAGTAATCACTTACTAAACAATTTTTTTAAGCTGCCTTGTACTTAGGCAGCTTATTTATGCGAAAGAGGCGACGTTTTTCCACCCGTAGCGCCATTCCGGCAGCTTTTTCCCGCCGATATCCGCGACCCGTTCAGCGTTCATGCCGCCAAGCCGCTCGTAAAAGCGGCGTGACGGATTATCAGCAAGCACTTACACGGTCAGCGAACGAATCCCTTCGCGTTGGAACTCACCGACTAGCGCTTTGACGAGCTTTGTTCCGTATCCTTTTTTCTGTGCTTCTTTCAATAAACAGGTGGCGTATATCCGCTTCTTTCCCGTGTGTAGCGCGGTTTTTGCCTCCGGAAATAAACCCGCATACTTTGCCGTTGTTCTCCGCGACAAAATAGAATGCTTCAGCTGCTGCAATCCACACTGCCAAAGCTGTTCTTTTTCGCTTGCGTTTAATTGTGCCAAATACTCCGCAGGCACAATTCCTTCGTGCGTCGTTTTTCATCCTTCCACATAAATGGCCGTAATGGCTTTGGCACCCTCCATCATTGCTTTCCGAATGTTCATCATTTTCCACCTCATTCATGCGATAATGCATGTCCTTCGATTAAGCTGTATGAACGGCGACAGCTTGCGGACTCAATAATATGTTGCGAAAAGCAATCCGGGAGAGACGGGAAAGAGCATTGTTAAAGTTGGCTGTCATCGACGCTATTCAGCCACCGTTCCATTTCGCCGGCTACCGCTTGGACGCAGCCGTCTTGAAACGGAGAAATAAGGTTAGCGGTGCGGACTAATTCGGTAAACGGCTTGCTTCCGCCTTGACGGCATAATCTCAAATAATCATTCCACGCCTCTTCGTAGTTTTCACGCGAACGTTTCCAAAACTGGAATGCACAGATTTGCGCCAATGTATAGTCAATATAATAAAACGCCGTCGTGTAGATATGGCTTTGCCGCTGCCAAAAGCCGCCGCGTTCTAAATAATCGTTGCCGTCATAGTCTCTTGTCGGCATATATTTTCGTTCAATTGCCCGCCATGCTTGTTTCCGTTCCGCCGGCGTCGCATCCGGATTTTCGTATACGAAATGCTGAAATTCGTCCACCGCTACGCCATATGGCAAAAACAACAAAGCATCACTTAAATGATAAAACTTATATTTTTCTTCATCTTCTTGAAAGAATAACTTCATCCACGGCCATGCAAAAAACTCCATGCTCATCGAATGGATTTCGCACGCCTCCAAAGTCGGCCAGTTATATTCCGGAATTTCGTAATGGCGGCTTTCGTAAACTTGAAACGCGTGCCCCGCTTCATGCGTAAGCACATCGATATCTCCGGATGTGCCAGTGAAGTTCGAGAAGATAAACGGCGCTTTATAATTTGGGATAAAGGTGCAATAGCCGCCGCTTGCTTTCCCTTTTTTCGCAATAAGGTCCATCAATTCATTTTCGGTCATATACCGGAAAAACTCGCCCGTTTCCGGCGACAGCTCTTCATACATCTTTTTCCCGTTTTCAATAATCCAGTTTGCGTCCCCTTTTGGCGTTGGGTTCCCTGTTGGAAACACAAATGCTTCATCATAATATTTCAGCTTCTCGACGCCGATGCGTTTCCGCTGCCGTTCGCGGAGCTTGACGGCAATCGGAACGATGTGCTTTTCGATTTGTTTGCGGAATTTCGCAACCATCCCGGCGTTATAATCCGTTCTGCCTAAACGGGCATAGCCAAGTTCCACGAAGTTTTTAAATCCAAGCTTGCGCGCAATGGTGGTGCGCACTTTCACGAGCTGATCATAAATCTCATCCAATTTTTCTTCATGCTCTTGAAAAAATGCAGAACGAGCCTCACTCGCCCGCTTGCGCATCTCGCGGTCCGGCGATTCGACGAACGGCTGCAGCTGCGCTAACGTCCGTTCCTCTCCTTCAAAGAAAATTTTGGCTGAAGCAACCAATTTCGTATATTCGCTTGTCAGCTTATTTTCTTGTTGTAAATCTTCGATAACCTCCGGAGAATGCGTTTTTAATTCCGTCTCGGCAAGCGCAAACAGCTGTTTTCCCCATTTTTCTTCAAGCTGCGGGCGGAACGGAGAGGAAACGAGCGCCCGATAATAATCGTTTACAAGCCCTTTGACAATCGGCTCAGCTTCATCAAAAAATTCTTGTTCCTGTTCATAAAATTCATTGTTCGTATCAATTGTATGGCGAATATAACAAATATTTTCCATCGTGCTAAAATCGTTGCGGAGCCGGTTGATTTCTTTCATCACCTCGTTCTGTTCTTCCGCATTGCCAGCCTTTTGAAACGATTGCAGCGCCAGTTGAAATGATGCTTTCAACTTCTCGATATTTGGTCGTTCATAACGGAACTCGGAAAATTTCAATGCAATCCCTTCCTTTTTCCCTTATCTTAGTTTGTATTCCATTCTTGCACAGAAAATCCTTTTTTTCAATGAGGAAAGATTGTTGACGAATTTTATCGAAAAACGTATAATAATGACGCCAATTGAATATTTTTTCTTTCCCATTCACATAAATGGAAATAAGGCTCGGCGAACAACCGGGACAAAGAAGTCCATGAGTTTTCAATGAAAACCGCAAACTGTGCCTTTCTGTGAACAGGCACAGGACCGCCATCATCGCCAGATATCAATGAGGGCTGAATGCGGATGTTTCGGTGCACCCGTTGCATGTTTTTGGGTGCATTTTTTTTGATGAAAATAATGAATCATCATCAGGAAGGAGCTACTAAGAGTGCAACAGCAAAAACTCGGATTATGGCTATTAACGGCGCTTGTCGTTGGCAATATGGTAGGATCGGGAATTTTTATGCTGCCGCGCTCGCTTGCGGAAGCGGCAAGCCCGCTTGGCGTCATTTTGGCGTGGCTGCTCACGGGCGCCGGTGTATTAATGACTGCGCTCGTCTTCGGCAATTTGGCAATCCGCAAACCGGAATTGAACGGCGGACCGCAAATTTATGCAAAAGAACTATTTCCTAAAGGATCGAACGCAGCGATTTTATCTGGCTTTATGTCTTCATGGGGGTATTGGATCGGCAACTTTGCCGGCAATGTCGCGATTATTACGACGTTCACCAGCTATTTATCGACGTTTTTCCCGGTTTTAACAAGCAAACAAACGTTATTTGCCATCGGCTCCCTTGATATCAAGCTGGGAAACTTGTTGACATTTCTCATTTGCACAGCGCTGCTTTGGGGAATGCATTTCATCATTTTGCGCGGCATCGAAGACGCAGGCAAGCTGAATTTTGCCGCTACCGCAGCGAAAGTGCTCGGATTTTTCTTATTTATTGTCATTGCTTTATTTGCGTTTGAAAAAAGCTCGATCGGCCCGTTGGCCGCTCCTCGCTATGATGACGCGGGACATTCGATCGGACTGTTAGGCCAAGTGAATAATGCGGCTGTATCGACATTATGGGCGTTTATCGGCGTAGAATCGGCGATTGTTTTTGCTTCACGGGCGCGGAAGCAAGCGGACGTAAAGCGCGCCACCATTCTCGGTTTGCTCATCGCTCTCGCGATTTATATCGGGATTAGCGTGCTCGTCATGGGCATATTGCCGCAAAAAGAGCTTATTCAATCAGAAAAACCGCTCGTCGACGCGATTATCATGATTTTAGGGCCAAGCGGCGGCTACATTCTTGCCGGGCTTGGATTGATCAGCTTGCTTGGCTCCACGCTCGGCTGGGTATTATTAAGCGCGGAAGTGCCGTACCAAGCGGCAAAACAAGGGCTGTTTATGCGGGCGTTTTTAAAAGAAAACAAAAAAGAAGTGCCAAGCTTTTCTTTATTGCTTTCCAACGCGCTGGCGCAAATTTTTATTTTTTCGACCATTTCCCATTCGATGTCAGCAGCGTTTGACTTTGTCATTTACATCGCGACATTGGCGTATCTCGTTCCATATTTTATCGCTTCTGTTTTCCAATTGAAACTGACGCTTACCGGCGAAACGTATAAACGCGCTTTACGCGCCCGCGTCATCGACGGGGTGATCGCCGTTCTTGCGACAATCTATTCCATTTGGGTCATCGTCTCCGGGACAGCGGACATAAAAACGTTTATGCTGGGCGTCGCGCTGCTCCTCAGCGGCATCATCTTCTACCCGCAAGTGAAAAAAGCAGCGCAGCAATCAGAGGAAAAACAAAAAATATCGGCGTAATTAAGAAACGGACGCTTGGGAGCCAAGCGTTCGTTTTTGATATTTAAGAAGGAAAAAATAATTCGTATATCGAAATAATGGCCGAGAACATTTTGTGAAGGAAGTGGATTTTATGACTGTACATCATATGAAAAAAACAACGAGAGGCATCGCTGCCGAAGATCTTTTCCGCATCCACTTTGTGAGCGACCCGCAGTTTTCACCAGATGGGAAGAAAGTCATCTTTGTACAAAAAACGATTGATCACGAGCGGGAATATCGCTCCCACCTTTTTCTCTTGTCATTAGCAGATGGCAGCGTGAAACAATGGACGTTTGGAAAAAGCAAAGACACTTTTCCGCGCTGGTCTCCGGATGGAAAAACCATCGCATTTCTTTCTAACCGATCCGGAAAACCGCAAATTTGGCGCTTGCCGGCAGATGGCGGGGAAGCTCGCCAATTAACCTTCTTAAAAAACGGAGTGCGCCAGCTGTGCTGGTCGCCAAATGGGCGTTTTCTCATCGCTCTCACTTCTCTCGGCAAGGAAGAAACGCTTAAAGAACACGAGGAGAAAAACAAAAACGAGAAAGAAAAACGTAAGCTGACACCGCTTATTGTAGAACGTTTGCAATACAAATCCGATGCAGCTGGATTTCGCGATGACAAACAAGATGTGCTCATCCGCATCGATGCGGAAACGGGAGAAATGCAAGCATTAACCAACGGCGATGACGAAATCATCTCATTTGCCATATCCCCTGATGGCCAAACAGTCGCTTTTGCCGCCAACCGGAGCGAGGATCCGGATTTTACATTTACACGTGATATATTCCTTCTTGACATTGACAGCGGAAAAACGACAAAAATCACAGATGGAAACGGGTTTTTCGCTTCGCTATCTTGGTCTCCGGATGGAAAAATGCTCGCGGCGATTGGGCATGAACTCGAGTATTTAGGCGCCACATTGAACCGGGTTTGGACTTTCGACATCCCCAGCGGAGAAAAACGGGCGCTGACCGCCAATTGGGATGTGCATGTCGGCGACGCGATGGTGGGGGACATGCATTCTGGAGCCCCAAGTCCCGGGCTCATTTGGAATAAAGAAGGAAACGGCCTGTATTTTCTTGCTTCCGAGCGAGGACGAGTCAACCTCTATCATGTAGCGCTAGACGGAACAATTACCCCTTCCGTTATCGGCGATTTCCATTTATATGGATTATCCATTCATCCTCATCATCATATGGCGGTGGCAGCCATTAGCGATCCGACCCATATTGGCGACTTATATGCCGTTTCTCTTCGCGACGGAAGACGCGACAAGCTGACCAATGCCAATGAGGAGTTGGAAAAGGAGCTTTCCTTTTCTAAGCCTGAATCGTTCTCCTATCCATCCCGTGATGGTTGGGACATTCAGGGATGGCTGATGAAGCCTCTTCATCTTGAAGATGGGCAAAAAGTGCCGATGGTTGTTGAGATTCACGGCGGACCGCATGCAATGTACGGCTTCACTTTCTTCCATGAAATGCAAGTGCTTGCGGCAAAAGGATATGCGGTGCTGTTTACGAATCCGCGCGGTAGCCACGGCTATGGCCAAACATTTGTCAATGCCGTACGCGGTGATTATGGTGGAATGGATTATGAAGATATTATGAGCGGTGTCGAATATGCGCTTGCCCATTTTCATTTTATTGATGAAACACGCCTTGGCGTTACAGGCGGAAGCTATGGCGGCTTTATGACAAACTGGATCGTTGGGCATACGGACCGATTTAAAGCAGCAGTGACGCAGCGGTCTATTTCAAATTGGCTCAGCTTCTATGGAGTTAGCGACATCGGCTATTTCTTCACGGAATGGGAAGTCGGTTGCAATGTATGGGAAAATCCAGAGCGGCTTTGGCACCACTCTCCGTTAAAATATGTGAAAAACATTCGGACTCCGTTATTAATTCTTCATAGTGAAAAAGATTATCGCTGTCCAATCGAACAAGCTGAACAGCTGTTTATCTCCCTGAAACATTTAAAGCGGGAAACAAAACTTGTCCGCTTTCCAGAAGCAAACCATGATCTGTCCCGCAACGGTCCACCGACACTCCGCCTCGAACGGCTGAATCATATTGTCGGTTGGTTTGAAAAATACTTATAGGTGTGCACAGAGAATATCACCTGTTTGCTTTCATCGTTTTCTTCAACCGCAACGAATAAAGGGCTGGCAGAAACGAATGATCGTTTTTGCCAGCCCTTTATGATTTCTGCTTTGCGCCATATCCTAATTTTTTTAACAAATCGATCGCTTTGTCTTTTTCCTCGGCTGTCAACCCGGCGACCGTTTCATGAATCGTTTGCGCATGCCGCGGAAACACTTCCTCAATGAATTTTTTCCCTTTTTCTGTAATCGAAGCATAGGTGACGCGGCGGTCTTTTTCGCACGCTTTTCGCACAATAAGCCCCTTTTGTTCCAATTTGTCCACTACGTACGTAATGCTGCCGCTAGCGAGCAAAATTTTTTCGCCAATTTGCTGCAGCGGCTGGTCACCTTTATGATAAAGCAATTCTAAAACGGCAAACTCCGTCGGATTCACGCCAAACGATTGAATCGACTTGTTCACTTGATCGTTGACAGCCCGGTATGCCCTTGATAACACGATAAACAATTTTAATGATTGGTCAATGTCTTTCTCTCTTGTCATCTACAATCAAACCCTTTTGTTCGTTGAATTAACATCATGTCAGCATCTTTGCAAATGAAGCTTGAAAAACTATTGGATAAAAGTGAAAAGGACGCAACATCCAGTCACGTTGATGCACATGTTTGCGCCCCGCCATTTTTGCTTACGCTATCTTACTTGCATTATACTTTAAATAGCAAATGCAGTGCAATATTTTTTGAACAGGCGCTCTGCCTCTGCGGTCTATTGAGAATGCTCGCTATTTGCGATTGTTGTTTATATATTATAGTATAGTATGAATAAATTATTTTTATTGCTAAGGCATTGTAAGAACTACAGAAAAAGGGGGATTGGATGGAACAAGTATTTATTGGCAGCATACTTTCCGCATTATCAACTGGATTGGGTGCAGTTCCGATTTTATTTTTGGCAAAATCGATCACCCACCGCTGGCGGGACATATTGCTGGCATTTTCAGCTGGAATTATGATGGCAGCTTCCATGATGAGCTTAATTCCTGAAGCATTGCAGGCAGGCGGTTTTTTCGCTTTAACGGTCGGGTTATTTTTGGGCGTCCTTATTCTGACCATTTTGGAAATGACTGTTCCGCATATTGATTTAGAACATACGAAAAAAGGAATTGCGTTTGACGAAAAAGCGATGCTTATCATTGCGGCAATTACTTTACATAACATTCCTGAAGGATTGTCGGTTGGGGTCAGCTATGCTTCCAACGCAGCGGAAACGGGCAATTTGATCGCACTGGCCATCGGATTGCAAAACGCTCCGGAAGGGTTTTTAGTCGCCCTTTTTTTAATTCATCAACAGATTGGGAGATGGAAAGCGTTTATGATCGCTACGCTTACGGGGGCGGTTGAAATCGTGACATCACTGCTTGGGTTTTACTTAACGTCCATCTTTCGCCAGCTCGTTCCATACGGCTTGGCGTTTGCTGCAGGTGCGATGTTGTTCATCATTTATAAAGAGCTTATTCCCGAAAGCCACGGGGATGGAAATGAGCGTACGTCCACCTACTCCTTTATTGCCGGAATATTGTTTATGATTTTTTTAGCAGAATCATTTTAATATGGCATCACGAATTTTCGGCAGGCAAGCCAAAAGTTCGCTTCACTGTGAATCCCGTTGCCCACATAAAAATCCCCTCTTTCCTTCGCGGAAAAGAGGGGATCGTCATTTATTGAGCGTTGACTTCTTCTTTTTCGTAAATTGGCACCCATCCTTCTGTCGTAACAAAAATGCGAATCGCAACGACGCGGCGGTCTTCTTGCAGCGTAAAATAGTGACGCGTTTTTTCAGGAACGGAAATCAGATCGCCCGGCTCCAATTCAACATCGAAAAATTTCCCGTCTTTTCCTTGAATGGCGAAAACGCCGTGGCCGCTTACGATAAAGCGAACTTCGTCATCAGTATGGTGATGTTCGCGTTTAAAGTTTTCCAAAAGCTGATCCAAATTCGGCGTATCTTCCGACAAAGAAATGACGTCTTGCGCTTTGTAGCCGCGGCGCGCAGAAATATCAGCAATTTCTTCTTTGTACGTTTCTAAAATTTCGTTTTTCTCCTCATCAGTAAGCAAATATTTTTCGCGCAAATGTTCCGGAAGTTTGTTAATATCCCACTTTTCGTAAATAACTCCTTGCTCATTCAAAAATTTTACCACTTCCGCAAAATCTGTAATTCTTTCATTTGTTTCATGAAAACGAATAACTGGCATTGTTTCATCCTCCTTAAATAATATGATTTTATATGGAAAAAGGTTAAGCAAATGCCTTTGCTCCCTTGAGAAGCAGCAGCTTCACATGATAGCTAAACAAAAACTCCCACGCTTCCAAAAACTTTTTCGCTTCAAATGCGTCTTTTCCCCATACGGTAATGCCATGGTTGCGGATCAATACCGCGCCAGCATCGCCGTTAACATGCTTGGCAAATTCTTGCGCAAGCGTCGGAATATGCGCATAGTTTCGAATAATCGGAATGCGGATGGCCGCATCTTCTTCCCAAATCCCAAACGCTTTGATAATTTCTTGATGGGAAAAGACAACTTCTCCATCATCTCCATACCATTCGGAAATGATATTATTGTCGATCGTATGGACGTGGAGGCTGCAGCCTGCATTCGTTTTACTATAAATTTCCGCATGCAAAAGCGTTTCGGCGGACGGCTTTAACTGCGTTTTTTCCACCGGATTCCCGGAAGCATCGACAAGCAAAAAATCTTCATCGGTTTGCTTTCGCTTATCTTTGCCGCTTGCCGTCACTAAAAAAGTGAGCGGATCATCGGTGACCTTAATGGACAAGTTGCCGCTTGTGGCAAAAAACCAATCGCGCGCTGCCAATTCCGCTTTGACCTCGGCAAGCTCTTTCCATCTCTTAACAAGCAAGCTCATGCTTTCACCTCCATCGTCTCCAGAAAATGAATGACATCGAAAAACGTCGCAAACGGCGTATGCGGGATATCAAGTTCTCGGCATTTTTGCAGCAGGAAATCGCGGGCGATCACATGATCCGCCAGCTTCGCCACCGCTAAATCGGTGATCGAGTCGCCAATGACGATATGGAAAGAATCCGGCTTTCTTAATTTTCGCAGCAGCGACGGCTTGCAGCAGCCGCAGCCGTTTTGGCACTGTTCATCACATGAATGCGGCCATGTGATGCGGATGGTTTCTCCACTGAAATCAGAGCCATTGCAAAAGATGCGCTCTTTTTCAACAAGCCCTTCTAAAAGCGGGTAGACAAAAAAGTCGATGCCACCGCTGACGATATATAGCGGAATGCCGCGCTCCTTCGTAAACGTGACAAATTCGCGGAAACCATCGCGGATGCGGGCGTTTTGCAAAATGAAATCAGTAATGTCTTCTTTCCAACTTGATGGCAGAAGGGAAAACATCGCGCCAACCCCTTCTTGGACCGAAATGCGCTGCGATAATATATCATCTTTTAACGTTTCCCATTCCGGCGGCGCAAACCGTTTCATAATTGCGATAATGTTGTCATTGTCTGTTATCGTCCCATCAAAATCACAAAATATGATTGGTTTTGTCGGTTTTATCATGATGTCACCTCTATTGCACCCCATAAGTCAATCGCTTTTCGCAATGCGTCATTTTCGCGCGCCGCTTCGTGAAGCGATTTGCCGGCGAGAACAGCAGCGATCGCAGCGCGGAACGCTTTGCCGCCGCCCTCCGCTCCGTCTGGATGGCCGTGTATGCCGCCTCCCGCATTGACAATGCTGTCTCTGCCAAAATCGCGGAACAATAACGGCACAAGCCCTGGATGAATGCCTGCCGACGGGACTGGAAACGACCGTTTAAACGGCTCTTTCTCATCCGTCAGCGCCGCGGCAATACCAATTGCCTCTTCTTTATCAAGGGCAACGCTTCCGTACGGCGACGGGAAAAGCACAAAATCGGCTCCGGCAAGACGCAGCAATTTTCCGAGCAGCAATGATGCTTTTATTCCGTAAAACTCCGATGGGGTCAGGGCCCCGCTGAATGCCGGGTGCGCCATGATCGGAATCGCAATCTCCTTATCTTCGCGCAATCCTTGGAGCACATCTAAACCATAGGCAAATACGTTGAACAGCAATATGTCAGCGCCCAGCTCCACCGCGCGTTTTGCTTTTTCTTTCAGCTCAAACGTTTTTCCGGTCAAGTTAACCGCGTATAACGTCCGTTTCCCCGTCTTCTCGTACACTTCGTTTAACACTGCTTTTCCCGCTGTAATCCGCTTTTCAAACGGCAGCAAATCACTGTCAAACAAGATTTCATCATCTTTGACAAGATCGACCCCGCCAAGCGCCTGCTGCTTCAGCTGCTCAGTTAAATAAGCGATATCGCGGCCGATCACACCTTTAAAAATGCTCATCAAAAGCGGGCGGTCATATACATCCACTTTTTGGCGAATCCCATCGATGCCAAACCGGGGGCCAGGAAACTGTTTTTTCCATTCATTAGAAAATGTTATATCTAGCAATCTTACTTCTCCGTCCAACGACAACTTGCCGAATACGGTTGTCAAAAGCGCCGGAATATCAGCGCTGAAATTGGCCGTTGGATAAGCGATTTGCACGATCGCGCGCTTCAGCCGTTTTCCAAAGTAACGATTTGCCCGTTCACTGTCTTCCAGCACTTGTATATGGACGACTTCCCCTTTATGTTTGCGCAATTGCTCGCGTTCAAGCTGCGGCAAATCGGTCCATGTGCCGACCGTTAAGCCGAGCGCAATTCCTTCTGCTTTTTTTTCAATATCTTTTTCATCGTGAATCAGATATGTAGCAATCACTTTACTCATTGTCATCCCTCTTTTCGTCCATCAAAAAAGCCTCTTTAAGAAGAGGCTTTTATTTATTCACACTCTTCTTATCTCTCAGCGTTTCCGCTGCAAGAATTAGCACCGTGCTTAACCATGGTTAAGCCGGTTGCCGGGCTTCATTGGGCTTGTCCCTCCGCCTGCTCTTGATAAGAATGTCTGTGTCCTATTCACTTTCCAAACTTTCGAATTATTCGCGCTCGTAAATTTAATTTGAATTATGACAGCATTTTTTTTCGTTGTCAATCATTTTTTTTTTGCCATTTTTAAAAAAGGCCAAGCTTCGCGATCCGTTCCGCCGCCTCTTGCAAACGGGCTTCACTTGTCAATAATCCGGCGCGCACATATCCTTCCCCATGCCCGCCAAATCCGATTCCCGGCGCGACAACGACATGCGCTTTTTCCAGCAAATAATCGGAAAAACGTTCCGATGTCCAGCCGTGCGGTACTGGCAGCCACGCAAAAAACGAACCTTTTGGTGCAGTGACATCCCAGCCGATTTGCCGCAACGCGTCAATGAGCGTATTGCGCCGCGCTTCATACAAGGCGACAAGCTCCTCGACACAACGTTGCGAGGAAAGAAGAGCGGTCGCTGCCGCTTCTTGAATGGCGCCAAACAAGCTCACATATAAATGGTCTTGCAATAAATTAATCGCCGCAATCACGCTTTCATTTCCAACGGCAAATGCCACGCGCCAGCCCGCCATATTATATGTTTTGGAGAACGTATAAATTTCCACGCCAATTTCTTTTGCTCCCTCCGCTTGGAGAAAGCTAACCGGTTTTCTTCCGTCAAAACCAATCGCACCGTAAGCAAAATCATGGACGACACAAATTCCGTATTTAGCGGCAAACGACACCGTTTCTTCAAAAAACTCCTGCGAAGCAACCGCCCCAGTCGGGTTATTCGGATAGTTCAAAAACATTATTTTTGCTTTTTCCGCAACATTTTCAGGAATTTCCTCATAATCAGGCAAAAACTCGTTTTCCGCGCGCAGCGGCATCATCGCCATTTTGGCACGTGCGAGTGCGATCCCCGACCAATAATCCGGATATCCCGGGTCAGGCACGAGCACAATATCCCCCGGATTAACCAGGCATTGCGGAATCTCGACAAGCCCTGCCTTCCCGCCAAACAAAATCGCCACTTCTTTTTCCGGATCAACAGTAACGCCGTATTCGCGCTCATAAAACGCAGCAACCGCGCGCTTCAAAAAAGAATATCCTTGAAACGGCGAATATTTGTGATATTTCGGGTTTGCCACCGCCTTTTGCATCGCCGCAACAATATGCGGAGGAGTCGGCTGATCGGGGTTGCCTTGCCCTAAATTGATGATATCATGCCCCTCCGCCATTTTTTTCGCCACTTTATTGACAAGCGAAGCAAAAAACTGCTTTGGCAGGCTCTGCAATAACTCGGATGGAGGAAACTGTTTCATCATAAACACCTTCTCAAAAATTTCTTGAAATTCTAGTGAAAAATCATATATCGTAAAAATCAAAATGTAAAGTAAATTTTTTCGAGGTGAATGCCGATGACGGTGAAAATTGCTTGTCTTCAGCTGGATATCGCCTTTGGCAATCCCGCAGAAAACGAACAGCGAGTGGAAAAAGAGATAGAAAAAATTGCAAAAGATCGTCCAGATATTATCGTTCTTCCTGAATTATGGACGACCGGTTATGATTTAACCCGCCTTGATGAAATTGCCGATGAGGACGGCACACGTACAAAAGCGTTCATTCAGAAATTAGCGAAAACACATCATGTCAATATCGTTGCCGGGTCTGTTGCTAAAAAAACAGCAAATGGCGTCACTAATACAATGTACATTGCCGACCGAAACGGCGCCATCGTTGGCGAATATAGCAAGCTCCATTTATTTCAGCTGATGAATGAGCATCTTTACTTGCAATCAGGGGAAAAAATGGGATTGTTCACATTAGAAAATGCTCGATGCGCTGGCGTCATTTGTTACGACATCCGCTTTCCGGAATGGATTCGCGCCCATATGGTCCAAGGGGCGGAAGTGTTATTTGTCGTCGCCGAATGGCCGCTTCCTCGCCTTTCCCATTGGCGCACGCTGCTTGCAGCGCGCGCGATTGAAAATCAGTGCTATGTCATCGCGTGCAACCGCGCCGGAAGCGATCCAAACAACGTCTTTGCCGGTCATTCGCTGGTGATTGATCCATGGGGGGAAATCGTCGCAGAAGCAAGCGAGCAGCCTTGTACATTAACGGCGCAAATCGACCTTGCAAAAGTAAACGAAGTGCGAAAACAAATCCCGATTTTTGCAGACCGGCGCATCGATGATTACATCGCCGCCGAAAAAAATTTGCAAAAAAGTGTTGACAAATCGTTTCATAACCATGTATGATTCGTATCAAACGTAAAAACATCAAAAATTGCTAACATAACGAAAATTGCAAACTGAATATTGCGGCATACTCTTATCAAGAGTTGGCTGAGGGAATTGGCCCAATGAAGCCCAGCAACCGACCGTAATACTATCGTGAGATAGGGCGCACGTTTTGGCGCCGGAAGTTCGTTACTTCCGCAGGGCACGGTGCTAAGTCCAACAGAAAGACTCGTTCTTTCTGAAAGATAAGAGGTGCGAAGATATGGAATCTTCAAGCCTCTTTCTACGCAGAAAGAGGCTTTTTAATTTACATGAAGGGAGAGTTTTATATTATGCCAGTTTCTCATCCAACGGTTTATGAACCATTAACGGAACAAGGAGCAATTGCGCTTGCAATCCGCCTTGGGCTTTTTCCGGAAGGAACTCCGCTGGCCTGCCGCGAAATTGGCGACGGCAACTTAAATCTTGTTTTTCGCGTTGTCGATCAGCAAACAAAAAAAGGAATTATTATAAAACAAGCGCTCCCGTACGCAAAAGTAGTCGGTGAAAGCTGGCCGCTCACATTGAAACGCTCTGTTATTGAAAGCAATGCGCTGCGCACATTTGCGAGCTATGTGCCACAATATGTGCCAAAAGTATATTATTCCGATGAATCTTTAGCTATTACTGTGATGGAAGATTTGTCCCATTTGCAAATCGCCCGCAAAGGATTGATTGAAGGAAAAACGTATCCGCTCCTGTCACAGCATATCGGAGAATTTATCGCCAAAACGTTATTTTACACTTCCGACTTTGGCATGAATCAACAAGAGAAAAAACAATTGGCACAAAGCTTTGTGAATCCGGAATTATGCAAAATTACCGAGGATCTTGTCTTTACCGATCCGTTTTTTGATCATGAGACGAACAATTTTGAAGATGAGCTGCGCAATGACGTTAAAGCGCTTTGGGACGATGATAAACTCCACTTGGAAGTCGCCAAATTAAAACACAAGTTTTTAACCGAAGGAGATGCGCTCATCCATGGAGATTTGCATACCGGCAGCATTTTTGCAAGCGATGAAGAAACGAAAATCATTGATCCAGAGTTTGCGTTTTACGGCCCATTCGGCTTTGACATCGGGCAATTTTTTGCAAACTTGCTATTAAACGCTCTGTCCCGCCCAGAGCAACAACAGGAACCGCTATTCGCCCATATTGACAAAACTTGGAATGTGTTTGTGAGCGTCTTTTCCGATCTTTGGCACAGCCACAATGTCGAGCCGTACGCTAAAACGGAAGGATTATTGGAAGAAGTGCTGCACTATGTGTTTATCGATGCTATCGGCTTTGCTGGATGTGAAGTCATCCGCCGCACGATTGGCTTGGCGCATGTTGCCGACCTTGACGGCATTGAAGATAAAGAAGAGCGCTTGCAAGCAAAACGCCATGCCCTTCGCCTTGGCAGAAGCCTCATTTTGCAACGTGAAACATTGTCGGCCACAGAAGAGATTCGTTCTCTTTTCGCGCAAGCAGCACTAGCTACAACGAATTAATGTCATGAAAGGAAGAACGATATGGCAGAACCTTTTGCAATTCCGCGTTCTGTTGAATGGAACGATACTCATATCACCATCTTAAACCAACAAAAACTACCATTAGTAACGGAATATTTACAGTTAAAAGACATCGAGGATGTATGGGAAGCGATCGCCACATTAAAGGTGCGCGGCGCGCCTGCGATCGGCATTACGGCTGCTTACGGCCTCGCTCTTGCCGCACAGCGATATGAAACAGAATCACTGGAAACGTTTAAAGAGCATGTGCGAAAAGACCGCGACTACTTGGCAAGCTCCCGGCCAACAGCGGTGAACTTGTTTTGGGCGTTAGACCGGCTCGTTTCCAGCATCGCCCATGCTTTCTCTGTTAATGAAGCAAAAACGACGCTCATCCATGAAGCGATCCGCATTCAAATTGAAGATGAAGACATATGCCGGCGCATTGGAGAGCACGCGCTTTCCTTATTTCAAAACGGCGACCGCATTTTGACCATTTGCAACGCCGGCTCGATCGCAACCGCCCGCTATGGCACTGCGCTCGCACCGTTTTATTTGGCAAAAGAAAAAGGAATCCATCTTCATGTTTATGCGTCGGAAACACGTCCTGTCCTGCAAGGGGCCAGATTGACGACATGGGAATTAATGCAGGCCGGTATAGATGTGACGCTTATTACCGACAATATGGCGGCACAGACGATCAAAGCGAAAAACATTACCGCTGTGATCGTCGGCGCCGACCGCATTGCCGCTAACGGCGATACCGCCAATAAAATCGGCACGTTTGGCCTTGCCTTGCTGGCCAAAGCGTTCGGCATTCCATTTTACGTAGCTGCGCCGCTGTCGACGATCGATTTAGCGACAAAAACAGGGGAAGATATTCCGATTGAAGAACGCAATCCTGAAGAAGTGACACATATCGGCGGAACGCGAATCGCTCCAGAAGGCGTCAACGTTTATAATCCAGCGTTCGACGTAACGCCGCACCATCTCATCACCGCCATTATTACGGAAAAAGGAATCATCCGTGGCAATTATGAAACAGAACTGCCAGCACTATTCGCAAAGGGGGAACATCATGAAGCAATTTAGGTTTCACTATTTATTTGCACTGCTTTTTTCCATTCTCGTCATCCTTAGCGGCTGCTTGAACGAACAAGATGCCGTCAGTTCAAAACCAGCCAAACAAGAAAACAGCGCATCTGAGAAAACAAGCGAAACAACAGGAGCAACAACCGAACAAGCAGATATTCCTGAAAAATTAAAGAAACCGATAAAAATTGCCGCCATTATGCAAATGTCGATCGGCACATTTTCTTCTCAGTATATCGCCGGCGTTAAAGAACAAGTGCAAAAGTTTGGCGGTGAAGTGCAAATTTACAATGCGGATAACGACTTAACGAAAATGGCTTCCTATGTCGAAACGGCAATTACGCAAAACGTTGATGCGATTCTGTTAGATCACGGGCGCGCGGATGCGCTGGAAGCTCCGGTGAAAAAAGCAGTCGCCAAAGGCATTCCGGTTGTCGCATTCGACAATGATTTAAATGTCCCGGGCGTAACAGTGATTGACCAAGATGACTATAGCCTTGCCTGGAAGACGTTAAAAACGTTGGCCGAAGACTTAAATGGTGAAGGAAACATCGTCACCATTTGGGTTGGCGGATTTACACCGATGGAACGGCGCCATGTGATTTACGATGCGTTTAAAAAACGCTATCCGAACATCAAAGAAGTGGCAAAATTCGGTACGGCCAGCGCCAATACTGCTTTAGACACACAAACGCAAATGGAAGCGATTTTGAAAAAATTTCCGAATAAAGGCGATATTGATGCGGTCTTTGCGACTTGGGACGAATTTGCCAAAGGGGCAACACGTGCGATCGAGCAAGCCGGGCGCAATGAAATAAAAGTATACGGCATCGATTTAAGCGATGAAGATTTGCAAATGATGCAAAAGCCAAACAGCCCATGGGTCGCCACAACAGCAACAGATCCAGCGGAAGTCGGGCGCGTCCAAGTCCGCTTTGCTTATCAAAAAATTGCTGGGGAAAAAACGCCAAACATTTATTCATTAGAACCACATTTAGTCAAACGATCCGATTTACCTGACCAACAAGTGTCGATGAAAGACCTTCATCAATACATTTCCGGCTGGGGGCAATCCAACGTTGCCATTTCCCCTTGGATGAAAACATTGGAAGCACAGGTGAAAAACAAATGAACGGCCTTTATATGAACAATATTTATAAATCGTTTGGCACTGTCAACGTATTAAACGGCGTGAACTTCGATGTCCGGCAAGGGGAAGTTCACGCCCTTTTAGGGATGAATGGCGCTGGAAAAAGCACATTGATGAAGATTTTAGCCGGCGTTCTTTCCCCTGATAATGGCACGATTGCCATCGATGGAAAAGAATATCGGTTTTCCTCGCCTGCTGATGCCAAAAAGGCAGGCATTGGTTTAGTTGTCCAAGAAGTTGATACCGCCCTGTTTCCATCGCTGAGCGTCTATGAAAATATTGCCGCTGATGAGATCGTAGCGACAAAACAAAAGCCGATTCTTTCATGGAAACAGCAAAAACAGCGGGCCGCAGAGCTTTTGCGCCGAGTCGGCCTGTCGATTTCGCCGAACAAGCTTATCCGCGAATGCACCTTGCATGAAAAACAGCTTATCGTTTTAGCAAAAGTGCTTTCCTCATCAGCCCGATATATTATTTTAGATGAGCCGACCGCCGCGCTCAGCGAAACAGAAACAAAGCGGCTGTTTGCGATTATCAGCGATTTAAAAACACAAGGAGTTTCGTTCATTTATATTTCTCACAAACTGAAAGAGGTAAAAGAAATCTGCGACCGCGTCACCATTTTGCGTGACGGAAACGTCGTTCACCATGGCGATGTTTCCGCCCTTTCACTTGAAGAAATGATTCACTATATGGTTGGCCGCCCTTATACAACCGTGCAAAAAGAAACACGCGCATACAGCGAGGACGTTCTTTTTAAAGTGAAGCAGCTGCACATCGCGAAAACAAACACAACCGTCGATTTGCAAATTCATAAAGGAGAAATCGCCGGCATTGCCGGGCTTGTCGGAGCTGGGAAAACCGAACTCGCCGAAAGCCTCATTTCCCATACAAAAACGGCCGGAGAATGGTGGATCGATGGAAAACGCTATACGTTCTCCTCGCCAAAAGAAGCAATTGCGGCCGGAATTTGCCTTATTCCGGAAGAACGGAGAAAACAAGGGCTTTTCTTAGATGAAACGGTCCGCACGAATCTTACCGTCCGGCTATTATCATCATTAACAAAGTGGCAATGGGTGTTGCGGAAGAAAGAAACACAAACTGCGCAACAGTTAGTGGAGGCATTACAAATTCATCCGCCTTTTCCGCAAGCGGCTGTTAAACAGCTAAGCGGCGGCAACCAGCAAAAAGTCGTTATCGGGAAATGGTTAAAAACCGATGCCCGCGTGTTCATCTTTGACGAACCGACAAAAGGAATTGATGTTAACGCGAAACAAGAAGTATTTTCGATCATCCGCTCCCTCGCCGATGAAGGAAAAGCGGTTTTATATTTAACAAGTGAATTTCAAGAACTGCTCGATATCGCTGACACGATCTATATCATGGTTGACGGTCAGCTTGTCAAACATGTTTCCGCGCGTGATATCACATACGAACAACTGATTTATTACTGCAGCGGAGGTGATTTAGATGGCGCAACCGTCCGTTTCGATCGCCAAGAAAAAGCAAATGCCGTCTCTTCTTGAATTTTTATATAAGCATGGTACACTGCTGGCTATTCTCGTTGTTATTGCTTATTTTGGCATTACTCTCGACCGGTTTTTCACATACGAAAATTTCAGCGATATTTTACGGTCTATTTCCATCGTCACACTTGTTGCGATTGGCATTACGTTTTCCCTGATTGTCGATGGATTTGATTTATCCGTCGGTTCGACCGTCAGCCTGGCGACGATCGCCAGCGCAGCGGCGCTCGTATTATACCGCCAAGAAATTCTTGTGACATTGCTTGTCCCGCTGTTGCTAGGAATCGCTGTCGGATTATTAAACTCGTTATTAATTGTGAAATTAAAATTGCCGGATTTACTGGCAACACTGGCGACGATGTACGCGATTAACGGCGTGCAGCTGACGTATACGAAAGGATTTTCCATTTACAACGACATGCCGCTTCCTGACGGGGGAACAGCGCCTGGCAAATTTATTCCTTCCTTTTTATTTATTGGTCAAGGAGAAGTATTGGGCATCCCGTTTTCTGTTTTATTAATGCTAGTGGTCGTCATTGCCACCCATTTATTTTTGACATATACCAAACCGGGAAGATTGTTTTATATGACGGGGGAAAATCGAGAGGCAGCGCGGCTCTCGGGCATTCCTGTCAACCGCTATCGCACATATGCGTACGTCATCAGCGGCTTTTTTGCGGCGCTCGGCGGAATTGTCCTTGCTTCCCGAATTGGGACGGGACAAGTATCGGCCGGAGCCTCGTTTTTAATGGACGGCGTCGCTGCCGCTTATATCGGCTTTTCCGTATTTGGGGCCGGAAAGCCGAACGTCATCGGTACGCTGTTTGGCTCGATTTTAATGGGGGTTCTTCTTAACGGGCTGACGATGATGAATGTCCCGTATTACGCGCAAGACATTATTAAAGGGGCCATTTTAGTCGGGGCACTTGCATTATCGCATATGCAAAAAAAATAGAAATGTTTGTTTGTGTTTGCTGTTGCACAATAAAATCCATGGTGCCATATTCATGCGCACAAAAAACTAGAAGCGGGCCACTGCTTCTAGTTTTTTATATACTATACCTTTGCTCAAGCTCAAGCAGCAGTGCCTTGGCATCAATGCGGCTGCCAGCATATCCCGTAAGCGAGCCATTTTTTCCTATCACACGGTGGCACGGAACAAAAATGGCCAGCTCATTTGCCCGGTTTGCCTGTCCGACCGCTCTCACCGCTTTTGGACGCCCGATTTTTTCGGCAATATCGCTATAACTGACCGTCGTCCCGTACGGAATTTCACAAAGCGCCTGCCATACTTGCTCTTGAAATTTCGTTCCCTTCCATTTCAACGGCAAGTGAAATGTTTGGCGCTTGCCGTGAAAATATTCATCAAGCTGTTGTACGGCGCTTTCTAATAAAGAAGAATTGCTTTTGATCATTTCATATTGTTGGCAGTGCCGCAGCCACTCTTCCTCAAAAAGTTGGACGCTTACGATCGCATCCCCGTCGGATACGATATAAATGGGGCCAAGCAGCTCTGATTTATACACGTTGTATTCCTGTTTCATTTTCGCCCTCTCTCTCCATCCGTTCAATCGGAAGTGTGATGTGGAACGTCGTGCCGACTCCAACTTCACTTTCGACCTCGATTTTCCCTTGATGTTCTTCAATAATTTTATAACTAACCATCAATCCAAGTCCAGTGCCTCGTTCTTTCGTAGTATAAAACGGCTCGCCAAGCTTTTTGATTTTATCTTGCGGAATGCCGCAGCCTTGGTCTGTAATGGAAATGCGAATATGGCTGTCATCAAGCCGGCCGATTCGTACCGTCACTTCTCCACCTTTTGGCATCACTTCAATCGCGTTTTTCAATATATTAATAAACACTTGCTTCAATTGATTCGGTTCGCAGTAGATGCATGGAATAGGCAGCGCGAAATCAGCGACAATTTGCACATTATGCATCATCGCTTGAGCGCTGATTAAATCGATCGTATCTTGCATAATTTTGCACACATCGTTTTGTTGGTATTGTATCGCTTGCGGTTTCGCGAGAACTAGAAATTCGGTAATGATCGATTCGATCCGCTTCAGTTCCGACATAATCACATTAAAATACATAGAATAATCTTCTTTAATGCTTCCTTGCAATAATTGGATAAATCCTTTTAACGCTGTCATCGGGTTGCGGATTTCATGGGCGATGCCTGCGGCAAGTTCCCCCACCACATTCAGCGTATCCGATTTTCTTAGCTGCAGCTCCAGCTCTTTCCTTTCGGTAATGTCGCGCAACATAATCATTCCAACACCTGGGATAATTTCTTTTTTGAGGGCAAACTCAACAATTTTTTGTTTCTCGCCACTTGAAAAATCCATCTCGGCATACGCTTCTCCGCAACGATCGCATTGTTGGATTAATTTATCGAAATGTTTCCGCGCTTTTTCCGGTATAAACGCTGTTATCGGGCGATGAAGTAGCTGTTCTTTTGCCGCTTGGAAAAATTCGCAGGCGATCGGGTTCACATCTAAAATGCGATAATCTTCTCCCCATAATAAGATTCCGTTCATGGCATGGTCAAAGATGCTGCGGAATTTTTGCTCGCTCTCGCGCAGTTCTTTTTCCATTTTTCTTCGTTCTGTCACATTGCGGAAAATGGTCAAATGATATCCGTCAATCGCCCCTTGCTTCATCGTAAACTCGAGCTGCTTATCTTCACCGTTTGGCATATGGAACGTTAATTCATCACGGATTTCCCCCGTTTTGCGAAACTGTGCAAATACACGCTGCACTTTTTCATCGTCTCTGTCAAGGAAATCAAGCAAATTTTTCCGAACAAGCAAATTAAGCGGCAGTTCAAACGTCCGGCTTGCAGCGCGATTCGCGTTTAAAATATATCCACGGTCATCCCAAATCAAAATCGCCTCATGTGCTTGCTCAAAAATAGCGCGAAATCTCTCTTCGCTTTTTTGCAGCTTTATTTCCATGTTTTTTCTCTCGGTGACATCCCGCATAATCGCCATGTAAAAACCGCTATACACGTTGGATGTCGTAGTAAGCTCAAACATTTTTACCGTGCCGTCAAAACGGACGAGCGACAACTCGCCTTTTGCCGTTCCTTTTTCTTTCAATTCGGCAAGAAGGCGGACAAAGTCATCGACGCATTCTTCAGCGATAAATTGCTGAAAGGACAAGTTTAACAGCTTTGCTTTTTCTAAGTTTAAACTCATGCAAAAAGCAGGGTTTACATCAATAAAACGGCCAAATTCATCGAAAATGACAATGCCGTCTACCGCGCGGTTAAACACATCTTTAAAGAGAAACTCATGAATAATCCGCTCCCGCTCCAGCGCTTTGCGCGCGGAAATATCGCGCATAATGACCAAATCGAATTCGTTAAACGCATCTTTTTTCATGGAAAACTCAATATGTTTTACTTTTCCGTTCCTTAACTTGACAAGCAGCTCATCGCTGAATGAGCCAAATTTATGTAACATCGATTGCTGAAACATCAAAATATCCGGAGGGACTAAGTCAAGAAACATCGTCATTTTTTTCCCAATCAATTCCCTTTTTTCCATTTCAAACAGTTGGCATGCTGCTTCATTCACGTCAACAAATTCGCCGCTTTTATTAAAAATGACAATCGCATCTAAAGATCGCTCAAAAATAATGGAATAACCATTTAACTGCTCCTTTAACCGTCTGTTTTCTTCTTCCAATAATTTAACATCCACCATCAAGTTTTGTTCTTCATGGGGAGAAAGGCTATTACTCATGTTTTATCACTCCTTCTCCAAACCATATCAAATTATTATATATTCTCTGCCAAAAATTTTACTCCTTCTAATTATTCTAAAAATTCCACGAAAATAAATTTTTCCAATGTTCGACAAGTTTTTCTTCTTTTCTTTTTATCCAAAATATGTTATATTGAAATGTTGTTTTTTGATGCTCTTGTAAAGGAGTTTGTTCCGATGAACATCATTTGCACAACCTTAAACGCCAAATATATTCATACCAATTTAGCGATTCGCTACTTAAAGGCATACGCCCAGCCGGAATTTGACATAAAGCTTGTCGAATATACGATTAAAGATCCGGCGATCAATATCGTGACCGATCTTTACCGGAGAAAGCCGGACATCATTGGATTTAGCTGCTATATTTGGAATATCGAAGAAAGCCTTAAAGTCATAAAAATGTTGAAAAAGATCGCCCCTGACATCACGATCGTCGCCGGCGGACCGGAAGTGTCATATGACGTGCGCGAATGGATGGAAACCATCCCGGAATTGGATTTCATCGTCATCGGTGAAGGGGAAGAAACGTTTAAGCAACTATTAATAGAATTTTATGGAAATAAAAACTTTCACCATGTCCACGGTCTCGCGTTCCGTGAAGATGGGGAAATTATCATTAACCCGCAGCGAAACAAAATCCGCTTAGCGGATATGCCTTCGCCGTTCCGCTTTCCGGAAGACATCCCGCATTTGCCAAAGCGGATTACGTACATCGAAACGAGCCGCGGCTGTCCGTTCAGCTGCCAGTTCTGCTTATCTTCCATTGAAGTCGGAGTCCGCTATTTCGACAGGGAAAAAATTAAAGAGGATATCCGCTATTTAATGAAGCATGGAGCGCGCACGATCAAGTTCGTCGACCGCACGTTTAACATCAGCCGCAGCTACGCGATGGATATGTTTCAATTTCTGATTGATGAACACGTTCCGGGAACGGTATTCCAATTTGAAATTACGGCTGACATCATGCGCCCGGAAGTCATTGAATTTTTAAATAAAGAAGCGCCGCCGGGACTGTTCCGCTTTGAAATCGGCGTGCAATCAACGAACGACGAAGTCAACCGGCTTGTCATGCGCAAGCAAAATTTCGAAAAATTAACGCGTACCGTAATGATGGTGAAAGAAGGGGGAAAAATCGCCCAGCATCTTGATTTAATCGCCGGGCTGCCGGAAGAAGACTATACATCATTCCGAAAAACGTTTAACGACGTTTTCGCGCTCCGCCCGGAAGAACTGCAGCTTGGCTTTTTAAAAATGCTGCGCGGCACCGGCCTCCGTCTTCGCGCAAAAGATTACGGCTATGTATTTATGGATCATGCGCCATATGAAGTATTACAAAATAACGCGCTTTCTTTTGACGACATCATCCGCCTTAAACAAGTGGAAGATGTGCTGGAGAAATATTGGAATGCCCATCGGATGGATGAAACGATCGAATATTTAGTAACAAACGTATTTCCGACTCCGTTCGATTTCTTCCAGGAATTCGGCACATACTGGGACGAACGCGGCTGGGCAAAAATCGGCCATCAGCTCGAAGACTTGTTCCGCCGCCTGTACGAATTTTTGCAAACAAAACAACTGGATGAACTTCCAATCATCGAAGCGTTAATGAAATATGATTATTTGCGCAACCAAAAACATAAACCGCGCAAACCGTGGTGGGAGGAAAAAACAGACAAATCGCTGCGTTCTTCGCTTTACCGCGAGCTGCTTGAATATCCGGAACGATTAGGCGGTGAGTTTGCCTCGCTCCAGCTGAATGAAAAAGAATTATTTAAACATACAGTGATGGAAATCACTGAGTTAGATATCGGCCATTATATGGAAACAAAAGAAGTTCTCCGGATTCCAACGGTGATGATCGCTTATTTCGATCCTGTTTCATTGCAAACAAAAATATTTTCCGCACCGCTTTCTTCCTTTTCAACTGTCACAGTAAAAAAGTAGGGTTACTCCCTACTTTTTCTTTTGCATCGCTTTTTCTGCTGTTTCCTCTCTTCCATGAGCTGAACCGGCTGGTGGGCATTAAAATCGCCAAATTCGAATGCCATTTCTTCACGCACTTGATCCGCCGGGCGCTTTGTTGTTTCACCTTTCCCCTGCTTCATTGTCCGTCTCCTTGCCGCCCTTTTTTCGAATTGCGGTTTGCCCCGCGGATCATGTCTTCTTCTCCTGCATATTGTGCGGCAGCTTCAGCATCCGGCAAGCTTTCCGTCGGTGTCTTATTGTTGTTTTCCGCCGCAGCAAATTTCACTTTTCGCTTCATTCCTTATCCTCCTTTCCCGCAGCGGTTATGTCATGTTTGTAAGCAACAAGCACAATTTCCTCGCCTGTTTCCTCACGCAAACGTTTTTCTAAATCCTTCACTTGTTGTAACGCCCCCTCGCGCAAATGGGCGACAAAAAATGCAGTGCTGTTCACATCTATCCCTCTCTTTGCGTTTTTTCTGATTTTTCCTTGCGCTCCGTGCCGCTTATTCATCCCACATAGAATAAACCTTAAACCATCATGCAAATTCCATACACAACATGTCTCTCCAGCAAATAAAGGGATACAACCATCGGCGGCCGCTCAACTTTTTGCCTGATTATCCGCTTCCGGCTTTATCCCTATCCATGCGATAGCGCTGCCAAGCAAAGACAACCCGGCTAACAAAAACAAAAACGTTGTGGTCGCGCTTTTCATCAATAATGCAGCGAGCGGCGGTCCCGCGGCGACGCCGATAAACCGCAATGAGCTGTAAAACGAGGTCACGGTTCCCCGCTCTTTTTTTTCAATTCCTTCTGTTATCAATGCATCCAAGCATGGCAGCATTATGCCAATGCCAGCGCCAGCAAGTGAAAAAAGGGCAATCATCCACCAAAGCTCCGGGAAAAACTGAACCACTATGATCGCCATGCCGGCAAACACACCGCCAATGGCAATCATCCATTTCATGACAACTTTATTTTTGCCAATTCTCTTGCCAGCAAGAAACGAAGCAGCACAAAGCGCACCAAGCGGAATAGCGAGCACCCATCCCTTTTTTATTCCATCGATTCGGTACTCGTCCTCAAGGCGGCTTGATAAGAAAAAAAGAAACGCAAATAAAACGAGCATTAACAAGCCGCCGATCGCGAAAATTGCATATAGCCACTGCCCCTCCCGCCGGAAAATGACTTTTATCTTTCGCACAAATTGGCGAAATGGAAGCGGTTCCTCTTTTCTTGCCGGAGCTTTTACCAAAAAGAGCATCATGGCAATGGAAATGGAGCAAAACAGCGGGAACGCGAAAAACGGCAAAAACCAAACCATGCTTGCGAGCACCGCCCCTAATATCGGGCTTAATACTTTTCCTAACGTGTTCGCTGTTTCAATCATCCCTAAGCAGCTGCTTGCTTCGTTGTCATCAGGAAACAAATCGCCAACAAGCGGCAGCACAATCGGGAACGCCCCTGCCGCTCCAAGTCCTTGCAGCATCCTTCCAGCCACGATCGTCCCATACGGATCGGCCATCTTCCAAGCTGCCCAGCCAGATACAACTCCTCCGGCCGCAGCCAACAATAAGCTTGGAATAATCACTTTTTTTCTCCCGAACCGGTCACTCACATATCCGGCAACAGGAATAAAAATAATCGCCACAATCGAATAGACGGTAATGAATAAACTCGACTGAAACGGCGTAATATGCAGCTGTTTCTCCATCGTTGGCAAAACCGGGATCAACATCGAATTCCCAAGCGTCATCACTAACGGTATCGATGCTAGCGATGCGATAATCCCCGTCTTATTTATCTTTTTGCCTGTCTGCTCTGGCATTGTTTCGATCCATTCCATCATTGATTCCTTCCTTTTTGTGCCCATTCATGTTATATGATTATCATTTCCGTTTTTTCATGAAGCATACAAAAAAACCTTGCCCGTTGCCGGACAAGGATATAATCCTGCCTTTTAATGGATGAAGCCTTTCCTTTCTGACCCTTAGTTCGTGATGATAAAGATGGTAACCGTCAGCGCAATGTAAAACAAAACCAAAGCGTCACCGTCATCTAGCTAAAAAAATCGTTTAACGTTTATATAAGCCGGTAAATGCGCGCCTCATGCGGCCGCATATGCAACACATTTCCATTTTCTTGGATGTCCAGATAATTGCCAAGCACTACTTCCCGTTTGTATGCAGCAAGCGCCCCCGGAAGCTCATAGTCATTTGCATGGTCACAATGATTAAGGACGATAAGCCAGCGGACATCGTCAAGTTCACGAGTGTACGCATAAATATACGGCTCGTTTTCCGTATAGTCGCAGAACGTGCCATAAACCATAACCGGATTTTCTTTGCGCAGCTGAATAAGCTTTTGATAATAATAATACACGGAATTCTTATCTTGCAACGCTTGTTTTACGTTAATTTCTTTATAATTCGGATTGACTTTGATCCATGGCGTTCCTGTTGTAAAGCCGGCGTTAGGGCTGTCATCCCATTGCATCGGCGTTCGCGAGTTGTCACGGCTTAATGGCTGCAAACTTTCAAGCACTTCTTGCGGGTCTTTGCCTTTCGCAATTTCTTCTTTATATTTATTTTTCATGGCAATATCGTTATAGTCATCAATCGAGGAAAAGCGAACACCAGTCATGCCAATTTCTTCACCTTGGTAAATATATGGCGTTCCTGGCAGTGTATGCAGCATCGTTCCCAGCAGTTTGGCAGATTCAACGCGGTATTCTTTGTCATTGCCGTAGCGCGTCACTTGTCGTGTATGGTCATGGTTGTTAAGAAATTGGGAATTCCATCCTTTTCCCCATAATACATCATACCAATGCTTTTGAATCTGTTTAAACCGGAGCGGTTCCCAGCTTGGCATTTCGTCGCATACTTGAAAATGGAATAACATATTCAGTTCGCGGCGGTCTTCAGCGACATATTTCAGCCCTTCTTCCGGCGATACGAAGGCGACTTCGCCAACTGTAAAAATGTCATAGTGCCGGAATACTTGTTCATACATTTCCCGCAAATACTCATGAAGGCCGGGATTATTCGCCAAATAGCAGATATCGTTGGGATCAGCGGCATCCGGAAACCCTTCCGGCTTAGCCAGCAAAGCAATGGCGTCTAAACGGAATCCATCAATGCCTTTATCCAGCCAAAAACGCATCATTTTATAAATTTCTTGGCGCACTTCAGGGTTTTTCCAGTTCAAATCCGGCTGCTCGACAGCAAACGAATGAAAATAATATTGTCCGGTTAATTCATCGTATTCCCACGCGGATGGGGTAAAATAGGAGCGCCAATTGTTTGGTTTGTCGCGCCAGATGTACCAGTCGCGCTTCGGGTTGTCGCGGGACGAACGCGATTCGATGAACCAAGGATGCTGGTCAGACGTATGGTTGACAACAAGATCCATAATAAGTTTCATGCCGCGCTTATGCACTTCATCAAGCAGCGTTTCCCACGTTTTCATCGTCCCGGCCTTTTCCATAATCGCATAATAGTTGGAAATATCGTATCCATTATCTTTATCCGGCGACTCATAGCAAGGATTGAGCCAAATGACATCGGCGCCAAGGTGCTGGATATAATCAAGCTTTTCGATCACCCCTTGCAAATCGCCGACGCCATCTCCGTCCGAGTCATAAAAACTGCGCCAATATACTTGATATACAACCGCTTCTTTCCACCATGTCCGTTTCATCTTTTTCCCCCACTAAGCTAAGCACTTTATTTTGCTTTCCATCGCAATAATGAAAACAAGCCAGACGGCAGCGTCGCAGATGCATCTTGCCAGCTTTACAGGACAGATCCCTTTTCGATAAGCCGGCAAGGCGATGCCGTTTATTTCCCTCCAGTAAATGAAATCCCCTTAATAAAGTAACGATTGAAAAACGCATAAATGACTAACACCGGCAATGTAAAGACCATCGATGCCGCCATAATATAATTCCAATAACTGATGTATTGCCCTTTGAAGCTGTTCAGCCCAAGCGGCAAAGTAAAGAGTTGCGGATCGGACAAAATGATCAGCGGCCGCATAAAATCATTCCACGAACCCATAAAGACAAAAATTGCTTGTGCTGCCAAAGCAGGGCGGGCAAGCGGCAAAACGATCCGGAAAAAAATGCCGAGCCGGCTAAGTCCATCTAATTCTGCCGCTTCCTCTAACTCTTTCGGGAAGTTAATAAAAAACTGCCTCATCATGAAAATAAAGGTGGCATTTATCATCGTTGGCACAATCATTCCTTGGTATGAATTCAGCCATCCAAGCTGTTTTAAAATCAAATAGTTTGGAATCATCGTGACTTGTGCCGGAATCATTAATACCGCCAAAATAATGATAAATAGCGGTTTTTTTCCAGGAAATTGCAATCTTGCAAGCGCATACCCTGCCATTGAATTAAACAATAAATTCAGCACAGTGACAGTCACCGCAATGATGGTACTATTTAATAGCCAGCGCGGAAACATTTTTTGTTCCAGAAAAATTTGCTTGTAATTATCCAGCGTAAATTGTTTTGGAATAAAAGAAATGGTTCCGCTAACAATTTCCTCGAGTGTTTTAAACGAAGAAGACAATGCCCATAAAAATGGAATTAATGTAATAATGGCGTAAGTGACAAGAACGGCATACAAAAGTCCTTTTCCAATCGTAGCTCGTTTTTTCATTTTCTTTTCCCTCCTTAATAGAGAGACTCTTCTTTCGAAAATTTCCGCTGCAGCAATGTCGCGGTTAAAATAATAAGCGCTAAAACAAACGCCAATGCTGCGGCATATCCCATTGTTCCTAACGTTTTAAACGCA
Organism: Parageobacillus thermoglucosidasius; assembly: GCF_001295365.1. Taxonomy (GTDB): domain Bacteria; phylum Bacillota; class Bacilli; order Bacillales; family Anoxybacillaceae; genus Parageobacillus; species Parageobacillus thermoglucosidasius. The sequence goes on along the minus strand of NZ_CP012712.1, from coordinate 1,573,133 downwards.
TATTGATAAATAAGAAGAACGACGGTAAGCGTTGAATTGTTCGGCCCTCCCGAACCGCCAGAGAAAATATATGACTGATCAAATAATTGGAACGTGCCAATGAGCCCCATGATCACGACAAATGATGTCACTGGCCGCAAATATGGTACTGTCACATACCAAAATTTTTGCAGCGCATTGGCTCCGTCCAGTTCCGCTGCTTCGTAAAGCGAATCTGGAATATCTTGCAATGCCGCTAAGTAAATAACCATGAAATATGGGGCAGTAGACCAAATATTCATGATCATAATTGCAGTCAATGCGACATCTGGATCGCCTATCCAGTTATAGGTCGGCAGTCCTAACAATTTTAAGACATGGTTAATAAGCCCGTTTTGATTATACATCCACATAAAAATAAGGGTTAACACCGCCGAGGACGTAAGCGTTGGTAAAAAGTAGACAATCCGGAAAAACTTTTGCCCTTTAAGCCCTGCGTTTAATGTTGCCGCCAGCACAAGGGCCAGTATTGTCTGGCACGGCACTACGATGACAACATACTTAAGCGTATTCCATAGCGCAATTTTCGCCCGCGCATCATGAGCGATGCGTTCAAAGTTATCCAAACCGACAAATTCAAACGTTGTTGTCCCGAGCAATTGCACTTTGTGAAACGCAAGGAAAATCGCAAACACGATCGGGCCGATAATAAACAAAAGCAGTACGAACAACGTTGGTGACATGAATAAATAGCCCGTACCTGTTTCCCGCCATTTTCGTTTCATCTTGTTCATCTCCTTGCAGAGAGTCGATAAAGCTATTCCCCTCTCTTGCGCGGCAAGCGCAGCGTTGCTAGAAAGAAGGGGAGTTACATCATCAGGCATTCCATGCTGGTGGAAGGATCTCCTCCTTCCACCAGCATCCGCATTATTTGCTGTCGATTTCTTTATTCGCAGTTTTCTCCGCTTCTTTTAGCGCTTCATTCAACGGCCGTTCCCCTAAAAAGGCGCTGACAAACTGGTTATTAAAGTTGTTGACGATAATCGGCAAATTCGTTCCTTGTTGCCATACCGTCGCATATGAAGCGCCTGCTACTAACGGCGCACGCAACGGATCTTTGTCATATCCCAATTCTTTAGCAACGGATTTGCGTGTCGGCAGCGCATATCCTTTGCTTGTCCATATTTTCATTCCTTCTTTTCCTGTCAAATAGGAAATGAGTTCCCAAGCCGCTTTTTTCTTTTTCGAGTCTTTATTCATGACATACGCTACGGTATATGCCATTGTTGCTTTTTTGCCATTGATGCTTGGCACTTCAGCCGTTCCAAACTCTAAATTCGGGAATGTATCTTGTAAAAACGGAATTGCCCAGTTTCCTTCAATCACCATAGCCGCTTTTCCTTGCCCAAACATCTCTCCGCCCCAGTTCGCGCCGACTTCGCTAGGTTGCGCCGCTGATTTATCTTTTAAATGCATATCAACAATTGGCTGTAAAGCCTCTACTACTTTCGGGTCAGCAAAGCTTGCTTTGTTATCGGTAACCACTTTTCCGCCTTTGGATTCAGCAATATAGTAAAGACGCGCTAACTCCGGCGCTACGCCAAAACCATATACTTCCGTTCCTTTTGTTAATTTTTTGGCTGTCTCGCGCAATTCATCCCATGTTTTTGGCACCTCTACGCCAGCTTCTTTAAACATTTTTTTGTTATAAAATAGCGCTAATGTTGAATAATCTTTAGGGAAGCCGTAAATATGCCCATCTTTTCCTTTAAATGCGTCCAGCAACGGTTTTTCGAAATCATCAATGTCGAAATCGTCGGTAACATATTGATCAAGCGGTTCCAATACTCCTGTTTCAATTAAGGCAGGGGCTTCAAAGGCGTCAAGATAGAAAACGTCTGGGCCTTCACCGCCGATTAAACGGGTTTTTATGACATCCATATACTGTTCCGAAATGACTTCCAGTTTCACTTTGATGTTCGGGTGTTTTTTCTCAAATTCGTCCAGCGTTTGCTGCAACAGTTTTTGTTCACTCGGATTGCCGCCCCATCCCGCAAGTGTGACCTCCACTTTTTCGCCATTGTTGCCGCTTGTCTCTTTATTTGCGGCTTTCTCATCTCCTCCGCCACAGCCAGCCAAGATGCTTCCCATCAATACGGACGTAATCCCAACAGCAGTCAACCATCTTTTCATTTCACCATACTCCTTTCTTTTATGATTGTTTCTTTATATAAACAGGGAGGAAATTTCCATCCCTGCTATAAAACGATGACATCGTATCCCGTTGTGTTTTCATGAATGTTCACCTTTATTTCTTTCCCTTCCCGGAAAACAGTCAGTGACAACCGGCCATGTCCAATCGCCATGTTTTCTACCTTGAGAACATTCATGGAATCAAGCAAAGTTGGAGAAAGATGAATTTCCTTACGCAAACTGTTTGGAAACAGCCCCAGCATTGCTTGCACAAACACAAGCGGTGTTCCTGCCGCCCAAGCTTGCGGCGAGCAAGCGACTGGATACGGAACTGGTTTTCCAAACGAACGGCTATATCCGCAAAACAGCTCCGGAAGGCGGTCATATTCAAAATGGGAGGCCGCCTCGATTAATCCTTCCATAATCATCAGCGCTTCCTTTGCTTTTCCTAGCTTGCTTAATCCTAATAAAATAATGCTATTATCATGCGGCCAGACGCTGCCATCGTGATAGCTCATCGGATTATATCCGGCTTCTCCTTCCGCCATTGTCCGGATTCCATATCCGGAAAACATTTTCGGGGACAGGAGCGTTCGGATCACAGCGTTTTCCCGGTGCCCGTCTAATATACCAGCAAACAGCACATGCCCTGGATTGGATGTGATAGTGCCAACTTGCCGCTTTTTCTCATCTAACGCAATCGCATAAAATTGCACATCTTCCATCCAAAACGCATCTTCAAATTTTTTCTTTAATTCTTCTGCCTGTTGCCGAAGCTCGGCGGCTTGTTTTACTTTCCCGATCTGCTCAAAAATGTCCGCCAATCCCTTTTTAGCTTGGTATACATACCCTTGCACTTCCACAAGCGCAATCGGTGGTTTGGCGTACTCTCCATCCCGGTGCACAATCGAATCCCCAGAATCCTTCCATCCTTGGTTGGCAATTCCTTTGCTCGATTCCTGATGATATTCGACAAACCCGTCGCCATCACGATCGCCATATTGATCAATCCATTGGAGCGCCGCTTCAATGTTTGGTTCTAATTGGCGGACTATGTCATAATCCCCTGTCCATTTCACATATTCTGCAAGCAGCACAAGAAATAACGGCGTAGCATCGACAGCACCATAATATGGAGTAAATGGCACTTGATTGGTATTGGCTAACTCACCGAAACGAAGTTCATGCATAATCTTTCCTGGCTGTTCATCGCGCCAAGGATCTTGTTTTTTTCCCTGATACTGCGCCATTGTCAGCAATGTTCCTTTAGCCACTTGAGGGCAAAACGGAAGCATTTGCAATGCCGTGATTAAGCTGTCGCGCCCAAATGGCACTCCAAACCATGGAAGCCCTGCAACAGGAAATGGGCCATATCCTAAATCAGTTAATAATACCCGCAAATCAGCAAGGCCGCGCTCTATCAGGCGCTGAAGAGGCTTATAGTCCGTGTTTACTCTCGTTATGCTTTGATGCCATTCATTGTAAGAATCCTGAAGTTGGCGTAAAGCATTGTCTTTATCCATTATGGTTTTCGGCATTGCCGGTTGACCAATTTGCGGTTGGATCATGAAAGTAACCGCCTGTTCTTCATCGTGATGAAGGGAAAAAGCAAAAACGACTTGTCCGCTTTCATCGGCTAATATAGCAGGACGATCCCATGTAATCGTCGTCGCCCGGTAAACACCGTCCGCCCCTTCGTAATGAAACACCAGCGAATTCCCGTCCACGGTCTGTCCTGTGCGCTTGCCGACTTTTCCCGTTTGGAAGCCGCGGATAATAAACATATCGGCGAAATCGGCATCGAAAGAAACACTGATTTCACATGTGACCGGTTTTGGAAAGTAGTTTTTTAATTTGACCGTTTCATATAATACCCCGCTATAAATAAAGCGCTTTCTTTCGATTTGAACAGATTCGCGCCATAAAACGATTTCGCCATCTTTTTCGATCGGAGGGTTTGTTAATAAAATCGTTGCCATATAATTCTCCGAAGCATCGGAAGAAAGAAGCACTGGTTCTTCTCCATTAATGCGCAGTGAAAATTCGCTCAAAAACCGTGTATCCTTTGTATACAGTCCTAGCCCATAAGGATGAGATTTAGGAATATTTCCTTTTTCATCTGTTAGAAAAAACATATCGTTCTCTTTGATCACCCGGTAATTCATGTTAAATTCCTCCTGCTTAAGATCCGAAACGTTTTGGATTTTATGTATTCGACTGAAAACGTTTCGGATCTAACCAAAACGTTTTCAGTTAGTTGCGCGTTAGCGAAAAACCACATTAATTGCGGTTTTTCACAGTAGACTCACGTATCTTTAATTCGGTTTCTAAAATTTTCACATGAGACTCTGCTTTTCCTTCAAGCATATGAATCAGCAATTTCGCTGCTTCATACCCCATGGCAAAGATATTTTGAGCAACAGTTGATAACGCAGGGGTGGCATATGAGGCAAGAATAATATCATCGTAACCGATGACCGCCACATCATCGGGTATTTGTTTTCCAACCCGTTTAACCGCTTTCATAACCCCCAATGCCATCAGGTCGCTCGCGCAGAAAAAGGCAGATATACATGGATACTCCGTTAACAAGCGCAGCGCTTCCGCTTCTGCGGCGTCTTCGCGAAACGCCCCGTCGGCAATCCATTCTTCATGAATTGGCAGCCCTGCTTCTGATAACGCCTCTTTGTACCCTTTTAATCTCTGTTCGCTCACAAATGCGTATTTGTAGCCGTTGATCATCGCTATGTTTTTATGTCCTAACGATATTAAATGCTCCACTGCCTTTTTTGCACCTAGCACATTGTCCGTCGTCACGTATCCAACCGTTTCCGATTCAATTGGAATATCGATTAAAACACACGGAATGTCGCTTTCAACAACTTCTTGTAAATATGGATCATCGCTGCGGATTCCTTGCAAAATCGCCCCATCCACTCTCCGTTCCCGGCATAGCTGCGTATATGTTTTCTCACGTTGTTTTGTTGAAGTGGTGCTGAATAATACCATGTCATAATCCACTTCGCTGACATATTGATTGACACCAGCTAACACTTCAAACGTAAAATTATCCTTCGCACTTTCTCTTGTTAATCCGGAAACAAGCAGGCCAATCGTTTTGGATTTATTCATCACAAGCCCGCGCGCAAGCGTATTTGGACTATAGTTTAATTGTTTGGCAATATCGATAATTTTTTGCCTTGTTTTCTCGTTCACATCAGGATAACCGTTTAATGCACGGGAAACGGTCGTAATCGAAACACCAGCTGCCTTGGCAATATCCTTGATCGTCGTCACAGCCCTTCCTCCAAAACGTTTTGGATGCTTTGTCGATTAAATTATAACCTAAATCGAAAACGTTTGCAATTATTTTTTAAGCGCACATTATGGCAGAAAACAGCATAATTTTCATCAACTTCCGTTATAGAGGATTCTCGATTGACACATACTAACATTGCCAGACAACTAACTATGTTAGGAGGAAATACAATGGCAAGATCAAGCAATAAACTGCTTGTTCCGGGAATCGAACAGGCATTGGAACAAATAAAATATGAAATCGCCCAAGAATTTGGCGTACAATTAGGAGCAAATACCGTTTCCCGGGCAAACGGCTCTGTCGGCGGCGAAATTACGAAACGGCTCGTTTCCCAAGCGCAAAGCCAGCTGGCCGGATCTGCTTTTCAAAAAACAGAATAATGCTGTCCGCAAAGCCGAGTAGGTTTACTCGGCTTATCCATATCGCCGACTTTCTTTCCATTTCTTTTGTTCATGTTGATGATTGCCTTTTGGAAATTTGTTGAAATGATCGTGATTATAGTTTGGTTTTCGGTGATGTTGGCCCTGTCCATTTCTCTTTTTTTGGTGCTGTTGGTGCTGTTTCCAGTCATAATCATGCGGCCGGTACTTTTGTCTTTCGCTATTTTTCCTTAATATATGATCGGCGCTTTTACCGCGTCCCCATTCCTCTTTCTTCACAAACGGACGTTTATCTTTTCCCCCATATGGATGTTTATCTTTTTCTATAAAAGGTGGATGGCTATCTTTTTTCCTGAATGGGTGATTATCTTTTCCCATGGATGGATAGTAAATGTTATGTAATTCTTTTTGTTCATTCTTACTATTTCCTTCCTGCATTCGCTCACCGTGCTTCGGCAATAAACGGTTGCTCATCTGCTGTTCGTTCTTTTCATTGCTGTTGTTATTATTGGGTTTTTGTTCATTCTTTTCTTTTGGAAAATGGCTGTTTATCTGCTGTTTCTCTTCCTGTTTCGCCGGTTTTTCTTGTGGCGGAACTGATTTCGTCTTTTGTTCAATTTGCAGCAGCTTTCCTGTTGTCATTCCTTTTTTTACCGCTTCCTTTCGTACTTCCATCGTGCTTTCTTCCGTCTTCACAATAATGTTTTTCCGCTGATACGAGTGCTGAATTTTCGTCAATTCTGTAGAAAGTTCACGCGAAGATGCGGCATGGTGTTTTCTCTCCACCGTTGTTATCAATACTTGCCCGCCTTTTTGCAAATAGCCTTTTTTCATGCTTAATTCGATAATTTCCTTGGTAATATCAATAAACGCTTTTTTCTGCCAATGCACAAGTTGTGAAACAATCTTTTTTCCTTCCTTATTATATGCCTTTAATTTTATCACTTTTAACTGCTCATTGACCCCGATTTCGATGCTTGGATTAATATCAATGGACATGTAGGCATACACTTCATCTGAAGGAAAACGAAGCAGCGTTGCAATCAAAAGAACCGCTGCCGCCACGAAGCTCATTATGTATCGAAGTGAACGACGGCGAACATTGGGTTTTTGCACTATCCCCGCTTCAATCTCTTCCCCTATTTCGCATTCACTTTCCTTTTTCACTTGAATAAACTCGCCATCAGGAGTTAATAATGTGACAAATTCGTCATCGAATTCCAACACAATCCCTTTTTTCACGATGGAAGCACCCCTTTTATATATTCCTTTAAATAAACATAATCCCCAGCTAAAATAATCGCCACCGCAATAATATATTTTCTATTTCTCTCTATCGTTTTGCGGCTCACTTCGGCCATATTTTGTAATTGTTTAATCGGCAATTGTTTTTTCCGAAAAAGCCATTTCAGCAATTCTTCATTTTCCACTAACAACTTGGCAACATTGATGGCATTTAGTCGGGCATCTTTATGTTTTGGCGACTGTTCGACAAGCTCATGAAAATGAATGCCAAATTCTTTTAATACTTGCTGATAATGAAGAATTTCCTCGCGGCGCTGTTGCTGCTCTATCTGCCTATAAAATTCATCCATGGATAACTTCGTATCTAAATACGTTTGCGCAGAATTTTCTTCATCTTCATCTGTATGGAAAACAATGTTCCTGCATTTTGCTTCTTTGCGAATATAATCGATTAAACGCCTTTTTATGAGCAATTCGGCAAATGAAATAAACGAACCACCTTTATGAGGCGCGTACTTTTCAATTGCTTCATTAAACGCAATCAACCCGATGCTTAACTCATCATCGCCTTCATGAATAAATCGTTTACACACGCTGGAAACCGTTTTGGCAATAAAAGGTTTATATTGTTGAATCAATTGATTATGCAATGTTTTATTTCCTTGTTGAATTTCGCTAACCGTCTGTTCAATCGTTCTCTCCTTTTTTAGCGAAAATAATATGCTGAACATGGATTTCACCCCATTTGTTAAAGAGACGAACTAGCGCTCCCTTTGAATATCATTCGTACATCATAGCGGATTTTTGTTGGTCATTCAATCGGAAATTTATGACACTTGCTTTTTTCATCAACAAAAAAAGACCTTCGCTAATGAAAGCAAAGGTCCTTTTAAGAATGTTTTTTTACAACATCATCCTGCTTTTTCTGATGTTTCTTCCATGTCATTTAATGTGCTATGCTTGCGTCCATATGTGAAATAAATCACTAAACCGATCAATAACCAAGAGCCGAAACCGATCCAAGTGAGCGCTGGGAGCTGGAAAATTAAATACCCGCAAAATGCAACGGCCAACAACGGAATGACGGGAACCATCGGAACCCGGAAAGCGCGTTTTAAATCCGGCTGTGTTTTGCGTAAAATAAGGACACCGATCGAAACAGTGATAAAGGCAAACAGCGTCCCAATATTGGTTAACTCTGCCAGCTTGTTCAATGGGATAATTCCAGAGAAAACCGCTACGATTATCCCTGTAAGCCAAGTGTTCACATACGGCACTTGCCGCGTCGGGCTCACTTTTGAAAATACTTTTGGAAGCAAACCATCGCGGCTGATCGCATAAAATAAACGCGTTTGTCCATATAACATGACAAGCAATACCGTCGTAATTCCGGTAATCGCGCCTAACGAAATAAAGCCAGCAACCCAATCTTGGTGAATATAGTTTAGCGCAAAGGCAACCGGGTTCTTTACATTCAATTGTTCGTAAGGAACAATTCCCGTCAATACGAGAGAAACGGCAATATATAATAATGTACAAATAAATAAAGAAGCAATGATTCCGATTGGCATGTTCCGCTGCGGGTTGCGCACCTCTTCTGCTGCCGTCGAAACCGCATCAAAACCGATATAGGCAAAAAAAACAGTCGCAGCACCAGTGGCTACTCCGGAAAATCCAAATGGCATAAACGGCGACCAGTTTTCCGGTTTCACATACCAAACACCAACCGCAAGAAACAACAGTACGACGGCGACTTTAATCACTACCATGATCGCATTAAAACGGGCAGATTTTTTAACGCCAAGGCTTAATAAAAATGCCATGAGCAGCGTAATGCAAATCGCCGGCAAATCGATAATTGTTCCCTGTTCCGGGTTATATGCGTTCGTCAACGCTTTTGGAAGCTCAATGCCAAACCCGGCAAGCAGCCCTTGAAAATAGCCAGACCATCCAACCGCTACAGCTGAAGCAGCCACTCCATATTCTAAAATTAAATCCCATCCTAAAATCCAAGCAATTAATTCCCCGAATGCAGCATAACTATATGTGTAAGCACTCCCAGATACCGGAACCGTCGAAGCGAACTCCGCGTAACAAAGCGCCGCAAACACACAAGCAAGGCCAGAAAAAATAAAAGAAAGGACAAGCGCAGGACCGGCATGTTCAGCAGCGGCGACTCCCGTCAATACAAAAATTCCCGTCCCGATAATAGCGCCAATGCCTAACATCGTTAAATCGAATGCCCCTAAATCTTTTTTTAAAGAAACACCTTTTTGCTCCGCTTCATCCAACAACATTTGCACCGACTTTTTCCGCAACAAATTCATTTAGTGTCTCCCCTTGTCGTTTTTTGTAAAAAAATGTTGAAGAGTTCAATCTGGATTTTACGCTATTCGCTAATGTTTGTAAAGTTAGAAAATAATAAAAACAACAAAAAATTTTTCCCGTTTGATGTATTAAAGCCATAAAACGATAGAGTTTAAAAATTAGTAATTTACAAATTATTCAGATAAATATATAATAAATTGTGAAAATTTTATGAACATTGAAAGAAAGGAGGCTAGCTGTTTTTTCTTATCATTATTAACAAAACAAACTAAGGAGGGGGAATTTTTATGGCGATACAAAACCGTTCTTTCGAAGAACGAGCAGCAATGGATTATAGTCAAATTGTCCAGTCTTCATCTTTTCAGCATCTCATGCGCGAAAAGAAAAAATTTATTGTGCCATTCACGCTGTTTTTCTTAGTGTTTTACTTTGCACTGCCGATTTTGACATCCTATTCCGACGTGTTAAACGCTTCGGCAATCGGTCCGATCAGTTGGGCATGGATATTTGCGTTTGCGCAATTTATCATGACGTGGACGCTATGCACCATTTACTCTAAACGCGCCGCCAAATTTGACAAAATCGTGGAACAAATTAAACAAGAAGCGAAGGAAGGAGGAAGCATATAATGCACGGGTTAGCCTTTTTCCTCTTCTTGATCATTGTGGCGCTGACGCTTGTCATCACGTACTTCGCTTCGAAACGGACGAGAACAACGAGCGAGTTTTATACAGCAGATAGCAGCTTAACCGGCTGGCAAAACGGGCTGGCAATTGCCGGCGACTATATGTCCGCTGCTTCATTTTTAGGAATTGCCGGCATGATCGCACTGGCTGGTTTTGACGGTTTCTTTTATAGTATTGGCTTCCTTGTTGCATATTTAGTCGTTCTTTACATTGTCGCAGAACCGCTGCGTAACCTTGGCAAATATACGATGGCGGACATGATTGCCGCCCGATTCTCCGACAAAAAAGTGCGCGGGGTCGCAGCGCTTAATACGATCGCCATCTCCATTTTCTACATGATTGCTCAGCTTGTCGGTGCCGGAGGCCTTATTAAGCTATTATTAGGGATTGATTATATTTACTCTGTCCTCATTGTCGGCATCCTCATGACCGTTTACGTCGTTTTTGGCGGCATGATGGCGACGAGCTGGGTACAAATTGTAAAAGCGGTATTATTAATGGTCGGTACGTTTATTATTTCCTTTATCGTCTTTGCAAAATTTGATTTCAGCCTCACCAAAATGTTTAATGAAGTTAAAACAGCCACGCCGCTTGGTGAAGCGTTCCTCAATCCTGGCAATAAATTTAAAGACCCGCTTGATACGATATCGCTGAATTTAGCGCTTATCCTAGGAACAGCAGGACTTCCACACATTTTAATCCGCTTCTTTACAGTAAAAGATGCACCAACTGCTCGCAAATCGGTCGTTCATGCAACATGGATTATCGGAATTTTTTACGTTTTAACGATTTTCTTAGGGTTTGGAGCCGCGGCATTCGTTGGTTATGACAAAATTGTCGCCGCAAACCCTGCCGGAAACATGGCCGCTCCATTATTGGCGGAAGCGCTCGGCGGCGATTTCCTGTTCGCGTTTATATCTGCAGTCGCGTTTGCCACCATTTTAGCTGTTGTGGCGGGACTTGTGCTGTCAGCCGCATCGGCGTTCGCCCATGACTTTTACAGCCATATTCTTCGCCGCGGCGAAGCAACAGAAAGGGAGCAAATGGTTGCGGCGCGCTTTGCTTCTGTCGGCGTATCGATTTTGTCCATTCTTTTAGCGTTGTTCGCCCAAAAAATGAATGTCGCTTTCCTTGTCTCATTGGCATTTGCCGTTGCCGCAAGCGCCAATTTGCCGATTATTGTATTAACGATTTTCTGGCGCCGCTTTAATACAACAGGCGCTATTGCCGGAATGCTCGTCGGGCTGTTCAGCGCGTTATTGCTCGTGTTCTTTAGTCCGAACGTTTGGGCGCCGGAACCGGGAGTAGCGATTCTTGTCGGCGAACCGCTCTTTAAGCTGGCCAACCCTGGCATTGTTTCCATCCCATTAGGATTCATCGCGGCGATTGTCGGCACACTTCTTTCCTCGAAAAAAGCCGATAGCAAGAAATTTGATGAAATTCTTGTGAAAGCGAATACAGGAATAAAAGAATTGGCAAACTAACGCGCTGAAACGAAATCGCAAAAAAGCTGGCGGAAAAGTGATCACATCTTTTCCGTCCAGCTTTTTCCTCCGCGTTCCTTCCCCCGCTTTTATTACCGTGATTCCACTATAGACTGCATAAATGCTCCATTCATATTCTTCCTCTGCGACAGCTCAATGATGCAGTTAAACGCAAACAGCAGCAAACATTCCGCAGCCGGAAACGAAAAACTAAGGACGGTACACCTTAGCATAGCTCGTATAAATATCTACTTGCCGTCTGTCGACTTCATATCCAATCCCCGGTTGTTCTGGCACTGTTATCATTCCATTACGGACAACGACTTCTGGAACAATAATATCTTTCTCCCAGTAATGGGAAGAAGCAGCAGTATCGCCAGGCAACGTAAAATTCTCCAGCGTCGTTATGGCAATATTGTGCGCTCTGCCGACACCAGCTTCTAACATGCCGCCACACCAGACGGGAATGCCGTTCTTTTGACAAATATCGTGAATGCGCTTCGCTTCTGTCAGCCCTCCGACACGGCCGATTTTTATATTTATTATCCGGCAACTGCCAAGCTGAATGGCTTTTCTGGCATCTTCGGCCGAACAAATGCTTTCATCCAAACAGACCGGTGTCTTTATCTGCGACTGTAATGCCGCATGATCCACAATATCATCTGAAGCAAGCGGCTGTTCAATCATCATTAACTGAAATTCATCTAACGCCTTTAATCGATCGATATCTGCCAGCGAATAAGCGGAGTTGGCATCGGCCATGAACGGAACGTCCGGAAAACGGCGGCGAACTTCGCGGACCACGCCAACGTCCCACCCGGGTTTAATTTTTATTTTGATGCGCCGATACCCTGCTTGCACGTACCGTTCGACAATGCGCAATAAATCATCGACACTTTTCTGAATGCCAATGCTCACCCCTACCTCAATGCTGTGCTTATTTCCGCCAAGCGCTTTATGTAACGGCAATGCTTGTTTTTTCGCAAATAAATCCCATACCGCCCCTTCTACCGCCGCTTTGGCCATTTGATTTTTGCGGATGATGGAAAAACGTTGGCGCAGCTCTTCCGGATGGGCAATTGGCGCTTGAAATAAAAGCGGCAATAAAAAATCTTCTATGATATGCCAATTGGTTTTTACGGTTTCTTCATTGTACCAAGGAGAGGAAAAAGCCACCGATTCCCCCCATCCCGACACGCCGTCTTCATCAACCGCTTCGACTAAAATAAATTCCTTTTTCTGAAACGAACCAAAGCTCGTCGTAAACGGTGATTTAAGTTCCATTTGCAAATGGCGCAGCACAACTCGTCTCACTTTTATTTCCATCCAAAATTCCCCCTGATTATATCGGCAATTCGCTGCGTTTCACGCACACATAATATAAGATAGGTTCATCCTCTTTCCGAATGATATGCGCAACGGCCCATCCTTTGCGAAAAAGCCGGACAAACACGTCGCGCGTCTTATAGCGCCAATCCAGCGCCAGCGCAAGATCTGTCTCTATAAGCCGCTGAAACTGCAAAGGAACAGGAACAAGCAAAAACGGCTGGTCATAAAGGGTAAATTCCTCTTTGCAAACAGGCACTGGATCTCCATTGTTGTTTTGCTTCCAATTCAGCGCCACATTCTCCGGCGACCATGCTATGTTAGAGAAAAAGCGGCTTCTTTCTTGTAAATACCGGCTTTCTAATAGCCACTCGACAATAAAACGGTCCGACGGTAAATGCTTGTTCAATGCATCCTCCATCTGGCCATAATAATTTTCCACATACTGTGAGCAAACAGCCCCTAACTTGGCAATGTTCAAATAGCCGTTTCTGCTTTGTAGCGGATCGTATGTCCAACGAATCGTGCGATATCCTTTTTTGATTGCCTCTTGCGCTTGTTTCATTTTCAGCATATAACCGATTCCTTTGTCGCGGAACGGTTTGGCAATTCCCATCATATGTGAACAAAGATATATTTGCCCGTCCTCGTATCCGGGAAAGCTATACACAAATCCGACCATTTTTCCATCCACAAAAGCGCCGATAATAATGCCGCCGTTTTTCGCCGCCGTCAACGTTTGGTGAGTAGGGACCGGGATCGTTCCCCATACTTCTGCTTCTAACCTTGCCATTTCTTCGAGCTGTTCGATCGTGTCAATTTTTTGCAGCGAAACGTGCACTTCCCATCTCTCCTTGCAATGCAAAATGCTCAAACGTTTCCATAACGGCTCTTGCTAATATTTCAATGCCGGACAATAAGTCTTCGCGGCGGAACGTCATTTGCGGATGATGCAGCCCTGGCGTCAAATCGCAGCCAAGCCCAAGCATCGTCGTTTTTAACTGCGGTTTCATCCATGAATAAAAATGGAAGTCCTCTCCCCCTGAAGTAACGATTGGCGGCAAACATTTTTCTCTTCCCAATACGGCGGCAATAGCGCGCTCCATGAACGACCGCGCTTGTGGGTGCGGCTTTGCGGCAGCAACGCGAACGCCGGAACGAAGCCGGATATCCGCATGATAAATAGCCGCTACCCCTTTGACAATGTCGTTTAATCCTTCCACTAACTGTTCCATCACCTCATTTGTTTGCGCCCGCAAATCAAGCGCAAATTCGGCATAATCCGGGATGATGTTCACGTTTTTGCCGCCTGCACGAAATCTTGTCATTTTTATCGATGCCGGCACTTGCGGATCTACGTGAATTTTGCCTAACTCCTGCACAATCGCACTTCCCACTTCAATGACATTGACTCCGAGATGCGGTCTTGCCGCATGTGCGGCCACTCCTTTAATTTCCCCTTCAATACATTGGGCGGCTCCATGTAAAATTGCTGGAGCGGCATAACCGCTTTTGACTTCTTGAATCGGCCGCAAATGAACACCGTACAAAAAGTCCATGTCATCGGCGACTCCTTTTTCCAAAAATTTTAATGCGCCAGTTCCTTTTTCTTCCGCTGGCTGAAAAAGAAGCCGCAACGTTCCGGGCGGCTGATAGCCGATGCGATTAAATAGCTTGGCAACCCCTAATACCATTGTCATATGGGCATCATGCCCGCACGCATGGTTCGCCCGCCATACCCCATCTACTTCTTGCCAAAGCGCATCCATATCGCTGCGCAATCCGACCGTAAACGTTCCGCTGCCAATTTCTCCAATCACTCCCGGACAATCGGAAAAAGTTTGGGTACGATATCCTTCTTGGATGAGTTGCTGTTCGATAAACCGCGTCGTTTTCCACTCTTCCCAGCTAACTTCTGGATGGCGATGAAGATAATCAAAAATCTCCCATAATTCTCCCTTCATCGCATAAATAATTTTCCTCATTGCGTTCTCCCCCGTTGAAATATTCACAAACATTTTGAAAATTGTTGTTACACATATTATCATATTCAAAAAACAGTTTGCAACCTAGGCTGGTTCATCAACGAATAAAAAACGCACAGCGTTCCGACAACCTTAAAAATCCTAAACCTCTGTTTTCCAGAAGTTTAGGATTTCCGCTTCTGTTTGACGATCTGGTTAATCACTTCCGAAAAAACCAGTCCCATCGCAATCGCTCCAGAAATCATAAATGCTTTCACAGCAAGTGATATCGCCATATTATAATCGTTTAAGACGACATGACGCATCGCTTCATACGCCAAGCCCCCCGGAACGAGCGGGATAATCCCGGAAACGCTGAAAATCGTTACCGGCGTTTTGTATATTCTTGCAAATATGGCGCTGATCATTGCCACAAAAAAAGAGGCAATAAACGTAGCGGCAACACCATTGATTTGCTGCTCAGCGAATAAAAAATAAATAATCCATCCGACCATTCCGACAAATCCGCAATTGATTAACAGCTTTTTCGGAATGTTAAAAATGATCCCAAACGCTGCCGAAGCAATAAAACTTATCAATAATTGTTGCACAATCATCCGCAATTCCCCTTACAATTAGCCAATCGATAAAATCAGCGCAATGCCGGTGCCAATCGCGAACGCGGTTAAAAAAGCTTCCGCGCCTTTGGACAATCCGGCGAGAAAATGCCCTGCCATTAAATCGCGCACAGCGTTCGTTATCACAAGTCCCGGCACCAATGGCATAACAGACCCGATAATAATTTTATCCAAATTCGCCCCAAGCCCGATCATAACGAAAATCATAGCCAATCCACCAACGATAAACGAAGCAAAAAATTCGGCAAAAAATCGTATTTTCACAAGGCGGTGAATCATCTCAAAACAATAAAATCCCGCTCCTCCGGCAAGCAGTGAAGGGAAAAAGTTGTTCCAGCCCCCAAACATGACAGCAAAGCAGCCGCTGGCAACCGCCGCCGCCGCGACTTGCTGCCAAAAAGAATAAAAAAGCTTTTGTTTCTCCACTTCTTTTAACTGTTGATATGCCTCGTCGAGCGACAGCTCTCCATTGCTGATGCGGCGGGAAATGTTGTTCACAAGCGCGACTTTATGCAAATCTGTCGAACGTTCCACAATCCGGATAAACTGCGTAGAATTCATCCGATCAATCGAAAAAATAATTCCCGTCGGCGTGACATAACTGTGTGAACGGGGAATGCCAAATGAAGCTGCTATACGCATCATCGTATCTTCCACGCGGTATGTTTCCCCGCCGCTTTCGAGCATAATTTTTCCCGCTAACAAACAAAGATCGACGATATCGTTTGTCCGATCATGGTAATCTGGCATTCTCTATCTCTCCATCCCTACTGCACTCGTGATAGTACAAAATATAACGCAAGACAATCAGTAAAGAAAACCTGCCCATATCGTCTTGCCAACTGCCACGCACTTAGCATGCCCATATTGGCAGGAGCGCCTCCATCCCTGATTCCGAGGCGATCCCCCTTTACAAACACCTTTACATACTTGCCGCTTTCATGCCAAGAAAAGCAAGAAGCAGGCCGAACAGATAGCTTAATGCGAGATATAAAATAAATGATTTCCATTGCTTATGAACATAAAACGCAATACTTTCAAACTTGAATGTCGAAAAAGTCGTGAACGCCCCCATAAATCCTGTTCCGAAAAGAAGATTCCAAGAAGCGTTCCACCCTTTTCCGACAATATATCCGAGCAAAAAAGAACCAATTAAATTGATCAATAATGTAGCAAACGGAAAAGAAGAAGGATATATTTGTTTCATCCATTTGCTGATTCCGAAGCGCGCCATTGCTCCGAAAAATCCGCCGAACGCCACAAGTGCGCTATTCCATAACATAAGTTTCCCTCCTTACTCTGCCGCCTCGTTTTTCACACGCAGGCCATCACGTCCGAGACGAAATCCGTACAATGCCATCAACACCCCGCCGCACATGCTGAGAAAAACATAAACCAACGCTGTCCCCCAATGGGACATGCGCAACAACTCGACCGTTTCGACGCTGAACGTGGAAAAAGTTGTAAACGAACCGATTAACCCTGTTCCTAGCCCTGCCGCTACGTAAGAAGGAATATTGCGCCAACGCGGCAAATAAGCGTTCAACCATCCTAATGCAAAGCAGCCGAGCATATTCGTAAGCAATGTCGCCAAAGGAAACGGCCCGTTCCACCAGCCGCTCACAAACAAACCTAAATAGTAGCGAAGCAATGCACCAACGATTCCAGCAAGGCCGACAATCACATAATCAATCATCTACCCACCTTCCCCTTTCCTATTCGTACAAAAAACAAACTCCTACCAATAGAATTTACTGGTAGGAGTCATCAGCCATAAAAGGCAATTACGGCGAACCCCATCGCCTAATTTTAATTCCGCACTTGATTATAACAAAATGACAACCTGTTTGCCAATTGCCATAAATGCTTTTTTGCAAAAAACCGGCAAAACGGAATGTGCGAAATGCATCCAAAAAAGGAAAATATCAACAATCCAGGCAACATCATGCCAAGCTATTTACTATTCGGGAGAATTTTATTTTTGGAATCCGTTGGCAGGCTCCGTTCGCAGTGCCGTTACTGTTTGATATCCTCCCCGATAATTTTCACTTCTAATTCCAGATCGACGCCGAATTTTTCTTTAACCGTTTTCCGCACCAGTTCGATCGTCGCAATATAGTCAGAGGCGGTGGCGTTGTTTTTATTAATAATAAAACCTGCGTGCTTTGTCGATACTTCCGCACCTCCGACCCCTTTTCCTTGCAGGCCGCTGTCTTGAATGAGCTTGCCCGCAAAATATCCAGGAGGGCGTTTAAACACGCTGCCGACAGAAGGATATTCAAGCGGCTGTTTGGATTCACGCCGGAAGGTGAGATCGTCCATTTTTTCTTTAATTTTTTGCGGATCTCCTTTTTTAAGCTGGAACACCGCCTCCAGCACAATGTCGTTCGTCTTGCTGATGATGCTCGTGCGATAACCAAGCTGCAAATCGTCTTTGCGCAAAATTTTCTGTTCTCCCGTTTGTGTAACGACCTTAACATGGTCAACCACATCTTTTATTTCCCCGTCATAAGCACCCGCATTCATCATAATCGCGCCCCCGACAGAGCCGGGAATGCCGCACGCGAACTCCAGCCCCGTCAAGCTGTGTT